>NZ_JBQQCC010000079.1:0-733 GCF_052245635.1 Nonomuraea sp. KM88 | reverse complement strand
GCCAAGCTGATGAGCGAGGTCGGGCTGCGCGTCAACGAGACGTGCAAGCTGGATTTGACCGACATCAAGTGGGACCTGGGCCGGTTCGGCAAGCTGCACGTCCGGCATGGCAAGGGCGCCCGCGGCTCCGGCCCGCGCGAGCGGATGGTCCCGCTGATCAATAACGCTGCGGCGACGTTGCGGTGGTTCGTCGAGGACGTGTGGGGCCAGTTCGGCGACGACCACACCCGTCCCGGCGTCCCGCTGCTGCTCTCGGAGCGCAAGAACATCGACGGCAGCGCCGCCAGGGTCGGAGACGAGACGCTCCGTTCGGCGCTCGCGGTGGCCGCCGGACGCCATCTGCCGGACTGGCCCGACCCCGTCACCCCCCATGTCCTGCGGCATTTCTGCGCCTCTCAGCTTTATCTCGGCGGGATGGACCTGCTGGCCATCCAGGCCGTCCTCGGCCACGCCTGGATCGCCACGACGATGAAGTACGTCCACGTCCCAGGAGCCCACGTCGAGGACGCCTGGATCGCCGGTCAGCAACGGGCCGCCGCCCGGCTGACGGGATTACGAGGGAATTGACGCCATGACCACTCATCCCGCTGTCGTGCCCGACGGCTACTGGGCCCGCCACAAGCTGGCCTGCGCGCTCACGCTCGGCGCCACCGGGCTGCCGTGCGTCCAGGCCGGAGTCGAACTGCTCATCGACACCGGCATCTGGCTGCACCGGCCCGACTTCGTCGAGCAG
>NZ_JBQQCC010000078.1:0-762 GCF_052245635.1 Nonomuraea sp. KM88 | reverse complement strand
CCACAAACCGAGCCAGCACCGCCTCACACTCAGCCATCCGCGCCGCGAACACCGGCGAACACTCCAGCAACTCCACACCCATACCGAGCCACTGCGACCCCTGACCAGGGAACACGAACACCGACTTACCGCCACCACCCGCGACACCCTGCACCACACCCGACGCGATGCCATCGGCCAGCTCACGCAACCCCGCCACCAGCTCATCCCGACCAGCACCCACCACCACCGCACGGTGATCGAACACCGACCGCGACACCACCAGCGAATGCGCCACATCCACCAGCCGCACACCAGCCCCTACACCGGCCCACTCACCGGCCACCGCATCAGCCAACCGGCCCGCCTGAGCCCGCAACGCCTCCGCACTACGACCCGACACCACCCACGGCACCACCGGCACCCCATCCACCGGCCCACTCACCGGCTCGACCTCGATCTCGGCGACCGGGGACTCCTCGATCACGATGTGCGCGTTCGTACCGCTCACGCCGAAGGAGGAGACGGCGGCGCGGCGGGGACGGTCGTGGCGATCCCACTGCCGGGACTCCGCCAGGAGCTCGACCGCGCCGGCCGACCAGTCCACGTGCGGCGACGGCTCATCCACGTGCAACGTCTTCGGCAACACCCCATGCCGCAGCGCCATCACCATCTTGATCACACCAGCCACACCCGCAGCCGCCTGCGTATGACCGATGTTCGACTTCACCGACCCCAACCACAACGGCTCATCACGATCCTGCCCATACGTCGCGATAACCG
>NZ_JBQQCC010000077.1:0-795 GCF_052245635.1 Nonomuraea sp. KM88 | reverse complement strand
GGCCCGGTTCAGCAGTGCCCTGACGCCGCTTCGCGGAGCGGGTGCGCTGGATCCCGATGAGGTGGCCAGGATGCGTGCCGGGCAGCTGATCGGGTTGGATCCGCCGGAGCACACCCGGCTGCGCCGGATGCTCACTGCCGAGTTCACGGCGCGCCGGATGCGCCGGCTGGAGCCGCGGATCACCGAGATCGTCCAGACCGCTCTGGACGGTCTGGAGGGGGCGGGCAGGCCGGCCGACCTGATGGCGCACTTCGCGCTGCCGGTGCCGTCCCTGGTGATCTGCGAGCTGCTGGGGGTGCCGGATGCCGACCGGTTCGAGTTCCAGGAGCGTTCCACGCGCTTGCTGGATGTTTCCCTGCCGGTGGAGGAGCTGACCGCGGTGCGGCGGGAGGAGCGGGCCTATCTGGCCGGTCTGGTCGCCCGGGCGCAGGCTGATCCGGGCGAGGACATGCTGGGCATGCTGGTGCGCGAGCACGGCGGCGATCTCAGCGCCGACGAGCTCATCGGCGTGGCCGGGCAGTTGCTGCTGGCCGGCCACGAGACCACCTCGAACATGCTGGGGCTGGGCACCCTGGCCCTGCTGCGGCATCCGGACCAGCTCGCGTTGATCCGCAAGGACCCGGCGCTGATCGAGTCCGCCGTCGAAGAGCTGCTGCGGTGGCTGTCCATTTCGCAGGCGCCTCCGCCCCGCTCCACCACGGCCGAGGTGGAGATCGCCGGGCAGGTCATCCCCGCGGGGGCGATGGTGATCTGCTCGCTTCCCGCCGCCAACCGCGATCACGCGTTCGTCGGCGA
>NZ_JBQQCC010000076.1:0-958 GCF_052245635.1 Nonomuraea sp. KM88 | reverse complement strand
GGTGGCTCTGTTCCAGGCCAGCAGCACCGGCACTCCCGCGACCAGCCCGGCGGCGCCGGCGATCGCCAGGCCGTGCTCCGGTCCGGCCGCTTCGACGAGGAGGCCGCCGAGCAGGATGCCCAGCCCCTGGGCGGCGACCATGCCGGATGAGGCGAAGATTAGGGCGCACAACGCGGGCAGCGGAAGGCCCGGCAGCGCGACGAGTCCGATGAGGACGGTCCTGGCCACATCGCAGGCGATCGTGACCTCCCGCCGCGGGTAGCGGTCGGCCAGCCAGCCCAGCGCGGGGCCTCCGACCAGCGCGGGCACGAACGTCATCGCGAACAACCCGCCCAGCCACAAACCGCGAAACTCGCCGATCGCGAGCACTTTGGCGTACATCGATTCCGTCCGGTCCGACTCGACTGTCCTGGCCGCCCTCGACGAACCCGCACTGCGGCAGGTCCCGCCATGCTCCGGAAAACCCGCGCGGGCGGGTGCCGGCTCCCGGCGGTGGGTGGTGGCCCTCCCGCCTCGTTGCAGACGCCACCACTCCACCGCGGGATCACCTCATCAGGTCCAGACCGGGTCGCGTCGCATCGCCCACACCTCCCTTCGAGACGGGTTCTGGCTGGTCGGCCGCCTTTGAAGCTGCCGCGTCCGGGATTCGTGCCGGTACTCGGCCGGACTCACGGATCAGTGATCGTGATGTACATCCAGACGCGGCCGGGCTTGGTCGGGACGCACTGGCCGGAGCCGGCTCGTGCTCACCAGGTGACCGGGAGCTCGTGGGCGCCGTAGACGACGGCGTCGTTCTTGAACGGCAGCTCCTCGGCCGGTGCGGCGAGCCGGAGGGCAGGGATGCGGCGGAACAGCGTGTCGAAGACGATCTGCAGTTCCATCCTGGCGAGGTTCTGGCCGAGGCACTGGTGCGGGCCGTATCCGAAGGCGAGGTGGTGGCGGGCTCCGCGCTCGATGT
>NZ_JBQQCC010000075.1:0-963 GCF_052245635.1 Nonomuraea sp. KM88 | reverse complement strand
AAGTCGGTGTTCGTGTTCCCTGGTCAGGGGTCGCAGTGGCTCGGTATGGGTGTGGAGTTGCTGGAGTGTTCGCCGGTGTTCGCGGCGCGGATGGCTGAGTGTGAGGCGGTGCTGGCTCGGTTTGTGGGTTGGTCGTTGACGGGTGTGTTGCGTGGTGAGGACGGCCAGCCGGGTTATGACCGGGTGGATGTGGTGCAGCCGGTGTTGTGGGCGGTGATGGTGTCGCTTGCGGAGGTGTGGCGGTCTGTCGGTGTGGTTCCGGCGGCGGTGGTCGGTCACTCGCAGGGGGAGATCGCGGCTGCGGTGGTGGCGGGGGCGTTGTCGTTGGAGGACGGCGCTCGGGTGGTGGCGCTGCGTAGTCAGGCGATCGTGGCTCTGGCTGGGCGTGGTGGTATGGCGTCGGTGCCGCTCGGCTCGGTTGAGGTGGGTGAGCTGCTGGAGCGTTGGGATGGCCGGTTGTCGGTTGCTGCTGTGAACGGTCCTGCTTCGACGGTGGTGTCGGGCGATGTGGATGCGATCGATGATCTGCTGGCTCATTGTGAGGGGCGGGGGGTGCGGGCCAAGCGGATCGAGGTGGATTATGCCTCGCATTCGGCGCACGTTGCGTCCATCGAGGAGGAGCTGGCGCGGTTGCTGGCTCCGGTGAGGCCGCGTGAGGCCGGGGTGGCGTGGTATTCGACGGTGCGGCGGGGGTGGTTGGCCGGAACCGAGGTCGATGCCGCGTACTGGTATGAGAATTTGCGGCAGACGGTGTGGTTCGCTCCGGCGGTGAGTGCTCTGGCGGAGGCGGGTCACCGGTTCTTCGTGGAGGCCAGCGCGCATCCCGTGTTGCAGATCGGCATGCGCGAGACGCTGGAGGAGTCGGGCGTCGAGGCGGTGTCCGTCGGCACGCTGCGCCGCGACGACGGCGGCCTGCGCCGGTTGTGGTCCAGCGCGGCCGAGTTGTGGGTGCGCGGCGTCGAC
>NZ_JBQQCC010000074.1:0-966 GCF_052245635.1 Nonomuraea sp. KM88 | reverse complement strand
CGCCACCAGGAGGTTCTTGCCGAGCGCCATCTCACCCTGGTCGGTGCACGGCCCGTCGGCGATCACCTGGTTGACCTCGACCCGGTCGCCCTCGGCGACGATGGGCTTCTGGTTGAACGAGGTGCCCATGTTGGAGCGCCTGAACTTCGCCACGCGGTACGTCGTCTGCGTGCCGTCGTCGTTGAGCACCGTGACGTAGTCGGCCGAGACCTCCTCGACCACGCCCGCCTTCTCGGCGCTGACCATGTCGCCCGTGTCGGTGGCGGCGCGGTATTCCATGCCGGTGCCGACCAGCGGCGCCTCGCTCTTGAGCAGCGGCACCGACTGGCGCATCATGTTGGCGCCCATCAACGCCCGGTTGGCGTCGTCGTGCTCGAGGAAGGGGATCATCGCCGTGGCCACCGACACCATCTGGCGCGGCGACACGTCGATGTAGTCGACCTCCCCGGCACGGGCGAGCTCGGTCTCGCCGCCCTTGGTGCGCACGAGGACGCGAGCCTCGGCGAATGACCCGTCGGGGTTGAGCACCGTGTTGGCCTGCGCCTTGACGAAACGGTCTTCCTCGTCGGCGGTGAGGTAGTCGATCTGGTCGGTGACCTTGCCGTCGACCACCTTGCGGTAAGGGGTCTCGACGAAGCCGAAGGCGTTCAGCCGGGCGTAGGAGGCCAGCGACCCGATCAGGCCGATGTTCGGCCCCTCCGGGGTCTCGATCGGGCACATCCGGCCGTAGTGGGACGGGTGCACGTCACGGACCTCGAAGCCGGCCCGCTCACGCGACAGACCACCGGGGCCCAGCGCGTTCAGGCGCCGCTTGTGCGTCAGCCCGGCCAGCGGGTTGATCTGGTCCATGAACTGCGACAGCTGCGAGGTGCCGAAGAACTCCTTGATGGAGGCGACCACCGGGCGGATGTTGATCAGGGTCTGCGGCGTGATCGCCTCGACGTCCTGCGTGGTCATCCGCTCGCG
>NZ_JBQQCC010000073.1:0-985 GCF_052245635.1 Nonomuraea sp. KM88 | reverse complement strand
TCTAGGTCGTGTTTCATAAGGCACTGAGCCACTGGTTGATCGCAGCGATGATGACGACGGCTTCGTAGCGTACGGCGAGCTTGTCGTAACGGGTCGCCATGCCGCGGTTGCCTTTGAGCAGGTTGATGCCGCACTCCACAGCGTGACGCAGCCGGTAGAACGCGGGGTCGAAGGACGGCGGGCGACCTCCCTTCGATCCCTTGGCTCGCCGGTGAGCGTCCTGGTCGGCCTTGCTCGGAATGCACGCCTTGATCCCACGCCGGCGCAGATGGGTCCGGTTGGCCTTGCTGGTGTAGGCCTTGTCGGCCAGGACCCGATCCGGGCGGGTCCTGGGACGGCCACCGCCGAGGCGGGCCACCCGGATTTTGGCGAGCACCGGGATGAACTGCGGGCTGTCGCCCCGCTGCCCGGCGGTCACCACCGCGGCCAGCAGCTTGCGGCCCTGCTCGCAAGCCAGATGGGTTTTGGTGGTCAGCCCGCCGCGTGAGCGTCCCAGCGCGTGATCGGCCGGCTCGCTGTGCACCCCGCCGGGTGGCTCCTTCTGCAGGTGGCCGTCCCGGCGGGCTCCGGCCGCGTGCTGGTGAGCCCGGGTGATCGTGGAGTCCACGCTCACCGTCCAATCGATCTTCCCGGCGGCGTCCGCACACGCCTGCAACGCCGCCAGGATCCGCGACCAGACCCCCTCCCGCTGCCAGCGCCGGAACAAGCCATACACGCTGAACCAGTGGCCGTAGCAGGCAGGAACGTCCCGCCACGGCGCCCCGGTCCGGATCCGCCACCGGATTCCGTCGATCAACTGCCGCCTGCTCCACTTCGGCGGACGCCCCTTGCCCGATGCGGCAGGCAGATGCGGCTCCAGCGCCGCCCACTGCGCGTCAGCGAGGTCGTGCCGCCTCGCCACCACTACGCTGGCCACGAGGTCTCCGGTATTTCGTTCTTCTTGGTCGTTGAACCAACTACCGGAGACCTCTTCGTTCAACGATCA
>NZ_JBQQCC010000072.1:0-1011 GCF_052245635.1 Nonomuraea sp. KM88 | reverse complement strand
TGAGGTGATCTCAGCGAAATAATTTAGGACGATTGGGGATTTCTAGGACGCAGGCGGTGACGTATCGGGCCTATCGGGAGGAGTCATCGAAGGCCGGAGACGGGCGTGGAGCCTCCGGTAGATGAGTTCTCACCACAAGAAATCTCGCCGCCGAAAGGCTCCACGTGATTGCTCATCGTGCCACGCTCGACGTCTCTCGCGCACTCGTTCACCACGTCGCCCGACTTCTGCGGGATGAACGCCGACTGCGCGGCACGCCCAAAGACAGCCGAGCCCTGACCCCGTTCCGGCAGGCAGTCATGGTGCTGTGCTGGTTCCGCGGCGAGCACGACATCCCCAAACTCGGCCGCGATCACCACGTCTCCCGAGCCACCGCCTACCGCTACATCCACGAAGGCATCGGAGTTCTCGCAGCTCAAGCACCAGATCTACACGAAGCCCTCGACCGCGCCCACGCCGGAGAACTGGCCTACGTGATCCTCGACGGCACCCTGATCCCCATCGACCGCTGCGCCGAGCAGACCACCAGCGTCAAGGGCGAACCCATCGATGCCTGGTACTCCGGCAAGGCCCACCACCACGCCGGCAACCTGCAAGCCCTCTCAGCACCTAACGGGCTGCCGTTGTGGATCGGCGAGGTCGTACCCGGCTCCGTCCACGACCTGTCCGCCGCCCGCACCCACGTGCTGGGCGCGCTGTACGCCGCAGCCGCAGCCGGTCTGCCCACCCTCGCCGACAACGGCTACGACGGCGCCGGAATCGGCATCCACACGCCGATCAGACAACCCGAGGGGAATCAGATCCTCAGCCCGGACAACCGCACCTACAACCGGCTCCTACGCGCTCTACGCTGCCTCGGCGAACGCGGATTCGCCCTGCTCAAAGGCCGCTGGCGGGTCCTCCAGCACATCACCGTCAGCCCCAGCCGAATCGGCGACATCGCCCGCGCGGCACTTGTCCTCACCCATTTCGAGCACGACTACCTGCCGGCAATTCGCTGAGATCACGTCA
>NZ_JBQQCC010000071.1:0-1012 GCF_052245635.1 Nonomuraea sp. KM88 | reverse complement strand
CTAGGAGCTGTTTCTTAGATCTGCTGACCGATGGTGCCTACGTTGTCACGATAGGTGTATGGGTCGCGGTGACTTAACGAACGCCGAGTGGGAGCGGCTCGAACCGCTGCTGCCGGAGGGCGGCCAGCGAGGCGGGCGGTGGAACGACCACCGCAAGACGATCAATGGTGTGTTGTATCGAGCACGTACCGGGCTGCCCTGGCGTGATCTGCCCGAGCGGTTCGGTCCGTGGATCACGGTCTACAAGCGACACCGTCGCTGGTCGGCCGATGGCACCTGGCGGATGTTGCTCTCGGAGATCCAAGCCCAGCAGGACGCCGAGAACCAGGTGGACTGGGACATCTCCGTGGACTCCACCACCGTCCGCGCACACCAGCACGCCGCCGGCGCGCCCCGCACACCGCCAGCCGCGCCGGAACAGAAAAAGGGGGACGCCGCCGGGACAAACCGGGGCGATCCGGTGCTGACGTCTCTGGCGGCCCGGCTGGCGGAGGTGGTCAGGCTGGAGAGTGCTTAGGCCGCTCCCGCGGCGGGTTCACCACCAAGATCCATCTGTCCGCGGACGGCCGATGCCGGGTGCTGTCGCTGGTGCTGACACCAGGCCAGTACGGCGACAGCCCGCAATTCCAGCGACTGCTTACCGGCATCCGGGTACCCCGGCCGGGACCGGGACGCCCCCGTACCCGACCGGACAGCCTTGCCGCGGACAAGGCCTACTCCTCGCGCGCCAACCGCGCCTACCTACGCCGCCGCAAGATCCGCCACACCATCCCCGAGCCACGCGACCAACGCGCCCACCGTCGCCGTCGTGGCTCAGCCGGAGGACGGCCCACGGGCTTCGACGCCGCACGCTACAAAGCCCGCAACGTCGTCGAACGGGCGATCAACCGGCTGAAGAACTTCCGGGCCGTGGCCACGCGATACGACAAGCGCGCCTACATCTTCCTCGGCACCGTCACCTTGGCCGCCCTCGTCATCTGGCTCCGAACCTGATCCGAGAAACAGCTCCTAG
>NZ_JBQQCC010000070.1:0-1052 GCF_052245635.1 Nonomuraea sp. KM88 | reverse complement strand
GTGGCCATTGTCGGTGTCGGCAACTGCGCGTCGTCGCTGGTCCAGGGCGTTCACTATTACAAGGACGCCGACCCGGACGTACGGGTCCCGGGCCTGATGCACGTGAAGTTCGGCGATTACCACGTCGGCGACGTCGAGTTCGTCGCGGCCTTCGACGTTGACGCCAAGAAGGTCGGCCGCGACCTGTCCGAGGCGATCGTCGCCAGCGAGAACAACACGATCAAAATCACCGACGTGCCACCCACCGGAGTGACCGTCCAACGCGGCCACACCCACGACGGCCTCGGCGAGTTCTACCAGGACATCATCGAAGAATCCGACGAAAGCCCCGTCGACGTGGTCCACGTGCTCCGCGACAACCAGGTCGACGTCCTGGTCTCCTACCTACCCGTCGGCTCAGAAGACGCCGACCGCTTCTACGCCCAATGCGCCATCGACGCCGGCGTCGCCTTCGTCAACGCCCTGCCCGTCTTCATCGCCTCCGACCCCGCCTGGGCCGCCAAGTTCACCGAAGCCGGCATCCCCATCATCGGCGACGACATCAAATCCCAGGTCGGCGCCACCATCACCCACCGCGTCATGGCCAAACTCTTCGAAGACCGCGGAGTCGAACTCCTGCGCACCTACCAGCTCAACTTCGGCGGCAACATGGACTTCATGAACATGCTGGAGCGCAAGCGCCTGCAGTCCAAGAAGATCTCCAAAACCCAGTCAGTCACCTCCCAGATCCCCCGCGAAATGGGCAAAAGCGACGTCCACATCGGCCCCTCCGACCACGTCCCATGGCTCGACGACCGCAAATGGGCCTACGTCCGCCTCGAAGGCCGCTCCTTCGGCGACACCCCCCTCAACCTCGAATACAAACTCGAGGTCTGGGACTCCCCCAACTCCGCCGGCATCATCATCGACGCCGTCCGCGCCGCCAAGATCGCCCTCGACCGCGGCATCGCCGGCCCCATCCTGTCAGCGTCCTCCTACTTCATGAAGTCACCACCCGAGCAGTACTCCGACGACCAGGCCCGCGACTACGTCGAGAAATTCATCCGCGGAGA
>NZ_JBQQCC010000007.1:0-439706 GCF_052245635.1 Nonomuraea sp. KM88 | reverse complement strand
CCGCCTGGATGCCTGGTGGACCGGCACTCCTATCCGCGGCACCCGCAACTCTCACCTGGAGCGACTCGGAGCCAGCCTTGGCCTGGCGGCATGAACCCAACCCAATCGGCCAACAGAGTCCTTCAGGGCCGGGAGGATGTCAAGACGCTCAGGTCATGGTGACGGCCGAAAGGGGGCGCGTACCACGGCGACCGGGCAGTGGGCCCGCTGGAGCACGCCGTGGCTCACCGTGCCGAGCACCGTCGCGGTGAGCCTGCTCAGCCCGCGCGACCCGACCACCGCCAGGTCGGCGGCGCTGGACGCGCGTACCAGCGCGGGAACCGGGTGCCGGTCGACGAAGGAGTCCTCGATCGGCACGTCCGGGTACATCTCCCGCCACGGCTCCATCGCCGCCTCCAGTTCCTGGCCGAACCCGGCCCCCGGCAGCGGCCCGTACCCCACGGGGTGGGGCGCCAGCACGGACACCTGGCGGCCGTACACGACCCGGACCCGCGCTCTGCGCGCGTTCGCCTGCTCCAGCGCGTACGCCAGGGCCGCGTCGGCGTCGGCGGACCCGTCGTACCCCACCACGACCTCGCCGCGTTCCGGCCCGGGCGGCTCGTGCACGATGACCGCGGGGCAGCGTACGTGCCCGGCCAGCGCGAACCCGGTGGAGCCCAGCATCAGGCCGGCGATCGCGCCCCGTCCCCTGCTGCCCAGCACCAGGCTGTCGGCGTCGGCGCCCTCGGTCCGCAGCCGCTCGACCACCGCGCCGGTGATCAGCACGGCCGTCGTCTCCACCTCGGGCGCCATGGCGCGTACCCTCTCGACGGCGTCCGACAGCAGCGCCTCGCAGCGCTCGCTCAGTGTCAGGCGCGTGCCCGCCAGCGGCCGCTCCGGCTGCCACGGCTCGCGTACGTGGACGATCCGCAGCGGCCGCCCGCGCCGCGCGGCGTCGTCCGCGGCCCACGTCAGCGCGGTCCAGGCCCGGTCCGTCCCGTCGATCCCGACCACGATCGGTCCGCTCATCGCCGCCCTCCCGTCCGGCCTGTCCCTGTCCCGCACAGCTACCCCGGAGCAGGGAGTCATCCACCTCGGCAACCTCCCGCGGCGGGCCCGCCACCGGCCTTGGCGCACGGCCGCGGGCCCCGGACGGCTCGAGCCGCCCTCCCCCCGCAGAGGGCGGCCCACCCGCGCGGACCCGGGCGGCCGGCGGGACGCGCCGGCACCGCGTGGGGTCAGCGGCAGCCTGTCGCGCCGAACACCAGGAAGTTGGTCGACTCGCGCTCGTCGAAGTTGTCGTCGGAGCCGATCACGAGCGTGCACTCGCCGCCGGCCAGGCGTGGCCCCCAGGCCAGGCTCTCCCAGTTCTGCACCGGGGGCCGGAAGGTGCCGAGGTCGAAGACCAGGCGCTTGGTCACCGCGCGGTACGGGCTCCCGCTCGCCAGTGCGGCCCTCTCCAGCACGTTGGTGGCGTCGCGCAGGTTGATCTCGTAGAGCTTCGCGCGGTAGCCGGTGCCCTCGACCCAGGAACGCTCCAGCGCCAGGTAGCGGGACTCGTCGATGGCCAGCAACTCGGACACGCCGGTGTCCGAGTGCCCCGTGGACGGGACGGGCGCGGCGGGCAGCGGGTCGAGCGGGTAGACGTACTGGCCTTCCAGGGTGCCCTGGCGGTTCCACACGGTCAGCCGCGCGGGCGCGCCGCGTTCGGCCGTCGGCGGCTGCCCGTCCTCGTAGCGCGGGCCCTCGGTCACGGCGCTGATCGTACGCCTGGACACGGCCAGGCCTTCGAACCCGAAATTGCGCCGCGGCCCGGTCTCGGCGGTCGTGAGCCGCAGGTTCTCCGGTAGGGGCAGAGCGCTCGTGTGGCGGCCGCGGTGGTCCATCGAGCGCACCGCCGGGGACGACACCGGAATATCCGGATTTCGGGTGTCCGGTCGATCTCCTTCGTCGCCCCAGAACAGCCGCCGGCTCCACCGGTCGTACCTGATGGACTCCGGATCGGCCGACCCCTGCTTGCCGTAGGCCGGGTACGGTGTCCCGTCGGCCCTGAGCATCGTCGTGACTCCCGTCAGGCGTATTCCGGAGAACGCCCCCGACCGGCGGTCGATGTCGAGCCGCCCGGTGTAGAAGCGGGCGGGGTTGTAGCGCCAGCGGTCGTCGGAGATGAAATACCACGTGTCGGTGCGGGGGTCGCGGTCGATTCCGGACAGACCGCCCACGGTGGTCCCCGCGAACTGCACCAGGTGCGGCACCCGCTGCTCGCCCAGGAAGCGCGTGATCCGGACGGACGCCGGCGGCGCGCTCCCTGCCGCCGCCGGCGGTGCGGCGCTCACCACCATCGCGAACGCGATGGTTATTTCCACTATTTTCCGCGAACGACCCATATGATCCCCCGTAATTTCACCGGCCGTCGAGCGAAATCGACGGAGGACATGAAATCGCGGATCACCAGGGAAGTCCACGGACGCCAAACTCGCACGTCACCACAGAAATCAGGGAAATTCCCCTTTTCCCGGCGCCCGTGCCGCATATCTTCCTTGGATCAAGAAATGTCAGGAAGCGTGAGGAGGTGCAGGGTGCCGTCGCCGAGCACCGCGGCCGAGACGTGCAGGACGTCGGCGTCGCCGTCGGCCTTCACCGCCGCGCCGGCCCAGGCCCCGGCCGCGCTGCGCGACCGGTTCCACACCCCGGACCCGGGCACCACGGTCTGCACCTCCAGCCCGCCGTCCGGCAGAGCGGCGCTCGACAGGGCGGTCACCGACCCGTTGGCGTCGATCTTCACCGAACTGGCCCACGCCCCGGCCGTACTGCGCGAGCGGTTCCACACTCCCGCGCCCGGCACCGCGGTCTGCACCTGGAGCGTGCCGTCGGGCAGCCCGGCGGCCGAGAGCGCGTGCACGGCGCCGTTCTCGTCGATCTTGACGGAGCCCGCCCAGCGGCCACCGGCTCTCCGCGTGCGGTCCCAGACCCCTGCCCCCGGCACCAGCGTCTGCACATGCAGGCTGCCGTCCGGCAACGCCGCCACGGCCACGTCGGAGATACCGCCGTTCGCGTCGATCTCGGTCGCGTCGGAAGCCCAGGAGCCCGAGGGGCTGCGGGTGCGCCCCCACACCGTGCCGCGCAGGCTCTGGTCGGCGACGCCGTAGTACGGGCTCCACACGCGCGCCTTGTAGAAGGCCGCGCCCGTGCGCCTGCGCGTCATGGCGGGCGCGAAGAAGTCGACGGTGTCGGTGCACCAGGTGCTGTCGGTGCACGCGCCCGGCGGCGTCTTGGAGGAGTCGGGCCTGGTCTGCACGATCTGCCCGGACGGCTGGTTGCCGATGGACTTCACCGCGGCCCGGTTGGCGCCGCCCGGCAGGTCTCCGTCGAAGGTCCTGGTGGCCTTGTCGTACAGGTAGGCGGCCGAGCCCGTGGTGAGCCAGAGCTTGCCGGGGTCGGTGGCGTGGCCGTACACGTCGTGCCCGCCGCCGGTCGGCAGGACCGCCCTGCGCTGGATGTCCTCGCGCAGCGTCGGCCGGGCGGTGGTGCCCTCCACGGCGAGCGCCGCCAGGATGTGCTGCCCGGACGCGGGGTCCTGGCCGATGACCCACAACCGCCTGATCGCCGGGTCCCACAGGGCGGCGTGCGCGTCGGTCAGCCTGAACTCGGCGTACGTGGCCGCGTTCGGCCCCTGCGAGGACGCGTACACCCTGACGTAGCCGCCGGTGGAGGCGGCGACCGCGATGTTGCCGTCGGGCAACAGCTCGGCGGCGTGCAGGTTGCCCGGCAGGATCCGTGCCCACTGGCGGACCCCCTCCGGATAGGACACGACGGCCGCGATGCCCCGGCTGCCTCCGGCCGCGACGACGACGCTCTGCGCGCCGGACGGCCTCGTACGCAGCTTGAAGTCGGCGATGAGCCCGAACGCCGACACCTCGTCGCCGGAGAACCGGCCGGGCGTGACGCTCGGCTCCCACGACCACTTCACGGCCGCCGAGCTGTTCCAGTCGGTGACGGCGGGATCGAAGGCCAGCAGTCTCCTGCCCGTCTGGTCCCCTCCGGCGACCCAGTAGTCGCCGGGCGTCGCGGCGGCGCCCCCGGCGGGGACGGCCAGGCCGGCCAGCATCACGGCGACCATCGATAACTTCCGCACGCGCGTCCTCCTTCGACGATGACCCACCGATTATCCGTGGACCGGCCCCGGCGCCCAATGCCGTCGACGCCGCCTCACGCGCCTCCCGCACGCGTCGCCGTCAGGTGTGCGGGGTCAGGGGCGGGTGCCGATGACGGCGGTGGCGTCCAGTTTCTCCGAACGCTCGACACGGGCGCGCAGCCCGGCGCCCGCCACGGCCACGGCGGTGGCCTCCGCCTGGCGTTCGCTCGTCTCGATCAGCAGGTGGCCGCCCGGCGCCAGCCACCGCGGCGCCCCGGCGATCACCCGCCGGGCGACGTCGAGGCCGTCGCCTCCTCCGTCGAGCGCCGTCAGCGGCTCGTGCAGCCTGGCCTCGGACGGCAGCAGGCCGATCGACCCCGACGGCACGTACGGCGGGCTGGCGATGAGGAGGCCGACCCGGCCGCGCAACGACGAGGGCAGCGGCTCGAACAGGTCGCCCTCGTGGACGTGCGCGCCCGGGAGGTTGCGCCGCGCACAGCGCACGGCGGCCGGGTCGAGGTCGGCGGCGTGCACCTCGGCCCCGCCTCCCCCGGCGCCGGCGAGCTCGGCGATCACCGCTGCCCCCATCGCGCCCGTGCCGCAGCACAGGTCGAGGATCACGGGCGGGCCGGCGGCCGCGCGGGCCAGCGCGACGGCCCGGCGGACGAGGAACTCCGTACGCGGCCGGGGCACGAACACCCCCGGCTCGACGACGACGCGCAGGCCGCAGAACTCCGCCCAGCCCAGCACGTGTTCGAGCGGCTCGCCGGCGACCCGCCTGGCGACCATGTCGGCCAGGACCTCGGGGGTCGACGCGGTGGAGAGGAGCAATGCCGCCTCGTCCTCGGCGAACACGCATCCTGCGGCGCGCAGCCTCGTGACGATCTCAGCGGTCTGGACGGGTGACGAGAAAGCAGACATGGAAGCCTTCCGGGATGCCGATGGGCGCTCCCGCGGTCACCTGGTCCCGGTGGTCCGCCTGGCCGGGAAGGGGAGCACCCAGCCTGTCACAGCGGTAATGGGTCTCACCTCCCTGGCCGGTCCGTTCGGGGATGGTCACGCTAGCAGATCCCTGTCGCAAAGGTCCTGTCCGTCCCCTGATCACCGGCCTACAGTCGAGGTGGAGAGCGGAACGGGGGCACGGCATGGGTCCTGTGGTGATCACTGGCGGTTTCGGGCGGGTGGGCAGCCTGGTGCGGCCCGCGCTGCTGGCGGAGCACCGGCTGCGCGTCGTCGACCGGGTGGCCGGGGCGACCCTGCCCGGCGAGGAGTCCATGGCGGCCGACCTGGCCGAGCCGGGGGTGGCCGAGCGGGCGCTGGCCGGGGCGTCCGGGCTGGTCCACCTCGCGGGCGACCCCAGGCCGCACGCGACGTGGGAGGAGGTCTACCGCGCCAACGTGGCGCTCACCCGCCGCGTGCTCGACGCCGCCGCCGGACAGGGCGTGCCGCGGGTGGTGCTGGCCAGCACGGTGCACGCCATGGGCGAGTACAACCGGCCGGAGCACCGTCCGGTGGACCCGGCGTGGGAACCCCGGCCCTGCTGCGCGTACGGGCTCAGCAAGGTCGTCACGGAGAACCTCGGCCGGCTGCACGCGGAGCTGACCGGCGCTTCCGTGGTCTGCCTGCGGCTCGGCTCGACCGGCTACGCGCTGGACGAGGCGAGGTACCTGGGCATGTGGCTGTCCGGCCGGGACGCGGGCGCGCTGCTGCTGGCGGCGCTGACGGCCGGCCCGGGGTGGAGCGTGCACTTCGGCATGTCGGCCAACACCCGGCGGCACTGGGATCTCGCCTCGGCCAGGAAACTCGGCTACGAGCCGCGCGACGACAGCGAGCCGTACGCGGAGACCGCCGGGCCGCCGACGGTGATGATCTGCCGCATCTTCGACGGCGCGGACAACCCGCCCGCGCAGGCCTGAACGGGGGTCAGGCACCGCCTGGTGGCCGCCCGGCGCGGGGCTCAGGCGGACTTCTCGCGCGGTTCGCCGTCGTGGTGGCTGCGCGGCACGAGGGTCGGGTTGACGTTGGCGAGGACCGTGTCGCGGGTGACCACGACGCGGGCCACGTCGTCCCGGCCCGGCACCTCGTACATCACGTTGAGCAGCACCTCCTCGAGGATCGCCCGGGCGGCCCTGGCACCGGTGCGGCGCAGCAGCGCCTGCTCGGCGACGGCGGCCACGGCATCCTCCTCGAACTCGAGCTCGACCCCGTCGAGTTCGAACAGCCTGCGGTACTGCCTGATCAGCGCATTGCGCGGCTCGGTGAGCATCCGCGTCAGCGCCGCGCGGTCGAGCGGCCGCAGCGTCGTCACCACGGGGAGCCGGCCGACGAGCTCGGGGATCAGCCCGTACGCCACCAGGTCCTGCGGCATGAGCCGGGACAGGACGTCCTCGTCCGCGCCGGGTGGCGTGGCGCCGAACCCCGAACGCCGGCGGGCGACGCGCCGCTCGACGATCTCCTCCAGGCCGGGGAACGCGCCGCCGGCGATGAAGAGCACCCCGGCCGTGTCGAGCTGGAGGACGTCCTGGTGCGGGTGCTTCCTGCCGCCCTGCGGCGGGACGGACGCGACCGCGCCCTCGATGATCTTCAGCAGGGCCTGCTGGACGCCCTCGCCGGAGACGTCGCGCGTGATCGACGGGTTCTCGCCCTTGCGGGCGATCTTGTCGATCTCGTCGATGTAGACGATGCCGGTCTCGGCGCGGACGAGGTCGTCGCCGGCCGCCCGGATGAGCGAGAGCAGCACGTTCTCGACGTCTTCTCCGACGTATCCGGCCTCGGTGAGGGCGGTGGCGTCGACGATCGCGAAGGGCACGTCGAGCATTCGCGCGAGCGTGCGCACCAGGTGCGTCTTTCCGCTGCCGGTGGGGCCGGCCAGCAGCACGTTGGACTTGCCGAGTTCGACGGGCTCCGCCCCGGCGGGTGCGCTCAGGCGCTTGTAGTGGTTGTGCACCGCGACCGCGAGCGTCTTCTTGGCCGGTTCCTGGCCGATCACGTACTGATCCAGGAACGCGTGGATCTCCCGGGGCTTGGGGAAGTCCGTGGCGGTCTCGCCGCCGTCCGCGCGTTCCTCGGCGATCAGCTCGGTGCAGACGGCCACGCACGCCTCGCAGATGTACACGGACGGCGGGCCCGCGATGAGCTTGCGCACCTCGTCCTGCCGCTTGCCGCAGAACGAGCAGCCCAGCTGGTTCTCGCGCCTGCCTGTGCGGGTCATCGGGCGCCTCAGCCGTTCGGGCGCAGCGTCACGGGCAGGGAGGCCAGGCGCAGCGTGCCCGGGTCGGGGGTGTACGCGACGTCGCCGGCGAGCGCCAGGTCGGGGAAGCGGCGCAGCAGCGCGCCGAGCGCGGCGCCCGTCTGCACCCGGGCCAGCGAGGCGCCGGTGCAGAAGTGGGGGCCGTGCGCGAACCCGAGGTGACCGGACGCCTCCCGCCGGATGTCGAACGTGCCGGGATCGTCGAACGCGCGGGGGTCCCGGTTGGCGGCGGCGATCGCGGCGGTGACGGGCTCTCCTCTCGGGATGAGCACGCCGCCGATCTCGACGTCCTCGGCGGGGAAGCGCGGGATCGTCAGCAGTTGGGGGCCGCACCAGCGCATCAGCTCCTCGACGGCGCGCGGCATGAGCTCCGGGCCGGCGCGCAGGGCGGCGAGCTGCTCGGGGTGGCCGAGCAGGGTGAGCACGGCGTTGGCGATGAGGTTGGCAGGCGTCTGGCCGGCCAGGACCAGCTGCCAGACCATGGTGACCAGCTCGACCTCGCTGAGCCGGTCGCCGCCCTCCTCCATGACGCGGGCGAGGTCGGAGACCAGGTCGTCGCCGGGCTCGGCGATGCCGCGGGCGACGGCCGCCGTGGCGCCCTCCATGATGGCCGGGACGGCCTCCCGCAGGCCCTGGCCGTGCCCGGCGGCGACGGCGGCGCCGTACTCGCGCCAGCGGGGGCGGTCGGCGGCGGGGATGCCGACCAGCTCGCAGATCACCTCGATCGGCAGGGGCCGCGCGAAGTGGGCCAGCAGGTCGACGGTGCCGTCCGCGGCGGCGTGCCCGGGCAGCTCGTCGAGGAGGCGGCCGGCGATCCGCTCCATGCGGGGCCCGGACGCGGCGGCCTTGCGCGGCGTGAACGCGGGAGCGACCAGCCGGCGCAGCCGGGAGTGCTCGGAGCCGTTCAGCACGGACATGGTGCGCATGTACCGCCGGCAGTGCTCGGGCACGTCGAACTGCAGGTAGCTGTCCACGCTGGTCTGCAGGCGCGGGTCGCTGAGCATGGCCCTGGCCTCCGCGTGCCGCGTCACGGCCCAGAACGGGCCGAACCCGGGCGCGGCCAGCCGCACCACGGGCGACAGCTCACGCACCTGGGAGAACGCGGTGAGCGGGTCTCTCAGCACCGCGGGGTCGCTCAGGTCCATCCGGGGCACCTCGGTCATCGCCGCTCCTCAACCATCCACATGATGACGACATCGGGATGGTGAGAGTATCTTGATACTGGGCGTGCGGCAACGTGAGGACCATTCGGATGCGAACCCGGAAAGTCGTTCGCCGAGGGAACCGGAAGGCACGGACGCGCGGTCCAAGCCATGGGCGACGTTCACGCCGGCGCCCCATCGCGCACCGCCCGCTCAGGTGGCGACGGTGGCCGCGACGGGAAGCCGGCCGAGGCCGCGGGCGGCCCTTCCCGTCCGCCGGCGAGAGCTGGACGCCGCCCCCGCCAACGTCACGACACGCTGCCGTCCAGCACCTTGGCGAGGAAGGCGTCCAGGTTGGCGACGGCGCCAGGCGCAGGGTGACGCCGACCAGGTCGCCGCCGCGCTCGGCGACCAGGTAGGCGCGACCCGGGTGATCGGTTTCATGCTTCTTTCCTTGCGTACGGAATGGCGCTAGGAGGACACGCGCCAGTGGGTGAGCGCGTTGTCGAGCGCGTCGAGGATCTTCTCCCACGATGCCTGCAGATCGCGCGGATGGCCGAACCCGCTGCTCGCCTCGATGGCGAAGAACCCCTGGTACGTGCTGCGCAACAGGCGGATGGCATCGGTCAGGTCGGGCTCCGGCAGCCCGTACGCGCCCAGGTGGGCGTACGTGATGGCCATGATCCGCTGGTGGCCGGAGGACCCGGCGACGGCCTCGGGGGCCAGGACCATCTGGGTGGCCTGGTAGCGGCCGGGACAGTCGCGCGCGAAGTCGCGCCACGCGTTGGCGAACCCCGCCAGCGACTCCTTGCCCGCCCGGCCCGCCGTCGCCGTGGCGAGGCGGTCGGCGAGCTCGCCCGCGGCGCGCACCGCCACGCGGGTGCGCAGGTCGCGCATGTTCTTGACGTGGGAGTAGAGGCTCGCGTCGGCGACGCCGAAGCCGCGCGCCAGCGCGGACAGCGTGATGTTGTCGAACCCGACCACGTCGGCCAGGTCGGCCGCCGCCTCCGTCACCCGGTCGGCGGTCAGTCCGGCACGCGCCATGGGCCACCTCCACTCCGTCAACCTATCCCTCCTAGGTTTTAGCCTAGAGAGGGATGGTTACGCAAGCCGGAGGATCAGAGGGCGGCGGGCAGGACCGGGCGGCCGCGCACACCCGGGTCGGCGGCGAAGAGCGCGCCCGCGGCGGGCTGCTCGCCCCTGTCGACGTCGAGCGCGGAGGTCGTGATGAACAGCCGGTCGAGGCCGTCGCCGCCGAACGCCACCGCCGTGACCTTGCGTACGGGCAGGGTGACGACCGCGTCGAGCCGGCCTCCCGCGTCGTACCTGTGCACGGCCCCGCCCTGCCAGAGCGCCACCCACACCCCGCCCTCGGCGTCCACGGTCAGCCCGTCGGGCGCCCCCTGGTCCGGGTCGACGACCACGAAGGGCCGGCGCCCGCTCAGCCCGCCGTCAGGGGTGTAGTCGAGCACGTCCACGCGGCCGGTTTCGGTGTCGGCGTAGTAGGCCAGGCTCCCGTCGGGGCTGAAGTCGAACCCGTTGGAGATCGTCACTCCTGGCAGCACCACGCGCAGCTCCCCGTCCGGCCCGGCCACGTAGAACGAGCCGCGCCCCGGGGTGGCGTCGTAGGCCATGCTGCCGATGTAGAAGCGGCCGTCGGGGTCGCAGCCGCCCTCGTTCATCCGGATGGAGGGGTCGGTCCACGCCTCGCCCAGGGAACGCAGCGGGGCGTCGAGGTCGTCGGAGTCGGCCAGGAGCAGCTCGCGCTCGGCCGCGACCACGTAGCCGCCGGAGACGCGGGGCCGTACGACGGCGGCGAGCGCCCCCGCGTGCCGGCGGCGCACCCCTCCGCCGGCGTCCAGCGCGAGCACGTCACCGGCGAGCATGTCGACCCAGCGCAGCCCGCCCCAACGGCTGGACCACACGGGCCCCTCGCCGTGCTCGGCGACGGGATCGGTCACGGTGTACGCGGCGACGGTCATGCGGCTCTCCTCAGCGGGATCACGGGGGCGTGGTTCACGACTCTAACGGCGGCCCGCCGCCGGGTCGCGGCGTCAGTACGCCACCGTGAACCTGCGCCGGCGATGCCGGGGGCGCTCGGCCTCGTCGAGGAGCGCCACGGCGAGGTCCTCCATGGAGATCACCGAGCGGCCGTCCGCGCCGACCAGCAGCTCGTCGGCGCCGAGCCGGTAACGGCCGGTGCGCTCGCCCGGCTCCAGCAGCGCCGGCGGGCTCAGGTAGGTCCAGTCGGCGCGCGGCGCCGTGCGGCAGGCGGCGAGCTGGGCTTCGCAGGCCAGCGCGATGGGCCGCCAGGAGGGCGGGAAGTCCGGGGCGTCGACGACGGTGAGCCCGCCCGTGCCGGGCACGGTCAGCCCGGCCGCGCCGCCGACGAGCAGCAGCCGCACGCCGGTCACCGAGACCCCGGCCAGCAGGGACTCGGCGGCGGTCACCAGCTCGTGCTCGCGGCCGGGCGCGGGTCGGGTGGCGCTGATGACCAGATCCTGCCCGGCGCTGAGTGCGGCGACGTCGCCGATGTCCGACGCGTCGCCGCGGCGGATCTTCGCGCCGGAGTGCGGCAGCGGACGGCGGGCGGGGTCGCGGACGACGGCGGTGACGTCGTGGCCGCGCGACAGCGCCTCGGCCAGCGTCCTGGTGCCGACGGCTCCGGCTGCGCCGAAGAGGGTGATGCGCATGGCGCTCAGGATTCCTTACCTGCGAGCACGGCCTGCGCCGGCCGCGGCCGCGCGGGGCGGAGCTGGGCGGCGACGAGCGCGGCCAGGACGACGACCGCGCCGCACGCCTGGGCGGCGGTGAGAGCCTGGCCGAGCACCAGCCAGCCGAGCGCGGTGGCGACCACGGGGCTGAGCAGGCCGAGGAACGTCACCTGGGTCGCCGACAGCCGTCCCAGTCCCCAGAACCACAGGGCGTAGGCGAAGGCGGAGCCGATGACGGCGAGATAGGCGTACCCGGCGAGGTTGGCGGTCGTGAGGACGGCGGGCGGCGGCCCTTCGACGAGCAGGGCCACGGGAAGCAGCAGCAGGCCGCCGGCGACGAGTTGCCAGCCGGTGGTGGCCAGCAGCGGCGCGGGCGAGCGCCACCGCTTGCTCAGCACGACACCGGTGGCCATGACGGCGGCGCCGCCGAGGGCAGCGGCGACGCCGAGCGCGTCGAGGCGCGCGTCGGCGCGGAGCACGAGCAGGCCGACTCCCGCCACGCCCGCCACGGCGGCCAGCGCGGTGCGCAGGGACAGGCGCTCGGCGAGCAGCCCGGCCGACAGCAGCGCGACGAGCAAGGGCTGGACGGCCCCGACGGTCGCGGCCACCCCGCCGGGCAGGCGGTAGGCGCCCACGAACAGCAGCGCGAAGAACACCCCGATGTTCAGCGCCCCCAGCACCAGCGAGCGCCACCACCAGATCCCCTTCGGCAGGCGCCGGGTGATCGCCAGGAGGAGCAGCCCGGCGGGCAGGGCCCGGATCAGCGCCGCGAGCAAGGGCCGGCCGGGCGGCAGCAACTCGGTGGTGACCAGGTAGGTCGTCCCCCAGATGGAGGGGGTCAACGCGGTCAGCAACACGATTCCCGTTTGATTTCTTAGCACTAAGACAAAGTAGCTCACCACTAAGATACTTGCCTAGGTGATGTACCTCACCGCTAAGACATCGCTAGGCTGGAAGAGTGGCAGATCACGTCGACCTCGTGCTCAAACAGTGGGCCGCCCAGCGCCCTGACCTGGACGTCTCCCCGATGGCGGTCATCGGCCGGCTGTCGCGGCTGTCGCGGCTGATCACCGCCGAGCTGCGCCGCACCTTCGACGCCCACGGGCTCGACCCGGCCTCGTTCGACGTGCTGGCCACGCTGCGCCGCAGCGATCCCCCGCACCGGCTGACGCCCGCCGTGCTGATGCGCGCGTCCATGGTCACCTCGGGGGCCGTCACGCAGCGGCTCGACCGCCTGGAGGCGCGCGGCCTGGTGACGCGCGCCCCGAGCGACCTGGACGGGCGCGGCGTCCACGTGACCCTCACGGACGAGGGGCGCACGTTGATCGACGAAGTGCTGCCGCACCACATCGCGACGGAGCAGCGTGTGCTCGCCGCGCTGCCGGAGGAGCGGCGCGACGACCTCGCCGACGCGCTGCGCGCCCTGCTGGAATCCCTCGGCGACACGACCGGCCCCGCCTGAACGCGGGCACCCCCGGCCCGGCGCGGGCGCCCGCCGCGCGGGCTCCCGTCCTCCCCGGCAGCACCCCGGCCGGGCGAGGTACCGGGCGACGGTCAGCGGTGGTGATCAGCGGCGACGGCCGGCGCCGCGCGCTCTTCCCCCGCCCCTTGCACGCGGCCGGGACGGCCGGTCCTGCGGGGCGGACCAGTGCGCCGGTCGGGTGAGCGCGGCGGGCAGGCGGGTCGCCCGGTCGCCCCTGGCGGAGTCGAGCTGGGGCTGGGTGAGGAAGAGAGCGCCGTCGAGGTCGGCCCCCGACAGGTCGGCGCCGCGCAGATCGGCCCCGATGAGGTCGGCCTCGCGCAGGTCGGCTCCCCTCAGGTCGGCCCCGATCAGGTACGCCCCTCGCAGGCTGGCCGCGCGCAGGTCGGCGCCGCGCAGGCGGGCCCCGATCAGGTCGGCTCCTCGGTGATCCTTGCCGGCACGGCCCGCCCTGACCAGCTCGCTGACCCGCAGCAGCAGCGTGTTGACGCGCACCCGCTCCGCCTCCACGTCGACCTTCTCCAGCTCGCCGGCGCTGCGCAGGGTGAGGCGCTCGGTCGCGGCGAGGGCCTCGGCCAGCTCCGCGTGCACCGGCCGGGCGGCGTCGAGCGCCAGCGCCTCCGCCAGATACCACAGCAGCTCGTGCAGCTGCCGCATGATCGGGAACACGGAGTACATCAGCCGGGCCGTGCCCGGCGCCTCCCGCCAGCTCGTGCCCTCGAACGTGACCTGCGAGACCTTCTGCCCCGCCCCGAAACAGTCGAAGACCGTGCAGCCGGCGAAGCCGCTCTGCCTGAGCCGGTCGTGGATGGAGCAGCGGAAGTCGTCGCGCAGATTGCGGCAGGGCTGCCCGGCGTCCTTGTCGGCGGCGAAGTCGGCCGAGGCCGAGAACGGCAGCGCCACGCAGCACAGCCCGAAGCAGCTCTCGCAGTCGGCCAGCAGGCCGAGCTCGCGCGGGTTCGTTCCGGGCACGTGCAGGTCTCCTCGCGGGTGACGGGGTGTGGCCCACCCACCCTAGTCAAGGATGCGTGTACGGCGTCGTGGTGGTGAGCGCGGCGAATCCCAGCCGCTCGAGTATGGGACGGCTCTGGCTGGACGCGTCCACCTGCAGGTAGGGGTGGCCGAGCGCGACCGCCTCGCGGGCACGCCACGCGACCAGCGCGCGGTAGACGCCCCGCCCGCGCCATCCGGGCACGGTGCCGCCGCCCCACAGCCCGGCGAAGCCGGTGCCGGGATACGGATCCAGCCGGGCCGCGCTGACCGGCTCGTCGCCGGCCAGGGCGAGCACGGCGTTGAGCGTGCCGGCCGCGAGCCGGTCGAGGAGCTGCCTCCTGAGGTGGTCGCCGTGGCGCTCCCCGACGAGGCCGAACGCCCGGTCGTGCACGCCGGCCATCAGCTCCACCCCGTCGGCGCCGGTCACCGGGACCAGGCGTACGCCCTCCGGCTCGGCGGGCGGGCCCGCTGCGATCGCGGCGGACTCGGCCACCATGACCGTCTCCTCGGGCTCGGCGGTGAACCCGGCCGCCAGCAACCGGTCGCCGAGGTCGGCGGGGCGGTCGTGGGCGTACAGCTTCCACTCGAACGCCAGCCCCAGCGACCCGAAGTGCCGCACCTGCCCGGCGATCTCCGCGTCCGCGTCCTGCTCGTCGAGGCCGGACCACAACACGCCGTTCCAGCCGTGCGCGAGGCCGGTCTGGCGCACCACGCCGCCCGCCCGCTCGACCCGCATCCCCGGCCCGTCGGGGCGGGCCTCCCGCCGCAGTTGCCGGTCGAACAGGGCCAGCACGTCGTCATTGTTCACCCGGACACCTCAGCATCGCCGCGCGTGCCGGGCAACAGGTTTTTCACCCTCCGTAGCGGCGTTGCCGCGCCGCGAAACTCCGCAGCGCGCGCAGGAAGTCGATCTCGCGGAAGGCGGGCCAGTACGCCTCACAGAAGTACAGCTCGGAGTAGGCCGACTGCCAGAGCAGAAAGTTCGACATGCGCTGCTCCCCGCTGGTACGGATCACCAGGTCGGGGTCGGGCTGCCCGGCGGTGTACAGGTGCGGGGCGATGTCGTCGACGGTCAGCGTGGCGGCCAGGTCCACCATGGACTGTCCCGACTCGGCCCGCTCGTACAGCAGCTCGCGCAGGGCGTCGACGACCTCCTGGCGGCCGCCGTACCCGATGGCGAGGGTGAGGTGGAAGCCGGTGGCGCACGTGCGGGTCGCCTCGACGGCGCTCTTGAGGGCGCGGGCCGTGGTGTCGGGCAACATGTCGAGCATGCCGGCGACGTGGACCTGCCAGCGGGCGTCCGGCCGGTCGAGCTGCTCGGCGACCATGCGCTCGATCACGCCCAGCAGGGAGGCCACCTCCTCGTCGCCGCGGCGCTGGAGGTTCTCCGTCGAGCAGAGGAACACGGTCAGATGCTTGATGCCCAGCCCCTCGCACCACGCCATGACGTCGGCGATGTGCTCGGCACCGGCTTTGTGGCCGAGGCCCGGATGCGCCAGGCCCTTCTGCTTGGCCCAGCGCCGGTTGCCGTCGATGATCAGGCCGACGTGGCCGGGGAGCGGGCCCGCCATGACCTGCCGGCGCAGGCGCCGGGCGTAAAAGGCGTGAAGGAGGTCAGTCGTCTGCACCCTCACAGGATGGCGTGCCCGGACGGTCGGTATCGGATCTTTCCGGATTTCCGTCGGTGATCCGTACCAGCTTGTCGGGGTTGGTGACGGCGTAGATGCCGGCCACCTGCTCGCCGTCGGGGGTCAGGTCCAGCACCATCATGCCGAACGGCGCGTCGCCGTCGAACAGCACGGCCGACGGGTCACCGTTGAGCTCCCGGTGACGCACCTCGAGCCCTTGCGGTGCGCGCCCGGCGCCCGCGGCCAGGAGCCTGGCCACCTTGTCACGGCCGCGGACGGGACGCAGGCGGGCGGGCGCGGGAGCCTTGCCTCCGCCGTCCGACCACAACGTCACGTCGGGGGCCAGCAGCCGCAGCAGCGCCGCCAGATCGCCGCCGAACACCGCCGCCAGGAACTTCTCCGTGGCCTTGCGCCGCACCCCTGGATCGACGTCGTAGCGGGGACGGCGGGCGTGGACGTGCTCGCGGGCGCGGTGGGCGAGCTGGCGCACGGCCGGCGGCGTACGGTCGAGGATCCCGGCGATCTCGGTGTGGGCGTAGCCGAACACCTCGTGCAGCAGGAACACGACGCGTTCGAGCGGGGTGAGCGACTGGAGCACCACGAACAGGGCCATCGACACCGACTCGGCCCGCACCGCGGGGTCGGCCGCGTCCTCGCGCTCGGTGACGAACGGCTCGGGCAGCCACGGGCCGACGTACTCCTCGCGCCGCCTGCTGACGCTGGCCTGGCGGGCCAGCGCCGCGTTGACCGCGATCCGCACCAGGTAGGCGCGCGGGCTGGCGACCGGCTCACCGGCCGACGGCACGCTCCGCCTGGCCCAGGACAACCACGTCTCCTGCAGCACGTCCTCCGTGTCGGCGACGCTGCCGAGCATGTTGTAGACGATGGAGAACAGCAGCTCACGGTGGTCGATGAAGACCTGCGTGGCCTGCTCGTCGGACATCGCGGCGTTCCTCCCTGCGCGGCTTGCGGCTGTCACGGACCCAGAGCCCGTACGCCCCGTGAGTGTGACATCGGCGCCGCGAATGTGACCGGCGTCTCTTCCTGCGCACGGGCGGCGACGGGGTGGCGGCGGTTCCCGTACCCCGCCGCTACCCCGCCTCCTAGCTCACGTCACCTCCGTCACCGGCACGCGGCCAGGAGTCTCCCCAGCCGGTGTCCCTGGCCAGCCGGTAGAGCCCGCCCTGGCGTCTGGACACGGTCACGTCGCGGACCGCCTCCTCGTCCGTGCACACCCGCAGCGACACCATGCCCTTGCGACTGCGCGGATGACGTACGACCCTGCCGCCGGCCCGGGGCCACCGCGACGTCGTGGCGGCCACGTAGGAGAACCTCTCGTCCTCGAAGCCGAGGGTGCCCGCCTTGACCCTGCGGTGCAGCGCGCTCCTCGACAGCCGTACGGAGAAGTGGCACCAGTCCTCGCCCTGCCGGATCGGGCAGGGGCCGTCGTGGGGGCAGGGGGCGACGATGGTCATGCCGCGTCCGGCCAGGATCTCCCGGGCGGCGGCGATGGTGGCGTACCCGGACGGGGTGCCGGGCTCGACGACGACCACCATGGCGGCGTCCGCGGCCAGCCAGCGCACCGCCCCCGGGCGGTCCTCCGGGGGGAGCTCGCCCAGGGCGTACGCCATGGTGACCAGGTCGGCCGCGGGCCGGTCGAGGCCCGGCCGGACGGACGCCCGCCGCCACGTGGCACCGCTCAGCGCCGGCGAGGCGCGGGCCAGGCGGCGGCCCAGGCCGATGGCGTGCGGGTCGCGTTCGACGACGGTGACCTCCTCGATGGACGGCCAGGTCGTGGCCGCCGCCCAGACGGCCGCCCCGGTGCCGCCGCCGGCGTCGAGGTGGCTGCGGGGCAGGAATCCCGGCACCGCCGCCCGGCGCAGGGCGGCGGCGGTGGCGGCGTACGTGGCGGGCATGCGGACCGCGGCGTAGGCGGCGACGTCGGCCTCGCCGCGCAGGTGCACGCCGCCGGTGGCGGCGCCCGCGCGGTAACGCTCGGTGAGCCGCGCCGCCGCGTCAGCCAGGTCGTGCGCCGGGTGGCGGGCGAGCTCCCGGTCGAGCGCGGCTCTGAGCTCGCCGGGAAGCGCGTACGCGTTCACAGCGCCCTCGCCCCGGCGAGCGGCCGCCACGCGGCTGCGGCGATGGCGGCCGTGACGGCGGCGGCCAGCCAGTAGGGCGCCGTGATCGTCGTGGTCCGGGCCAGCAGCCCGCCCAGGAGCGATCCGAGCGCCGCGCCCCCGACGTCGATCAGCGCGCCGGCCCCGCTCACCCGGCCCATCAAGTGGGCGGGCACGACCTGCTGGCGCAACGTCGTCGCGACCACGCCCCACACCATGGTGTGGATCCCGAACACGACCAGCACCGCCGCCGCGACCAGCGGGGCAGTCGTGGCGGCCAGCGCGGCGTGGGTGCCGGCCTCGATGATCAGCCCCGCCCGCAACAGGGCCGTCGCCCCGAACCTGGCCCGCAGCCGCACCGCCAGCGCCGTGCCGGTCAGCCCGCCGACGCCGAACGTGGTGAGCAGCAGCCCGTAACCCACCTCGTCCAGCCGCAGCCGGTCGCGCGCGTACAGCACGAAGACCGCGAACGCCGCGCAGAACACGATGTTGGCCAGTCCCATGCTGAGCGCGAGCGTGCGCATCAGGCGGTGGCGCCACAACCACCGCAGCCCGGCCGCGATCTCGGCGCGCAGCCCGCCGGTGCCGTCCCGCGGCTGCGCGGGCACCGGCCGTACGGTGGCCACCAGCGCGGCCGCGACCGCGAACGACACCGCGTCCACCCCGAACGGCAGGGCCGCCGCGGCGGCGAACAACCCCGCGCCGATCGGCTTGGCCAGGAACTGGTTGGCGAGGGTGAAGGTGGCCATCAGCCGCGCGTTGGCGGCGGCGAGCCGCTCGGGCGCCACGACGGCGGGCACCATCGCCGCGGTGGCCGTGTCGGCGAGCGTCTCACCCGTGCCGAGCAGGAAGAACGCCAGGTAGATGACGGGGATGCCGGTCGTGCCCGTGGCCACGGAGACGGTCAGCGCGCCGAGCACCAGGGCGCGCAGCAGGTTGACGGCGACGATGAGCCTGCGCCGGTCGAGCCGGTCCGCGTACGCGCCGCTGATCAACGCGAAGAGCAGCCACGGCAGTTGCTGGGCGAAGGCGGCGCCGGCGACGAGCGCCGGGTCGTTCGTGAGGGAGGCGACGAGCAGTGGCCCGGCGGCCATGGTGATGCCGTCGCCGAGGTTGGAGACCGCGGAGGCGGCCCAGAGTCTGGTGAAGTCCGCGCCGAGCCGCGCGGAGGTGAGGGCACGCAAAAGAGCTCCTCGGAAGGAAGGGAAACGGTCGTGTGCGCGTGCGACCGCTCCAGGCGAGGAGCCTCATGCGCCGGAATGGGTCCGGCGGCACCGTGCCCGCGGGGGATCTGCCGCATCGCACCGCCGTCGCGGCGGTCCGACGAGCAGGTCCCCGTCAGTGAGGCGTCTCGGGCCCTCGCCTCGAAGCGGCGGCGTTGGCCATGCAGGTGCGCATACGGACCCCTCTCCGTCGGTGTCACCGGTCCTGGACGTCTCCGATCTTCTGATATCGGGCCGGGGCGCGGCCACCGCTTTTCGCCCGGTGCTCCCCGAGCGGCCGCCGGGCGTGGTGCCCGCGGCGTACGTCACGCGTGGCCAGGAACAGCAGCACCGCCCACACGGCGCAGTAGGCGCCGAAGACCGCGCCCCCGCGATCGGTCACCAGCGCGCCCCCCGTCATCCCCACCGCGCCCACCGCGGCGACCGCCGTGCAGACCCAGTGCGCCCAGAGCACCACCAGGTACGGCAGGCGCCCCGTGAACCGGATCCGTCCCGCCAGCAGGATCGCCATGATCACCACCCCGGACGCCACGTTGCCCCACTGCGCCAGCGCCACCTCGCCGCGCCCGTAGGCGAGGTAGCTGTCCGGCGACACCTGTGGCCCGCCGGTGACGCCCAGCTTGCCCTCCAGGGCGTAGACGACCTTCGACGCCACGTACAGACCCGTCCATGCGACACCCGCCATCACGATTCTCATGGCACCGACTCTGCCGACGGGGCCGCCGCCGGGGCTCCCCCGCGAGGGGGATGGGTTTCCCCCCGAAGAGCCGTTCCCGCGGCTGTGCCCACAGCTGTGCCCACGGCGAACGGCCGCGCTCGCGCAACCGTCCCGCGGTAGCGTCCCCGGCATGGTGACGATCGGCGGCGTCGAGATCGCCTGCGAAGAAGCGCGCCCCGGGGAGCCGGCGGGCACCGTGGTCCTGGCGCACGCGGGGGTGGCCGACATGCGCATGTGGGACCACCAGTTCGCGGCGCTGTCGCGGCGCCACCGCGTGATCCGCTACGACTGGCGCGGCCACGGCCGGTCCGGCGACGCCCAGGGCGAGGTCTGCCACCACGAGGACCTGCTCGCCGTCATGGACGCCATGAAGATCGAGCGGGCGGCCCTGATCGGCTGCTCGATGGGCGGCGCGTACGCCGTGGAGGCCGCGCTCGCCGCCCCCGGCCGGGTCGCCGCGCTCGCCCTGATCAGCTCGGGCCTGGCCGGTCACCGGTGGCCGCGGGCGATGCTCGATCAGGCCCGCGACCGCGTGCACACCTCGGTGCCGCCCGACCGGCTGGCCCGCTACCGCGCCGGCGCCGCAGGCCACGTCGACCCCGCCGACGTGCGCGCGATGGCCGAGGCTCACACGTTGTGGCAGGTCGCCGGCCCTGACCGCGGTCGTGATGCCCTCTCCGAGGAGGTGTGGGCGGCGGCGGTGGAGATGTGCGGGCTGGTTTTCCTACGGTCGTGGTCCGGCCCCAGGTCAGCCGAACGCCACCTCGACCCGCCCGCGGCCACCCGCCTGCCCGAGATCGCCGTGCCTGCCCTGGTGATCAACGGCCTGTCGGACGTGCCCGGCATCCAGGAGGTCTCCCGCCTGCTCGCGGAAGGCATCCCCGGGGCCCGCCGCCTCGACCTGCCGGACACGGGTCATCTGGCTCCGCTGGAACGGCCCGCGGAGGTGACCGCGGCCCTGACGGCGTTCCTCTCCGAGGTCTTCACCTGACGCGCCCGTTCACCCGCCGGAGCCGAGGGCGGCCCGTTCGCCTGACGGAGCCGCCTTCCTGAGGGCCGCGCGTTCACCCGCCGGAGCCGCCACCCTGGGAGCCGCGCGCGGACAGCATGCCGGCGATGGCCGAGACCAGCAGTTCCTTGTCCTGCTCCGGAAGGTCCGCCGCCAGTGCCTCCAGGCGCCGGGCGACCTCGTCGTGCGCCAGCACCGCGACCCGGCGGCCGTCGCCGCTCAGCCCGATGCGGCAGGCGCGCCGGTCGCGGGCGTCGCGCGTACGCACGACCAGGCCGCGCCCGGCCGCACGGTCCACGAGCCCGGTCAGGCTCGACTTCTCCAGGTGGAGGCTGCGGGCCAGGTCCGTCATCCCCACCGGCCCGTCCACCAGCAGGCACAGCAGCTGGGCCTGCTGCGGCGTCAGGTCGTGCTCCTTGCCGACCTCGACGAACACCTGCTGCACCAGGTGCGCCAGGCGCACGAGCGCGTCGGTGAACCCCAGCACGGGCTGTCTCGTCATGACCACGGCACGAGTCTAATTGACAGTGGTTTGCCATCCGAACTAATTTACTTTCAACTGTTCGCAATGCCAACCATTTGTCCCGGGGGACCGCCTCATGCCCGACTACGGTCACGACCTGCTCTTCAGCGCCAACATCGTGCCGCACGCCCAGCACGCGGACACCGTCGTGGCCACCGCCCAGCTGGCCGAACGCGCCGGGCTCGACCTGGTCACCTTCCAGGACCACCCCTACCAGCCCGCCCTCCTCGACACCTGGACACTGCTCTCCTACGTGGCCGCCGCCACCGGCACCATCCGCCTGGCCGGCAACGTGCACCCGCTGCCGCTGCGCCCGCCGGCCATGCTCGCCCAGGCAGCCGCCAGCCTCGACCTGCTCAGTCACGGGCGCTTCGAGCTCGCCCTCGGCACCGGCGGCTACTGGGACGCCATCGCCTCCATGGGCACGCCCCGCCTGGCCCCCGGCCAGGCCGTCGACGCGCTGGAGGAGGGCATCCGGATCGTCCGCGCGGCCTGGGACACCGACGCCCCGGGCCGCATCCGCTTCGACGGCCGGTATCACCAGGTCGAGGGGCTGCGGCGGGGGCCGCGCCCGGCCCACGACATCGGCATCTGGCTCGGCGCGTACAAGCCCCGCATGCTCCGCCTCACCGGCCGGCTGGCCGACGGCTGGCTCCCCTCGCTCCCCCACCTCCAGACCACCGGCAAGCTCGGCGAGGGCAACGCCGTCATCGACGAGGCCGCCGAGGAGGCCGGCCGCTCGCCCCGCGACATCCGCCGCCTGCTCAACCTCGGCGACGAGCTCCCGCCCGCCCAGCTCGCCGAGCTCGCCCTCACCCACGGCATCAGCGTCTTCACCCTCCTCGCCGGCGACCCCCGCCGGATTGAGCGCTTCGCCGCCGAGACCGCTCCCGCCGTCCGCGAGCTCGTCGCCGCGGAACGAGCCGCCGGCGCCCACCTCTCCGCCGGACCGGAGGGCGCCCGGGCATCCCTCGAAACGGACGGCACCCAGGTGTCCGCCGGCCCGGACGGCGCTCCCGACGACGGCGTACGGCTGACCGACGGCCGCGTGTGGGACGAGAGCACCCGCCCCACCGCGCCCCGCCCCGACCGCTCCAGGAGCCACACCCCGCACCGGCAGTCGGACGGGCGGCACCTCGTCGACGTCCACGACCACCTGCGCGCCGAGCTGGCCCAGCTGCGCGATCTGGTCGACCAGGTCGCCGCGGGAACGCTCGACGCCGCCTCCGCCCGCTCGAAGATCAACACGCTCACCATGCGGCAGAACAACTGGACCCTGGGCGCGTACTGCGAGTCCTACTGCCGGCTCCTCACCCTGCACCACTCGGCCGAGGACACCGCGCTCTTCCCGCGCCTGCGCAGCGCGGAGCCCGGCCTCGTCCCCGTGCTCGACCGGCTGGAGGAGGAGCACCACGCCATCCACGAGATCATCGAGCGGGTCGACCGCGCCCTCGTGGCCTTCGTCGCCGAACCGGGCGCCCTCGGCAACCTGCGCGCCGCCGTCGACCTGCTCACCGACAACCTGCTGTCCCACCTGTCGTACGAGGAGCGCGAACTGGTCGAGCCCCTGGCCAGGCACGGTCTCTAGCGGCCCGGCGGCCGGGGAAGGCGTGCCTGCGCGCCGCGAGCACGATCGCCAGGGCGACCGCCACCAGCGGCAGGGCCGTCCACGGCAGCGCGCCCGCGCCGGCGCCCTCCAGCACCAGCCCGCCGGCCAGCGACCCGCCCGCGATGCCGGCGTTGTACACCGTGGTCTGCATGGAGGTGGCCACGTCGGCGTTCTCCGGCCCCGACGCGTTCACCAGCGCCGTCTGCAGCAACGTCGGCACGCCTCCGAAGGCCGCGCCCCACAACGCCACCGCCGCCAGGGAGGCCGGTCCCCCGAGCGCGCCCAGCACGACCATCGCCCCCGCCACCACGGCCAGCACCGCCACGAGCGTCGCGCGCAGGGCCCGGTCGATGACCGCGCCCACCACCCAGATCCCCGCGACCGTCCCCACGCCGAACACCAGCAGCACCGCGCTCGTCCGCCCGGCCCCGGTCAGCGCGGCGAGCGGCGCCAGGTACGTGTACACCGCCTGGTGCGCCACCAGCACCAGCACCGTCACCCCCAGCACCGTCGCGACCCCGGGAACGGCGGCGACCCGCCGCAACGGCACGCGTCCGGCCGCGGCCTCACCGGGGAAGCCGGGGACCGTGGCCAGCACCCACCCCACCAGGACGACCGCCGCGACGGCCAGCGCGCCGAACGCGGCCCGCCATCCGAACATCCCGGCCAGCGCCGCACCCGCCGGGATGCCCGCGCACAACGCCACCGTGATCCCGGCGGAGACGATCGCGATCGCCCGCCCCCGCCGCTCGGGCGGCACCATCCGCGCCGCGTAACCGACCAGCATCGCCCACAGGATCCCGCCCATCGCACCGGCCAGCACCCGGACCCCGAACGTCACCGCGTACGACGAGGACAGCGCGGTCGCCGCGTTGCACGCGGCGAACCCCACCAGCGTCCCCACCAGCACCGGCCGCCGGGGGAAGCGCCGCAGCAGCGCCGTCAGCGGGATCGCCGCCAGGAACGACGCCACCGCGTACGCCGTCACCAGGAACCCGGCCCGCCCTTCCGGCACCTCCAGCGCCGCTCCGATCTGCGGCAGCAGCCCGGCGGGCAGCAACTCCGTCATCACCGCCGTGAACGCCGCCGCGAACAACGCCAGCAGTCCCGGCCACGGCATTCTCCCGCCACGCACCCCATCAGCCATGGGACTAGGCTGAAACCTTCACATCAGTGTGAAGGCAAATCCCAGCGGACCGAGGCCTGCCATGAGAATCGGGGAACTCTCCCGGCGCACCGGCGTCCACACGCGCATGCTGCGCTACTACGAGGAGCAGGACCTCCTCCACCCGGAACGCGCGGACAACGGCTACCGCGTCTACCCGCCCTCGGCCGTGCACCGGGTCCAGCAGATCCGCGGCCTGCTCGACTCGGGGCTCACGACGGAGATCATCCGCCGCATCCTCCCGTTCCTCGACGGGCCCGGCGGGATCCACCTGCACCCGGAATGCCTCACGCCCGAGCTCGCCGGCCTCCTGGAGGCCGAGGCGGAGCGCATCCAGCAGCGTATCGACTGCCTCGCCCGCAACCGCGACGCCATCCGGGCCTACCTGGCCGCCGTACGCGATCTGCGGAGCTGATCCCGCCGCCCTCCTTTACTATGTAGATCATGGATTCGCTGACCGAACTGCTCGCGGAGGTGCAGCGCGGCCGGCCGCCCGCGGCGGACGGCGGCGTGACGATCGTGCCCCAGCCGTCACCCCGCGACGCCGGCGTGATCGCCTTCACCGCGCACACGGTGGTCTTCACCGATCTCGACCCGGGCTGGGTCCGTGACCGGCTCCCGGCCGACGACCTGTCCGCGCCGCTCTGCCCGCCGTTCCTGCAGGCCATGGCGGACAGGACCGGCCGGCGGATCGGCAACGTCGACCTGCTGGGCCTGGCCACGCCCCTCGACGGCCCTCCGCCCGTCCCCCTGGGGGAGGTCACGGACAGCGGACATCCTCGGGTGGCGCGGGCCCGCAGGTTCCGCGACGCCGTACGCGTGTGGACCGGCCAGGGCGGCCTGCTCGCCCTGGGGCGCGGAGTGGCCGGACGGTGGGAGATCGCCGTGGAGGTCGAGCCGGGACACCGCGGCCGCGGAGCGGGCCGGACGCTGGCCACGTGCGCCAGGCACCTCGTCCCCGAGCCGGTGTGGACGCAGGTCGCCCCGGGGAACGCGGCAGCCGTACGGGCGTTCCTCGCGGCGGGATACCGGCCCGTAGGGGCGGAGGTCCTGCTTGCCTGACCGCCCTCGGGGCAGGCTGATGAGGTGCCGACCGAACAGGAGGTGACCGGCATGGGCCGCGGAAAACTCCTGCGCCACCACCACGAGCATTCCGGCACCATCGACCATCCGCGCGCCTACGAGCTGTTCTCCCGGCTGGGCTACGCGGGGCGCAGGCGGCTGGTGTTCACGCAGCTGGCCGCACTGGCCGGCGCCGGACCCGGCGACCGGGTGCTGGACGTGGGCTGCGGCACCGGCTACCTCACCCGCCGCCTGGCGCCGCTGGTGGCGCCGGGCGGCCAGGTCGTCGGCGTGGATCCGTCGCCGCGGATGATCGCCTACGCCCGCCACCGCGCCCCGGCGAGCTGCGTCTACCTGGTGGGCGAGGGGCAGTCGCTGGACCTGCCCGGCGGGCCGTTCGACGTGGTGGTCTCCAGCCTGGCCGTGCACCACATCCCGGCCGGGGCGCGGGAGACCGCCGTCCGGGAGATGTTCCGCGTGCTGCGTCCGGGCGGCAGGCTGCTGATCGCGGAGTTCCGGCCGCCGCGCCGGCCGCTCGCGCGCCGGTTGACCGGCCTGGTGAGCGGGCACGCCTGGCCCGACCCCGGGGAGACGCCGGCCGCACTGGCGCGGGCCGCCGGGTTCCGCGTGCGGGCCGAAGGCGACCTGTGGCCGCTGCTGTGCTACCTGCGGGCGGTCAGGCCGTAGTCCCGCCCCAGAGTTCAGCGCGGAGTCCGGCGCGGCCGCCCTGTTGATCAAAAGAGGGCGTGGCGCTCCCTACCCCCACAAGATCGCTACGTATAGTGATGACCGATGTCACTTCGTGATTACAGGGGGAGATCATGAGAAGTACCCTCATCGCCACCGGCGGTGCACTGGCCGCGGCGGCCGTGGTGTTCGGGGCCGGCGCGGCCGCCGCCGAATCCGGTCGGCACCCGCACCACTGTGACCTCGCGGTGAACGAAGACTCGACCTACCACCACGTGACGCATCACGGAAGGTTCGCCGGCACCCGCGACATCGACGCCTGCGTCCCGGGCCACGACCACGGGCGCGGCAACCCGCACCGGGGCGGCCGCAGCTGGGTGTTCGACTGGCTCAGCCGCTGACATCCCGCGACCTGCCCGGTCCCGGCCCCCGGCGCAGGGGTGCCGGGACCACGGCCTCTCCGCCGCGTCTCCCGGCCGTGCGCATTCGGTAGCCTGTCCCGGTGCGACTCGGCGTGAACGTTCCCAACTTCGGCCCCGGCACCGACCCCGGCATCCTTCGGCGGTGGGCGCAGACCGCCGAAGGGCTGGGGTTCGACCTGCTGATGGTGTCCGACCACGTGGTGATCACCCCCGACGTGGCGCAGAAATATCCGGCGCCCTTCTACGAGCCCTTCACCACCCTCGCCTGGCTCGCCGGGTGCACCAGCCGCATCGCCCTCGGCACGACCGTGCTGATCGTCCCCTACCGGCACCCGCTGCTCGTGGCCCGCATGGCGGCCAACCTCAACGACCTCAGCGGCGGGCGGCTGGTGCTGGGCGTCGGCGTCGGGTGGGCGCGGCAGGAGTTCGAGGCGCTCGGCGTGGCGCACGAGCGGCGCGGCCGGCTGACCGACGAGCATCTCGCGGCGATCCGCGCCGCCTGGGCCGCCGAGCACGACTACCGCTCCGGCTCCATACCGATCTGGGTGGGCGGCAACAGCGACGCGGCCCTGCGCAGGGCGGCACGGTTCGGCGAGGCCTGGCACCCGCTCAAGAACACCATGCCCTACCTGCGGGAGACCTGGCCGCGGTTGAAAGACCTCGCCGCCGAGCAGGGACGGCCGGTGCCCGGCCTGGCGCCCAGGATTCTGCTGCGGGTCACCGCGTCGCCCGTCACCGGCCCCGAGCGGCTCGCGGGCGAGGGCACGATCGAGCAGATCGTCGACGACCTCGAGCAACTGCGCCTGCTCGGGGCGGAGACCGTCGTCCTCGACCCCTTCTCCGGCGACCCCGACGAGACTCTCCACCCGGAGGCGGCCTGGGAGATGATCGCCGCGGTGGCCGCCCGCAGAGGCGCCCGCTGATAGCCTTTATGGCGTAAAGAGTTTGTTCCGCGTGGGGAGTTCCGCGTTGGTCGTCTTCGCCGGGCAGGGTGACGCGCGCCGTTCCATGGCACTGCTGTGGCGCACGGGAGAGTCGGGAGAGGTGCGGCCCGGCCCCAAACCAGGGCTGAGCGTCGACGCGATCGTCGACGCCGCCATCGCCGTGGCCGACAGCGAGGGCATGGCGGCGCTGTCCATGCGCAGGGTCGGCGAGCGGCTCGGCCGCACCGGGATGGCGCTCTACACCTACGTGCCGAGCAAGGGCGAGCTGGTCGACCTGATGTACGACCGGGCCCTCGCGGAGTTGCCCACCGGGCACGACCTGAGCGGCGGGTGGCGGGCGGCCGTCACGTCGTGGGCCGAGGACGTGCTGGCGTTCTACCTGCGGCATCCGTGGGTGCTGCAGGTGTCGCAGGCGCGGCCGGTGCTGGGGCCCAACGAGTTCGCGATGCTGGATGGCCTGGTCCGGATCCTGCGCGAGACCGGCCTGCGGCCGCACCGGATGCGGGGGGTCGTGGCTCTGCTGTCCGACTTCGTCCGAGGCGCGGCGCGGACCGTCTCCGAGTCGCGGCAGGCGCCGTCGGCGACCGGGGTGTCCGACGAGGAGTGGTGGCGGGCCCGCTCGTCGCTGCTGGAGGAGGTGGCGCCCGGGTTCGCCGCCCGGTTCCCCATGGTGACGTGGGTGGAGTCGGAGGACGACGGGCCCGCGACGGACGAGCCCTACCTCGAACACCGGGTCGGCGAGACGTTCGCCGGCGGCCTGGCCGTGCTCCTCGACGGCATCGAGGTGGCCGTGAAGTCCGGCTGAGCCTCCGGGCCGGTCCGCTCGCCTCAGCGCCGACCGGCGGGGCCGTCCCGGCCCGACCGCCGTTCCGCCAGCTCGTCGAGGTCGCGTACGAACCAGATGTGCTCGCCCCGGTTCGACTCGGTCACCCACGCCTCCAGCGCGGAGCCGGGAGGGGCGAGACGGGAGACGTCGCCGACCACCGCCAGGCCGATCCGGTAGTTGACGAACTTCTGCGCGAACTCGCCTGCGACACCGCTGCGCAGGACGAAGAAGTCGTCGTGCAGGCGCTCCATGGGGACGGCCACCCAGGTGGCCTGCCGCCCCCAGGCCTCGCCGATCAGGTCGAGCGCGTCGCGGGTCTCGCGCAGGGGCTCGCCGTGCGGGTCGCAGACGTACAGGTCGGGCATGGTGGTCTCCAGTCAGTGATCCGGCCAGTGATCCAGTCGGTGATCCAGTCAGCGATCGGGTTCGGCGGCGAGGTCATGCGCGCACGAGGGCGTCGACGATCCGCAACACCTGGGCGGTCTCCTCGAGCCCGCCCAGAACGATGATCTTCAGGTGGGAGCGCTCCTCGTCGTGGACGAACTCCACGCGCAGCCCGCGCGGCTCGCCGGCCAGGGCGCCCAGAACCATCGTGCTGACGCGGTCCATGTCGGCCCTGGCGATGCCGTCGATCTGCACGATGCTCGACACCTCGGCGCGGCGCGCGGGAGCGGGGTCGGCGACCGGCAGGCCGGTGAACGCCGCCAGGTCCTCCTTGGCGACGCGGTACCGCTTGCCGATCCGGACGGCGGGCAGCCGCCCGTCACGCACGTAGTTGCGCACGGTCTTGACGTGCAGCCCCAGCTGGGCCGCCACCTGCTCCACGGTGTAATGCTCCATAACACTCCCCATTATGGGGCAGGTAAGGGAGTGATAGGGAATTACGCCTGCCCCTATGCGCCGTCTCATCGATCAGTTCTCCGCGGCACCCCTGACGAAAGTGAACCGTCCTACGCGCCGAACGGCAGATGTGGCGGCCTCCCCTCGCACGCCAGGCTGCCGGCATGTCACTGATCACCATCGCTCCCGCGTCGGTTCACCACAACGCCTGGTTTCCCGGGCGCTTCCTCGGAGGCGGCGCCCTGGTGCTCGGGCCGCTCCTGTGGTTCGCCGGCTTGACGCTGCGCCACCTGGCGCAGAGCACGGCGGATTTCACGCCGCAGCAGCGGGCGCACTTCGCCACGCAGCCGTTCGCCGCACCCGAGCAACTGGCCGCCTACACCGTGAACCCGGGGCTGGCCACCGCCGGGTACGCCTGTTACACGGCGGGGGCCATCGTGTTGTGCCTGGCCATCGTCGTCCTGGCCAGGGTGGCCGCCGGCCGCTCACCCTGGCCGGCCCGCGTGGGCGGCGCGATGGTCGTCGTGGGGCTGTTCTCGCGCCTGTACTGGGCGGGCGTGGACGAGACGGCCCTGCAGCTCATCGGGACGCTCGGGCTGGAGCGGACGACCGAGATCGTGATGGACCTGTACGCGGACGTCTCCTATGGGCCCTGGCGCGTGCCGGTATCCGCGGCCTTCGGCCTCTACATCGGGACGCTGCTCCTCGGTCTGGCCGCCTTCCGCTCGGGCACGTTCGGCACCGGGCGGCTGGTGTTGTTCCTGTTCTCGGGCTGGCTGTGGACCGGTGTGCTGAAGAGGAGCGAGCTGATCGACGGGGTTCTGTCAGGCGCCGCACTGTGCCTGGTGCTCGTGCCGCTCGGGATCAAGGTGCTGCGCGATGCCGTGCCGGAGCTGCGCACGCGAGCCGAGCCCGCCGGGGACAGGGCCCCGTTGCGGGTGCTCAGCTGGTGACAGCCCCTGGCACCGCTCGGCGGTGTCCATGGTGGGCGATGTCCATGGTGGGCGAGTCGCCGCGCGCGCCGGAGACCCGCGCGGATCAGGGCCGGGAGAAGACCGCGTCCAGCTCCGGGATGCGGGCCCGGTAGCCGTCGAGCAGCTCGCGGGCCACCCCTGCCGAGTCGACCAGCGGATGCAGCGCGAACGCCGCAGCCGCCAGCCGCGGCGACCCCGACAGCGCCGCCTCGATGGCCGTCTGCTCCACCGCCTTCACCTGCTGGACCAGGCCGAGGAAGCGGCCGGGGAGCGGCCCGGCGGCCAGCGGCCGCGCTCCTCCGCCGCCCACCGCGCACGGGATCTCCACGACCGCGTCGGCGGGCAGCCCGGGCACCGCGCCGCCGTTGCGCACGTTGAGGATCATGGTGGACGGCTCCCCGCGCGCGATGGCGGCCATGAGCGCGAGCGCGATGCCTTCGTAGCCGCCCGCCTCCAGGTCGGCGTCGTCGCGCTCGCCGGCCGCGGTCACGTCGCGGGCCTCGGCCATGTACGACTCGTCACGCTCCCTGCGTGCCCTCTCCCATGCGGTCAGGGCGTCGCCCGGCCGGGCCCGCACGGCCGCGTAGAAGTCGTCCTGCTGCCGCAGCAGGGTCTCGCCACGGGTGCGGCCGGAGATCGCGGCGACCGACTCGCGGGTGAAGTAGTAGTAGTACAGGTATTCGTTGGGGATCGCGCCCAGCGTGCGCACCCAGTCGGCGCCGAAGACGCGGGCCTCCTCCACCTGCCGCAGTGCCGCGTCGTCGGCGAGCAGGCGGGGCAGGACGTCCTCGCCCTGGTGGGTCAGGCCGCACAACCAGCCGAGGTGGTTGAGCCCCACGTACGCGGGCGACACGCGTGCCGGGTCGAGCCCGAGCGCGGCGGCGGCCCGGCGCACCAGCCCGATCGGCGAGTCGCAGATGCCGATCACGCGGTCGCCGAGCACCTGGCGCATGGCCTCGGTGATCATGCCGGCGGGGTTGGTGAAGTTGATGACCCAGGCCTGGGGGGCGAGGGCGGCCACCCGCTCGGCCACCCGCACCGCGACAGGGACGGTGCGCAGGCCGTAGGCGATGCCACCAGGGCCGGTCGTCTCCTGGCCGAGCAGGCCCAGTTCCAGAGCGACCCGTTCGTCGGCGACGCGGCCCGCCAGCCCGCCGACGCGGATGGCGGAGAAGACGAAGTCCGCGTCGCGCAGCGCGGTGTCCAGGTCGGTGGTGACGCGCACCTCGGGCGGGTCGTCGTGCCCGGCGGCCTGGGAGCGCAGCACGTACCGGACGGCCTCGAGCCGCTCGGCGGACACGTCGTGGAGCACCACCTCGTCCACGCGTGGCTTGGCGGCGTCGCGCAGGAGCGCGCCGTAGACGAGCGGGACCCTGAAGCCTCCGCCTCCGAGGACGGCCAGTCTCATCCGCACCCCTTCATGTGAGAAGCACCTGTCATGCGAGAAGCACCTGGGCGCCCGCGGCGACGCAGGCGCCCAGCGTCGTCTCGTCGGCGCCGTCATTGGTGACGATCACGTCGATGTCCTCGGGCCCGCACACCCGCAGGGCGCCGGTGCCGGGGAACTTGTGCCGGTCGACGAGCAGCACCACCTGCTCGGCCGCCGCGATCATGGCGCGCTTCAGCGGGACCTCGGCCAGCGTGGTGTCGACGAGCTGCCCGTCGGGCCGCACGCCGCTGGCTCCCAGGAACACCCGGTCGGCGACGACCTGGCTCAGCGCCGCCTCGGTGAGCACCCCGACCAGCGAGTGGTACGTCCTGCGCACCATGCCGCCGAGCAGCAGCAGCTCGACCGCGGAATCGGCGCGGAGCGCGTCGAGCACGGCCAGGCTGGAGGTGACCACCGTGACCCGCCGGCCGCGCAGCCGCCGGGCCAGCCGCATCGTCGTGGTGCCGATGTCGAGCAGCAGCACCTCGCCGTCGGCGACGAGCTGCGCGGCCCGTGCGGCCACGGCCTCCTTGTCCTGCTCGTCGACCCCGGCCACCTCGGCGAAGGGCCGGTCGTCGTCGGCGTCGGCCAGGGCGCCCCCGCGGACGCGCCTGAGCGTGCCGTCGCGGTCGAGCACCTCGAGGTCCCTGCGGATGGTGGACGGGCTCACGCCGAGCTGGCTGGCGAGATCGCGGACGCTGGTCGCGCCGGAGAGCCGGACCCTTCGCATGATCTCGGCATGCCGGAGGCGCTGAAGCACGGCGCGAGTCTATCAGTCAAATTCGCGCAAGAGTGAGCATCACTGAGCAAAAACACCGGCAAAGCACTTGAAGTACGCGAGCAAACATGCAAGATTGCGCACAATCGGAGTGTCGAGGAGGCCCCATCCCCGTGTCTGTCCAGGCGTACGACCCTCTCGCCGAAGAGCGCACCCCCGAGGGTCCGCAGTTCGACGTGTTCCTGGCGGGCACCGTCTTCCTCGACATCATCTTCACCGGCCTGCCCGCCATGCCCGCCGCGGGCACCGAGATCTGGGCCGAGGGGATGGGCTCGTGCCCCGGCGGCATCGCCAATCTGGCCATCGCGACCAGCCGGCTGGGCCTGCGCACCGCGCTGGCCGCCGCGTTCGGCGACGACGACTACGGCGACTTCTGCTGGCGCACGCTCGAGGAGCAGGAGGCGGTCGACCTGTCCAGGTCGCGGCGCTTCGAGCACTGGCACTCGCCGGTGACGGTCTCCATGGCGGTCGACCGCGACCGCAGCATGGTGACGCACGGCCACCCCGCCCCCATGGCGAGCGCCGAGATGATCGGCTCCCCGCCCCGCTCCCGGGCGGTCATCGTGACGATCTCCCCCGACGAGCCGCTCGGCTCGCCCGGCGGCTCGAGCAACTGGGCCGAGCCGGCCCACCGGAACGGCGCCCTCATCTTCGCGGACGTCGGCTGGGACCCGTCGGGCTCCTGGCCCGCGTCGATGCTCGATCAGCTCTCCTTCTGCCACGCGTTCATGCCCAACGCGATCGAGGCGATGGCCTACACCGGCGCCGACACCCCGCGCGACGCGCTCTACGCGATCGCCGACAAGGTCCCCCTCGCGGTGGTGACCGACGGGGCCAACGGCGCCATGGCCATCGACTCCACGACGGGCGAGGAGGCGTTCGTCCCCGCGCCACGGGTGACGGCGCTCGACCCCACAGGCGCGGGCGACGTCTTCGGCGCCGGACTCGTGCTCGGCACGCTGTGCCGCTGGCCGCTCGCCGACCGGCTGGCCTTCGCGCAGGTCTGCGCGGGGCTCGCGGTGCAGCAGTTCGGCGGCTCGCTGGCCGCGCCCGGCTGGGGCGACATCGCCGACTGGTGGCACGAGGTGCGCGCGGCGGCCGACCACAGCGGCGCCTACGGCAGCTCGCTGGCCCGCCGCTACGCCTTCCTCGACCGGCTGGTGCCCACCGTCCCGGTGGGCGCGGTCCGCCGCGCCGCGGCCACCATCGCCCGCTACGCCGACGTGGGCATGCCGCCCGGAGCCACGGGCACGCAGCCGCACCAGACCCCCCACGAGGCGTCCGACGGCCCCGGCGACGAGGGCCCGGCCACGTCTCGCGTGCCTGCGCAGAAGGAGTAACACCATGATCGCCCCGACGCGAGAAGGCCGGAGCACGAGATCGCCGGGTTCCAGGACGCTCGCCGCGCTCGCCGCGGCGGCCCTGGCCCTCACGGCGTGCGCGCCCGGCTCCTCGGCCCCGCCGGCGGCCACCCCCTCGCAGCCGAGCGCGTCGGCGGTCCGCACCGACGCCGCCACCCTCGGCGACGTCACACTCACGGTCTGGGACCAGGAGGTACGCGGCGGGCAGGCGGCCCAGATGAAACAGCTCAACGCCGCGTTCGAGGCGAAATACCCCAACATCAAGCTCAACCGGGTGTCCCGCTCCTTCGACGACCTCAACACCACCCTGCGCCTGGCGCTCAGCGGCAACGAGCCGCCCGACGTGGTGGAGGCCAACAACGGCCGTTCCTCGATGGGCGCGTTCGTCAAGGCCGGCCAGCTGCTGCCGCTGGACGCCTACGCCGAGGCGTACGGGTGGAAGGAGCGCTATCCGGAGTCGGTGCTGCGCTACTCGCGCTACAGCGCCGACGGCAAGCTGTTCGGCGAGGGCAACCTGTACGGCCTGCCGCAGGTCGGCGAGGTCGTCGGCATCTTCTACAACGCCGCCAAACTCACCGAGCTGGGCCTGGAGCCGCCGAAGACCTGGGCGGAGTTCCAGGCGGCGCTGGCCGAGGCCAAGGCCGCCGGCGAGGTGCCGATGCAGCTGGGCAACCTCGACAAGTGGCCGGCCGTGCACGTGTTCGGCACCGTGCAGAGCCGCGAGGTGCCCGCCGACCAGATCCGCACGCTGGCCTTCGGCCGCAAGGGCGCCTCGTGGAACACGCCCGAGAACACCAGGGCCGCCCAGCAGCTCGTCGACTGGGTCGGCAAGGGCTACTTCAACAAGGGCTTCAACGGGCAGGGTTACGACCCGGCGTGGCAGGCGTTCGGCAAGGGCGAGGGCGTCTTCATGATCGCGGGCACGTGGCTCCTCGCCGACCTGCAGAAGAACCTGGGCGACGACCTCGGCTTCATCCTGCCGCCGGGCGCCACGGCCGGCGGCGCGCCCGTCGCGACCGGCGGCACCGGCCTGCCGTTCGCGATCACGGCGAAGAGCCCGCACCCCGAGGCGGCGGCGGCGTACATCGACTTCATCACCAGCGCCGACGCGATGAAGACGCTCGCCGACACCGGCAACCTGCCCGTCGCCGACACGGCCGCGCAGAAGGTGTCCGAGGGCCCGCAGCAGGACGTCTTCACCGCGTTCGGCACGGTGACCGCGGAGAACGGGCTGGTCCCCTACCTCGACTACGCCACCCCGACGTTCGCCGACACGCTGGGCGCGGCGCTGCAGGACCTGCTGGCGGAGAAGGCGAGCCCGCAGGAGTTCCTGGCCACGCTGGAGAAGGACTACAAGACGTTCGCTGAGAGCAACGGGTGACCCAGCGGACGGGCGCGGCCCGGCCCCCGGGGGAGCCGCGCCGCGTCGCCTACCTCTACCTGCTCCCGGCGTTCGTGATCTACGCGGCGTTCCTGCTCTACCCGATCGGCCGCGCGGTCCACCTGTCGTTCTTCGACTGGGACGGGTTGTCGCTCGGCCGCTGGGCCGGCCTGGACAACTACGTGGCGATCGTCGCCGACGAAGGGCTGCGGGCCGCCTTCGGCCACGCCCTGGTGCTCATCGTGTTCTACGCGGTCGTGCCGCTGGCCATCGGGCTGGCGCTGGCGGCGATCCTCCACCACGCCAAGGTCCGCGGGCTCGGGTTCTTCCGCACGGTGGTGTTCCTGCCGCAGGTGATCGCCATGGTCGTGGTGGCCGTCGCCTGGCGGCGCATCTACGCCCCCGACGGCACGCTCAACAGCCTGCTCGGCGCGCTCGGGCTCGACTCGCTGACGCGGGGCTGGCTGGGCGACCACACGTTCGCGCTGCCCGCGGTCGGGGTGGTCGGCACGTGGTTCGAGACGGGGCTGGTGACCGTGCTGCTGCTGGCCGGGATGAGCCGCATCCCCGGCGAGCTGTACGAGGCGGCGCGGCTCGACGGGGCTGGGGCCGTCAAGGAGTTCTTCGCCGTCACGCTGCCGTCGGTGCGCGGGGAGATCGCGGTGGCGCTGACGCTGACCGTGATCGCCGCGCTGCGCACGTTCGACCTGGTGTACGTCACCACGCGCGGCGGGCCGGGCGACTCCACGTCGGTGCCGTCGTACGAGGTCTACCACCGGGCCTTCGGGCTCAGCCAGGTCGGCTCGGCGGCGGCGATCGGCGTGACGCTCACCGTCGTGATCTTCGCCATCTCGTTCGGCATCAACCGGTTCGCGGACAGGAGCACCACGTGATCTCGCGCGCTGAGCGGGTGGCCAACTACGTCATCCTGTCGGCGTTCGCCGCGTTCGCGCTCTTCCCCATCGTGACAATCCTGGCGGCCGCGCTCGGCCCCGCCGACAGCGGGGACACGGCCGGGCTCGGCAACTTCGCCGCCGCCTGGGAGATCGGGCACTTCGACACCTACCTGCGCAGCAGCCTGCTGGTGTCGGCGTTCGTCGTGGTCGTGAGCGTGGTTCTGTCAATCATGAGCGGGTACGCGTTCGGCACCATGCGCTTTCGCGGCCAGTCGGCGCTGTTCTACCTGTTCCTCGTCGGGATCATGATGCCGAGCGAGGCCATCGCGGTCCCGCTCTACTTCGACCTGCGCACGCTCGGCCTGATCGACACGTTCTGGTCGGTGACGTTGCCGCAGGTCGCGCTGTCGGTGGCGTTCGGCACGTTCTGGATGCGGGCGTACTTCCGTGCGTCCAACCGGGCGATCGTCGAGGCGGCGCGCATCGACGGCGCGTCGAGCTGGCGCATCCTGTGGCGGGTGCTGCTGCCGCCGGCCCGGCCCGCCGTCGTCACCCTGACCCTCCTGGTCTTCATGTGGACCTGGAACGAGTTCCTCATCCCGCTGATCATGGTGACCAGCGAGTCGTTGCGGACGGCCCCGCTGGGTCTGGCCTTCTTCCAGGGCCAGTACACCTCCGGCTTCACCCTCCTCGCGGCCGGCTCGGTGATCGTGGCGACGCCGGTCGTGATCTTCTACCTGTTCCTCCAGCGCCATTTCGTCCGCGGGCTGCTCCAAGGGGCGGTCCGCGAGTAGTCATCCGGAGGTTCCATGCGTCCAACAGCCGTGGGCCGGCTGGCCGTGGCGGCGGCCGTCCTGCTCGCCGTCCTGCCGGCCGCACCGGCCGTCGCCGCCCCGCCCGACTCCCCCGACTCCCCCGCGTCCCCCGCCTCCGCTGTCGACCTCGACGCGCTGTTCGTCGGCGCCCACCCCGACGACGAGGCCTTCAGCCTGTCGACGCTCGGGCAGTGGAACGAGGAGCACGGCGTACGCACCGGCGTCGTCACCGTGACCAGGGGCGAGGGCGGCGGCAACGCGGTCGGGCCCGAGGAGGGCCCGGCGCTCGGCCTGCTGCGCGAGGCCGAGGAGCGCACGGCCGTGGGCAAGGCGGGCGTGCGCGAGGTGTTCAACCTCGACGACGTCGACTTCTACTACACGGTGAGCGCCCCGCTGACGTACCAGGTGTGGGGCGGCGACACGCTGGAGAAGGTCGTCAGGGTCGTCCGCACGACCAGGCCCGAGATCCTGCTGACCATGGACCCGGCCCCCACGCCCGGCAACCACGGCAACCACCAGCTGGCCGCGCGGCTGGCCGTCGAGGCGTTCTACGCGGCGGCCGACCCCGAGGCGTTCCCCGAGCAGATCAGCCGCGAAGGGCTGCGTCCGTTCGCTCCCGCCCGGCTGCTGACCGGCGGCGGGCGTGGCACCTCCAGGAACGGCCCCGAGTGCGCCTCGACGTTCCGGCCGGACAATCCTGCGCAGAACGTGTACGGCGTGTGGAGCGGGCGCGCCTCCGCGGCGCAGGGCGCGACGTGGGCCGCCGTCGAGCGCGACGCCCAGCGTACGTACGCCTCCCAGGGCTGGGCCGGCTTCCCCGACGTCCCGGCCGACCCCGCCCAGCTCGGGTGCGACTTCTTCACCCAGGTGGACGCGCGGGTGCCGTTCCCCGAGCCGGGCACGGACGCGGCGGCGGCGCCCACGGCCATCCTCGACGGCGCGCTGACCAGGGCGAAGGGCGCCGTGCCGCTCGGCACGCTGTTCGCCCTGCGGACCGGCACGTTCGACGTGCGCCCCGGGACCGCGTTCACGGTCGAGGTCACCGCGACCGCTCCCCCGCGCACGCCGCTGGGCCGCTCGTCGGTGGCGCTGCGCGTGCCGGACGGCTGGCGGGTCAGCGGGTCCGGCGACCTCGGCAGGCTCGGTCCCGGCCGCAGTGGCGAGGCGACGTTCACGGTGACGCCTCCCGAGGGCGGCGCGGGAGAGCGGGCCCGCCTCGCGGCCGCGCTGACCACCGAGCGGGGCCGCGGCTACACCGACCGCCAGGTCGAGCTCAGCCCCGCCGTCCGCGGCGAGCAGCAGCCCCTCCCCCAGGTCGCCCAGTTCCGCACGTGGGTGGCCGAGGTGGGCGTGCCGCAGCTGCGCGGCCTCGTCACCCCGGTGCTCACGCTGCCGTCGGGCGGCTCCCGGCAGGTCGGCGTCGTGGTCACGAACCTGAGCCAGGCCACCCGGTCGGGCACCGTACGCCTGGACCTCCCCGACGGCTTCACCGCCGATCGGGCCGAGGCCGCCTTCGACGACCTGGCGGCGGGCAGGTCGGCGACCGTGCCGTTCACCGTCACCAACGCCGACCCGTCGCTGAAGACCTCCAACGAGGGCGGCGACTACGCCTACACCATCACCACCAGCACCGGCGAGGACGGCTCAAGCACGAGCAGGCCGGCGCTCGAACTCGTGCCCGCGGCCACCGTCCCGCAGGCCGGTTCCGCGCCCGCCGTCGACGGCGCCGAGGGCGACGGCGAGTACTCCGGCGCCGCCCTCGACGTCTCCCGCCGCTGGGAGGGCGACGCCTGCTCGTCGGCCGCCGACTGCTCGGGCACGGCCAAGGTCGCCTGGCACGACGACACGCTGTACCTGCTGGTCCACGTGAAGGACGACGTGCTCGGCACGCGGCTCCCCGTGTCCGACTGCAAGCGGCACTGGCGCACCGACTCCGTGGAGGTCACGCTGGATCCGCGCGGCGCGTCCGAGAACACCTCCACGACGTTCAAGGCCGCGGTGCTGCCGGTGACCACGGAGGGCCCGCCGTGTTTCCTGCGGGACGCCGACCACCACCAGGGGCCGGGCGAGGAGGCCGCTCCGGGCATGCGGGTGGCCTCGGCCGTGTCCGAAGGGGAGTACACGGTGGAGATGTCCATCCCGATGGAGGTGCTGCCCGCCGCCGTCGATCCGGAGCACCTCGGGCTCAACGTCCTGGTGTACGACTCCGACACCCAGGACAAGACCGGCCAGACCCGGATCGGCTGGTCGACGTGGGGCGGGGTGCAGGGCGACCCGTACCGGTGGGGCGTCGCGACGCTGCCCGGGTACGAGCCGCCGGCGGACCGGCCGACCACCCCGGCCGACCCGGTGATCCCCGACACGGCCCTGTCCAGCCTGGACTCGCCGCAGTCGCTGGAGCAGGCGGTCCGCGTGGACGTGCCGCCGGCCGGCGGCCCCGCGGCCAGGCCGTCGCAGAGCGGCGCGGCCGTCGCCGCGAAGCGCGGTGAGGGTGCGGTGAAGGTGCGGCTGCGGGCCGGCGCGGGGGGCGAGGCGCACCTGTTCGTCCGCGACGGCCAGGGCACGGCGGGCAGCCGCGTCGTCACCGTGCCCCGCAAGGGGACATCGACGGTGACGGTCACGCTGGACCGGGCGCTGGGCGCCGGTCCGAAGGTCGTGGCCGGGTGGGAGGCCACCGGCGGCGGGACGGCCGTCTCGCAGGTCGCCGTGCGCTGACGTAAGCGAGGGACGGGCGCGTTCCCGCCCGGACGGGAACGCGCTCGGGCGGGACGCGCGGAAACTCGTGCTCAGGGGGTGGCGCCGGTCTCGCGGACGACCTCGTAGCGCAGCCAGAGCATCCCGTCGCCTCCGACCTGGGCGAAGAGCAACCGCAGCCGGGTGGGAAGCTCTCCGTCCGCGAGTTGGGGGCCGTCGAAGAGCGCCGGTGTGCCGTGACCGCCGATGGCGGCGGGGATGACGAGCAGCTGGATCTCGTCGATGAGACCGGCCCGGAGCAGCGCGCCGTTGAGCCCGCCCCCGGCCGTCGAGACGACGCAGGTGACCGCCAGCTTGTCGCGCATGCGCCGCAGGGCCGCGGCGAGGTCGACGCGTTCCCCGCCGGCGACCAGGTAGGGGATCCGCTCCCGGCGCAGATGGGCCAGATAGGCCGCGGGCGTGGCGCGGGCCACCAGCACCAGCAGGTCGTATCCGCCGTTTCGCTTCATCGACCACCCCACCCGGCCCCGGCTGTCGACGACCGTGAACCACTTCTCGTGCCCTGGCCGCTCGACGACCTCCTCGGGCAGGAAGTCCGTGAACAGCGTGTCCACCGGCTCATCGAACTCTTCGGGCAATCCGGTCAGCGGCCCGGTGGAGCCGGTGACGAGCGACCCGCTCCCTTCCAGGACCGCCTGGGGCTGGTGCAGACCGGCCAGCAGCGCCGAACGCGCGTCCTCGGCCGCCTGCGCCCCCTCCGGCTGCATGGACTGCCACATCCGGGCGGCATCGGCCTCCATCAGCAGGCGATCGCTGCCGAGCGTCACTCGCCCGTCGACCGACGTCGACACGGAGACCACGACGCGCGGCCGGGCGGCCGGCCCGGGTTCCTGCTCCATGACTGCACGCTCCTCATGCCGGGGATCTGGCGGTGGTCTCGTTTCTATCGATGGCCACCGACAGTTACGCGGGCCCCGTTCCGCCCCGGCGGGAGCTCAGTCCCTGGCCTGCCTGATCTCCCTGATCGCCCGCATGATCTCGCGCTCGGCCGGTTCCTTGGTCACGCCCATGTCCGCCAGCGCCCGCACCACGGGCCCGTCCTCCAGCGACAGGATGCCGAGCAGGATGTGCTCGGTGCCCACATAGTCGTGGCCCAGCCGCAGCCCCTCACGCAACGTCAGGTCCAGAGCCTTCCTGCCCTGCGCGGAGAACGGCGTGATCATCTGCCGGGGGCCGCCCTCGCCCGGCCCGAGCGCGGCCGTGACGGCGTCCTCGACGGAGCCGGGTGACGCGCCGAGCGCCACCATGGTCGCGACCGCAAGCGCCTCCGGCTCGCGCAGCAGCCCGAGCACCAGGTGGCCGGGCTCGATGTGGCCGTGGCCCGCCGCCCGCGCCTCCTCCTGCGCCTTCACGACGACGCTGCGGGCCCGATCGGTGAAGCGGGCGTAGGCGCGTATGTCGGCCGCCAGGTCGGGGCCGCCGTCCTTGGGCACGAACCGCTTCTGCGCGGCCTGCTTGGTGACGCCCATGCTGCGCCCGATGTCGGTCCAGGAGGCGCCGGAGTGCCTGGCCTGGTCGACGAAGTGGCCGATCAGATGGTCGGCCACTTCGCCGATGTACTCGCCCAGGGCCACCGCGTCCGACAGCTCGCCCAGGGGGTCGCCGTCGGGGTGGCGGGTCTTGATCGCGGTGATCAGGTCGTGGAGACGTACCGTACTGTCCATGCCGTCAACCATAGGTTGACGATCGCTTGCCGTCAACCCTCGGTTGACGGTTTGGGCCGCCGGCGCCGGCGACGCCGAGGGCTCGACGACGAGCCCCGCGTGCTGCGGACGGGGTTCGCCGTTTCCAGCTTGACGCTCACCGTGCAGCCGAACCGGCGCCCCAGCGCGTCGCGCTCGTACAGCGGCGTGTCCAAAAATCGCGGGTCGATCACCTGGCGAGCCGCTCCGATCCGGTCAAGGCCGCACGTCGATCCTCCACTTCAAGGACGACATGCTGCTGTTCACGCTGGAGCACCACGGCCGTCGCCTGGTCGAGAGGCTCTCGGCGCGCGCCGCCGGTGCGCCGCAGCCCTCCGCGCCCCGCCGCGTGCTGCGCGCGATCGCGATCGAGCTGCTTCCGCTGGACGAGGAGCGTGCCGTCGAGGCGAGGATCGCCGCCGCCTTCACGCTCCGCGCCGCGGCCGACCCGGAGCTCGCGCAGGTCTTCCGCCGGCAGTACGCGCTGCTGCACACCCTGGTGGCCGACCAGTTCGGCCGGGCCGGCGTGCCGGACGCCGACGCCGACGCCGACGCCCGGGAACTGCTCTGCCTCATCGAGGGCCTGCGCACCCAGCGGCTGCTCGGCGAGATCGACGACGGCACGATCGTGGCCATGGTCGAACGGGTCCTCGACCGGCTCGGCCCGGCGCATCCGGTGCGGCCGGCCTGACCGACCGCTACGCGCTGGTCGACCACCCGCCCACGCTGGGCTCGGGCGCACGGACGTTCGAGGGTCTGCGCTGCTGACGCGGTTCCGCCCCGCCAGCGGGATACACCACGGAAGGCCTCATCGCCGCCCACGACGATCGCCGCTGACCTCCTCCTCGGAGCCGGGCAGGCGGAAGCCCGCACAGAGGCCTTCGAGGCCGATGCCGCTGATCAGCAGGCGTTCCTTGGCGTTGCCGAGCAGGCCGGCGGTCCAGGTGACCGATCCGCCGTCGCTGAGGCCGACGTCGTCGCCGGCCGGAGTGGTGGCGCGGATCCCGAAGCAGACGCCGCTGTAGTAGCCGCGGCCCGCAGCGCGGTCGTCGTCGAAGCCGAACGCGGCGCCGGGATGCGCCTGCGCGAGCCGGTCCAGGACGTTCTCGCACAGCGCCCGGCGGTGGCGCCCGCCGGTCAGGTCGGTGACGGACACGCGCACCTTCGTGGCCTCGTAACCGAGGGCGCGGGCCTGGTGCAGGATGTCCAGGTGGACGCCGATCTGCTCGGCCAGGGCGGCTGTCTCGAAGGCGAACGAGCCCTCGTCGCGACCGGCGGTGCACAGGCCCAGCAGCGAGAAGTGCGCCGCCATGCCCGGCCCGTCGAAGGCCTGGGCGCGCACCACGCGGTGAACGGCCCCCAGCCGGACCCGCCGGCGTGAGCGCGGATCGGCCCCGAGCAGATCCCGGCGACGTACCGCGCACTCCAGAGCCAGCACGTTGGTGACGTCCGCGACGACCTCCGTGGTACGGACCGTGGTGACGACCTTGTTCTGGTCCGCGGTAGCCACCGACGAGACGGTGCCCAGCGGGCACAGCGGCGACAACGCCACCGCGGTGAAGGCATGCTTGCCAAGTCGTTCGAGCACCAGAGCCTCCAGGCGTGCCAGCTCACCGGCGTCCAGCGCCGACGGCCGGGTGAACCGGTTGTCCTCATAGGCCTTCAGCAGGCGCGCGGGCGTCACCGCGGCGGCACGCCGGCGGGAGACCTCGAGCAGCAGCGTCTGCAGATCGGTGGGTGACAACCGCTCGGCCAGCACCTCCAGCGCCTCGGGAACGGCTCCCTCGCGCAGGATCCGGCCGAGCCACCGCTCACGCGTCCGCGCCGCCGACCGATCTTCACCAAGGTCGAACACATCACTCATCGAAATATCGTGGCGAATTTCCGGACGCCCCGCAGCGGGTTTCCGGCCGTCCGGACTTCAGGGAGATCGGCGTTTCGCGGTGGGCCGGTGGATCAGGTGGCGCGGTGCTGCCTCCGCGGGCCCGCGCCTGCCACCGTGTCCGAGCATGTACGCGGCGCACCGGAGCAGTGAGCCCGGATCCGCGCGAGCCGTGTGGCCCATGTCACATCCGTTCCTGTCACACATCGCCGGGCAGGCCCGTCAGTAAGACGACCAGCAACGACGACAAGGAGCCACCATGGATGCTCGTCTGAACGTTTTCGGCAGCCAGCTCGCGGCCAAGGCGATGAAGCACTTCGTCGCGGTGAGCAAGGTGGTCGCGGACTCGAGCCTGCCGGCGGCGACGCGGGAACTGGTGCAGCTGCGCGCCAGCCAGATCAACGGCTGCGCCTTCTGCATCGACATGCACACCAAGGACGCCGCGCACGCCGGGGAGAGCTCGGTGCGGCTCAACCTGGTCGCGGCCTGGCGGGAGGCGACGGTGTACACCGAGGCCGAGCGAGCCGCCCTGGAGCTGGCGGAGGAGGGCACCCGCCTCGCGGACGCGGCTGGCGGCGTCTCCGACGAGGTCTGGGCGAACGCCGCCAAGCACTATGACGAGGAGCAGCTCACCGCCCTGGTGACGCTCATCGCCACCATCAACGCCTTCAACCGCCTGAACGTCATCACCCAGCAGCCTGCCGGCGACTACCAGCCCGGCCAGTTCGGGTAAGGGGAAGGCCCGGGTCCGCCGGCGCCGGAAGGCTGGCGGATCCTGGCATTCGGCGGCACGTCCCAGGGGTGGCTGCCCGCCGCCCGTGCGAGGGCCGCACGGCGGGCGTCGCTCACGCGTCGAGGAGCCGCCATGCGGTGAGGGCGATTCTGGCGCGGGTCAGCCCGGCCGGTTCCGTGAGGTCGATGGCCAGGGCCTTGCCGATCTGTTCGAGCCGGCGGGCGATGCTGCTGTGGTGCAGGTGGAGGAGGTCGGCGGCCTGGCGCAGGGAGCCGGTGGCGCAGTAGGCGTCCAGGGTCTCCAGATCCTCCGGGGTGCCGGCCATGCGGGCGATCGCGGCCACGTCGGCGTTGCCGCGCGCGACGTCCGGGGGGATCTCGGCCAGGAGGGCCAGCGCGCCCAGGTCGTCGTAGTGGATGACCGGCCGACGCGGGGTGGAGTAGCGCAGCGCGGTGCGGGCCTGCTGCCAGGACGTGCAGGGGCTCGCCGCGGCGCCGATGCCCGCCTGCACGTCCGCGGGGAACCGGCTCTGGTCGACGGTGGTGGCCAGGATGACGCCCACGCCGCCGAGCGGCGCCGCCTTGACCGGGCGCGACGGGCAGATCAGGCCGCCGACCTGGTCGAGCGGGAGCTGCGAGCGTACGGCGGCGACGCGGACGGGCAGGTCGGCGGCGAATCCCAGCAGGCGCAGCGCCCGCGCTCTGGCGGCCTCCTCGCTGCCGGGGCTGATCGCGAGTTCGACGAGGGCGGGGTCGGCCATGGTGGTGCTGGCGGGGCCGTACCTCTCGACGACGGCCGCGGCGGCGATGGCGAGCCGGTCGAGCAGGAGTTCGTCGAGCAGGACGGGAGGGGCGGCGCGTTCCAGCCAGACCGTGCCGATCTCCTCGTCATCGAGGGTGATCGGCGCCGTGGTGGACGCGGGGGACGGCGGGTCCGCCGCCTGCCCGCCGTCGGGCGAGTAGCGGATGACGCGTCCCGGGCCGTGGAGCCGTATCCCGGTCACGCACCCGGCCAGGTTGGCCGACGCCCGGGCGAGCGCGGGGAGATCCACCCGGCGGCGCATCAGCGTGTCGTAGAACATGACGACCCGGATCGCGCCACCGGCTTCCGTGTCGAGGTGCGACAACCGTACGGCCAGTGCCTCCATGCCCGGAAGGGTACGCGACGATCGGCGCGCGACCCAGTGGCGATCGGCGACGGTTGGCGGATGATGGCGCGGGGCGGCCGCGGCCAGGATGAGCTGTGTGACTCCTCCGCTTCCTGAAGGGAGCGGCTTCTCGCTAAGCCGCTTGCGCAGCCTGGCGAAGGGCAAGCCCTGCCCTCACGATGTTGACCGCCGCGTTCACGTCGGCGTGCGCGGCATGCCCGCACGCCGTGCAGGCGAACGCGGCCTGGGTGACGCGGTTTTCCTTCGCGCTGTGCCCGCAGCGGGCGCAGGTGCGGGAGGTGGCGGCGGGGTTCACCGCGATCAGCTTGCGACCGGCGCTTTCAGCCTTGTGCGCGAGGATCGTCAGGAACACCCCCCAGCCAGCGTCCAGGATCGACCGGTTGAGGCCGGACTTGGCCGCGACATTCCGGCCGGGAGCTTCGCTCGTGCCGGACGCCGAGCGGGTCATGTTCGCGATCCGCAGCTCCTCGTGCACGATCACGTCATAGGTGCGGACCAGGGCGAGCGCGGCCTTGTGCGCGCCGTCCAGACGTTGCCTGCGCACCTTGGCGTGCAACGTGGCCACGCGGGCCACCACCTTACGCCGCCGCTTGGAGCCCCGCTTCTTGCGGGCCAGAACCCGCTGCGCGGCGGCCAGCCGGTCAGCGGAGGCGGCCAGGGGGCGGGGGTTGCTCAGATGCTGTCCGTCGGAGGTGGTGACGAGGGACGCCACGCCCATGTCGATCCCGGCGACCGCGCCGGTGGCGGGCAGCGGTCCGGCGGGCACGTCGTCGCACGACAGCACCACGAACCAGCGCGAGCCCTCGCGCTTGACGCTGACCGTCTTCACCTGGCCGCGCACGGGCCGGTGCCGGTGGACGCGCACATGCCCGACACCCTGCAGCCGCACGTAGGTCGTGGTGGGGTGGCCGGGCTGGGAGTCCCACCGGCAGCCGTCGCCGTCCTTCGGCCATTCGACGGTGTCGAACCGGCCGCGCCCTTTGAAACGCGGGAAGCCCGGCGTGCGACCCTCGCGGACCCGCTTGAAGAACGCGGCGAACGCCTTGTCGAGCCGTCGGAGGGTGGCCTGCTGGGAGGAGAACGACCAGCACGCCTGCCCGTCTGCATCATCGGCGCGGATGTGTTTCAGCTCGGCCGACTGCTCGCCGTAGCGGACGCTCACGCCCGCCTTGGCGTAGGCGGTGCGGCGGTGCTCCAAGGCGGCGTTGTAGAGCGTGCGGTGGTCTTCCAGGCACGCTGCCAGCGCTGCCGCCTGCCGGGCGGTGGGGCGCAGCAGGAATTTGAACGACCTGCGCACACCCCACCTCCCGTCACGTTCGGTAACGACAACGCCACGATATCGGCTGGCGCCGACAAAACCAGAAAGGACATCCGCGATGCGCAGATGTGACAGGTCAGGGCATGCTCGGGGCTTGACGGCCCTCCCGCTCCCGATTCCCCCGTCGCCTCAAGGCGACGGTCCCCTCGGGAGGATCTGATGGATCCCGAACTGGAAGCCTTCATCCCGCTGTTCCCCCAGTCGGATCTTCGTGATCCGACCGCCGAGCGGAAGGACTTCGCCGCCCTGGCCGCCGCGGTGGCGCCGCCGGACACCTCGGACCTGGAGATCGAGGACCACATGGTCCCCGCCGAGCCCGACGTGCCGGTGCGCGTCTACCGTCCCCGGCAGGCGGCGCAGGGCGCCGTCGTGTGGCTGCACGGCGGCGGCTGGGTCATGGGCGACCTGGAGACCGAGCATCCCTGGGCGGCCCGGCTCGCCAACGTCTCCGGCACGGTGGTGATCTCGGTCGGCTACCGCCTGGCCCCCGAACACCCCTTCCCCGCCGCCCTGGACGACGCCTACGCCGTGCTCCGCTGGACGGCCGAGCACGCCACCAGCCTCGGACTGGACCCTGCCCGCATCGCCGTCGGCGGCCACAGCGCCGGCGCCGGACTGGCCGCCGGCCTGACCCTGCGGGCCCGCGACGAGCACGGCCCGTCCATCCGCTTCCAGCTGCTCAACCAGCCCGGCCTCGACGACCGCCAGGAAACCTGGTCCGCCCGCGCCTTCACCGACACCCCCTGGATGACCCGCGACAAGGTCACCGCCGCCTGGCGCCACTACCTCGGCGACGCCCCCGCCACCCCCTACGCCGCCCCTGCCCGCGCCGGCGACCTGACCGGCCTGCCCCCCGCCTACATCGCCACCGCCGAACTGTGCCCCAACCGCGACGAGGACATCGCCTACGCCGCCCGCCTGCTCCAGGCAGGCGTATCGGTCGAACTCCACCAGTGGCCCGGCACCTTCCACGGCTCACAGGCCATCCTGTCCGCCGAGGTCTCCCAGCGCCAGATCGCCGAACTCGGCGCCGCACTCCGCCGCGGACTGGCCGGGTGACGCCGCCGCCCATGGCACGGCTGCTGCGCCCCTACGGATGGGGGCTCGCAGCTGTCGTCCTGTCGCAGGCGATCGGCTCCCTCGCGGGCCTGGCGCCGCTGCTCGCGGTCGTCGAGCTGGGCCGTGCCCTGCTGTCGCCGGGCCCCGCCGACCACGGCCATGTCTGGTTCGTGATGATCGCGGGCGCGGCCGGCCTGCTCGTCCGGCTGCTGTTCACGGCCGCTTCGTCGGGGATCGGGCACGTCATCGACGGCCAGGTGCAGCTGACGTTCCGCCGGCAGCTGGCGGAGCGGCTGGGGCGCGTACCGATGGGCTGGTTCTCGAGGCGCGGGACCGGAGAGCTGGCCAAGGTGGTGGGCGAGGACGTGAGCGCCGTGCACCCGTTCATCGCCCACTCCCCCGGCGAGCTGGTCTCCGCCTTCGTGGTGCCGCTGGTGTCGCTGGTCTACCTGGCCTCCGTCGACTGGCGGCTGACGCTGATCACGCTGATCCCGGTGGCCATGGCGGTGTCGCTGGTCCCGCTGATGATGCTGCCCGCCCGGCTGCGCGAGCAGGAGGAGTTCGACGCGGCCATGGGGCGGATCGCGAGTTCCGCCGTCGAGCTGGTCCAGGGGATCGCGGTGGTCAAGACGTTCGGCGGATCCGGACGCGCCCACCGCACGTTCCTCGAGGCCGCCGACGATTTCGTCAGCGTCTTCTTCCGGTGGGTGCGCAGCATGTCCCTGATCGCGGCGGGCATGCAGCTGGCGCTGTCGCCGCCGTTCGTGCTGCTGGTCGTGCTGATCGGCGGGGCGGCCCTGATCACGTCCGGCGGCATGGCCCCGGCCGACCTGCTGCCCTTCCTGCTGCTCGGACTGGGCCTGACCGCGCCCGTGGCGGCCCTCGGTCACGGCTTCGACGACCTGCAGGCCGCCCGGCGGGCGGTCGGCCGGATCAAGGACGTGCTCGAGGTGCCCTCGCTGCCGGAGCCTGACGACCCGGTCGCGCCGCAGGGGCACCGGGTGGAGTTGCGTGACGTCCGGTTCGGTTACGACGAGGGTCACGAGGTGCTGCGCGGGATCGACCTGGTGCTCGAACCGGGGACGGTCACCGCGGTCGTCGGGCCGTCGGGAAGCGGGAAGTCCACGCTCGTCCAGCTGCTGCCGCGGTTCTTCGACCCGGACCACGGCTCGGTCCTCCTCGGCGGCGTCGATCTGCGCGAGCTCGGCAGCCGGGAGCTCTACCGGAGGGTCTCCTTCGTCTTCCAGGACGTGCGCCTGCTGCGCGCCTCGGTCGCCGACAACATCGCCCTCGCGGTGCCGCACGCCGACCGCGACGACGTGGTCCGCGTCGCCCGGCTGGCCGGCATCCACGATCGCGTCCTGGAGCTGCCGCGGGGGTACGACACCGTGCTCGGGGACGACGCGCGGCTGTCGGGCGGCGAGGCGCAGCGCATCTCGATCGCCCGCGCGCTGCTGGCCGACGCGCCCGTTCTGGTGCTCGACGAGGCGACCGCGTTCGCCGACCCGCAGACCGAGCAGGCGGTACGCCGGGCCCTGGCGACGCTGGAGGGCGATCGGACGATCCTGGTCATCGCCCACCGCCTGGAGACGGTCGCCGACGCCGACACCGTCGTGATGCTGGAGAACGGCTCGATCGTCGAACGCGGCAGCCCCGCCGAACTCCTGGCACGGAACGGAAGGTTCGCCGCGTTCTGGCGATCCCACCGGTCGGCGGTCGCCGGCACGAGCGGCACCCCCGGCGACGTACGACAAGGAGATGAGCCCTGATGATCCGCATGCTGCTGCGCGTGCTCGGACACGAGTTCGCCGGGCCGATGCGCCGCACCATGGCCCTCATGACGATCACCGCGACGGCCGAGGGCCTGTCCTACGCGCTGCTGGTTCCCGTGCTGCGGGCGCTGCTCGGGGACACGCCCGCAGACGCCTGGCCGTGGCTGGCCGCGTTCGGGGCCGCGGTCGCCGGCTACGCCGTGCTGCGCTACACCAGCGACCTGTCCGGCATGCGGGTCGGGACCACGATGTTGCGCGGCCTGTACCACCGCCTCGGCGAGCATCTGGCCCGCCTGCCCATCGGCTGGTACACCGCCGGCCGGGTCGGCGAGGTGTCCCTCATGGCGGGTCGCGGGCTGCTGGCGGCGATGAGCGTGGCGGCGCATCTGCTGGCGCCGTTCATCTCCGCCGTGGTGACTCCGCTGGCCATCGTCGCCGTGATGCTCGTCCTCGACTGGCGCATGGGGGTGGCCGCGCTGGCCTCCGTGCCCGTCGTGGCGGCCATCCAGGTCTGGACGGCCCGCTCGATGGCCGCCACCGACGACGAGCGCCACGAGCGCGACCACGAGGCGGCCGGGCGGGTCATCGAGTATGTCCAGGCCCAGCCGGTGCTGCGGGCCGGCGGCCGGACCGTGGAGCGCTTCGCGCTGCTCGACGACTCGCTGCGGGGAGTCCAGCGCGCGTCCCGGCGTAGCGTGCTGGCCACGCTGCCCGGCATGGTGGGGTTGACGCTCGTCGTGCAGGCGATCTTCACCGTGCTGCTGGTCCTGGGCGCCTACCTCGTGCTCGGCGGGTCCATCGGCGCGGCGGAGGTGCTGACGATCCTGGTGCTGGCCGCCCGCTGCGCCGACCCGCTGCTGTCGCTGTCGGACATCGGCGGCCGGCTGCGCGGCGCCCGGTCCGAGCTGGACAGGCTCGACAGGGTGTTGAGCGCCGAGCCGCTGCCGGAGCCCGCCGACCCGGTCGAACCGGCGGGCCATGGCCTGGAGCTCGCGTCCGTCACCTTCCGGCACGGCGCTCGTACGGTGTTCGACGACGTGTCGTTGTCCGTGCCGCAGGGACAGCGGCTCGCCGTCGTCGGACCGTCGGGCGCGGGCAAGAGCACCCTGCTGCAGTTGCTCGCGCGCTTCGACGACGTGGACGCGGGCGCGGTGCGCGTGGGAGGGGTGGACGTGCGCTCGATCGACACGGAGGTGCTGATGGCGCGGATCGCCATCGTCTTCCAGGACGTCTACCTCTTCGACGGCACGATCGAGGAGAACGTACGTCTCGGCCGTCCCGGCGCCGGCGAGGCGGAGGTGCGGGCGGCGGCGGCCGCGGCGCGGCTGGACGAGGTGATCGAGCGGCTGCCCGGCGGATGGGCGGCCAACGTCGGCGAGGGCGGCGCGCTGCTGTCGGGCGGCGAGCGCCAGCGGGTCTCGATCGCGCGGGCGCTGCTGAAGGACGCGCCCATCGTGCTGCTGGACGAGGTGACCTCCGCGCTGGACCCGGAGAACGAGGCGGCCGTCCACGAGGGGATCGAGCGCCTCATGGCGGGCCGGACGGTGGTGATGGTGGCGCACCGCATGCGGACCGTCCGGCGTGCCGATCGTGTCGTCTTCGTGGACGGCGGCCGGATCGTCGAGGAAGGAGGTCACGACGAGCTGCTGCGCCGCGGCGGGCGCTACGCCGGGTACTGGGAGATCTCCACGACGGCGGGTTGCCCCGCGACCAGGTAGATCGTCAGGGTGGCGCGCCAGGTGAACGCCGCTCGGTCCGGTCGACGTTCTTCGGGGTCACCCGTGACCGGCCGGTCATGGACAGGCCCGCGTTGGCGGCGGCGGCCCCCTGGGCGGGGTGGGTGAGCTGCGGGTGGTGCCCCGCCCCCTTGACGATGGTGACCGGGACGTCGAGGGCGTCGCCCACGAGCGGGTCGTGTTCGCCGGCGACGACGCGTACGGGCACCGGGCAGGTGGCCGCCAGAGCGCGCAGTTCGGCCCGCTCGGCCGGCCGCTGCGCTCCTGCCAGCCGGCGCGCGGTGCGCCGCGCGACGCCAGGACGCCGCACCTGCGCGGCCGCGCTCTCCAGCGCCGGCCCGGCGGTGGCGCCGGGGCCGAGCAGCGCCCTGGCGAGCCGCGCGGCTGAGGCCGCGCGCAGGAAGGGGCCGGCGAGCACCCCGGTGCGCAGGTGCCATGGCGGGCGGCGCTGGAGGAAGTAGGGCGAGACGAGCACGAGACCGGCGAGCCGTTCGGGATGGGCGTGCGCGTAGCGCCGCGCGGGCGCGGCGCCCGCCGAATGTGCCACGAGGACCGGCCGGGTCCGTACGGGAGCCAGGAGCGCGGCGAGCCAGGCGGCCGGACCGGCGGCGGCCGCGGCCAGCGCGCCGGCCGACGAGGTGTCGTAGCGGTCCTCCGACAGGAAGTCCAGCGTCTCGGGCTCGGCTCCGGTCAGCGCGCGGGGCAGGCGGCGGGCGAGTCCGGCCGGCAGGAGCACGCGCGGTCCGCGCAGCCCGAGGTGCCGTGCCAGCGGCGCCATCAGCTCGGGCAGCTCGGGGGTGTCGTCGTCGAGGACCCAGTGCGCGCGGAAGGGCCCCCGATCGTGCTCGGGGACGGCGGCCAGGAAGCGGGCCAGGTGGTCGGCGGTGACCACGGGCACGTACGTGTGCCGCGAGCCGGGCAGCGCCAGGAGCCGTCCCGACCACAGGCGCTCCACCAGTCCGGCCAGGCCGAGGTACTGGTCGGACTCGCCGGTGGCCGAGTGGCCGATCACGGTGGCGGGATTGACCACCGTCAGGGGGATGCCCCGTTCCGCCGCCGCCCTCCGCACCGCGGCGTCGCCCTCGCGCTTCGAGGCCTCGTACGCGCCCAGGCGCCGGTAGAGCCCGGCCAGGTCGTGCTCGGAGGGCGGCTCGCCCGCCCCCACTCGGTATCCGGAGATGTGGACCAGGCGCCGCAGGCGCGGGCGGGCGGCGGCCCAGCGCAGGACGTTCACGGCGCCGTCGACGTTGACCCGCCGGGCCTCGTCGCGGCCTAGGCCGAAGCGGTACACGCCGGCGGTGTTGAAGACGTCCCGTACGGAGTCCAGCCGGGCCTCGTCCTGCGGCGCGAGCGCGAGACCCGGCCGGGTGACGTCGGCCGCGACGACGGTGAGCCGCTGGTCGCTCACGTCGTGGGCGCGCAACCAGGCCCGCAGATCGGCGGCGCGGGCGGGGCCGCCGCGGACGGTCACGGCGACGGGCCGCCCCGCCGAGAGCAGTTCCGCCGCCAGCCACCGGCCCACGAAGCCCGTCGCCCCGGTGACCAGAGTGTCCGGTTGGTCCATGGTGAAGCCCTTCTCTAGACCGATCTACATATTCTGAGAGGCCGCGACGTTGACGCGGGACGCACCGCTGTCACCAGGTCAGCCATGGGGGGTGGTGCCGTCGCTGACACCAGACCCTCACTCAGCACGCATCGATGACACAGGAACCGGGCGGCGGCCAAGGGCGCACCGGGGTTCGCGCGCCACCAGGTCGGGGCGACGAACCAGGTGTGCGCATGTTCGCCCGGTCGGGGGAACGCGGTGTGGGTGTCGTCAGTCCGGCAGCAGGTGTGACACCAGGGTGCGTGCCCATTCGGGAGTAGGGGCCTGGTCGGTGAAGACGGCGCGGTAGTAGAGGGGGGCGAGCAGGGCGTCCGTGGCGCGTTCGATGGGCGGGGTCTCGTTACCCCGGGCCTGTTCCCGTTCGAGCATGGCTTCGAGCTGCCGCTGGCGTTCCGCGCGGCACGCGCTGGCGTTCTCACCGCCCGTGCCGACGATGGCTCGTACCAGGGTGAGGGTGTCCGGGTCGCTGAGGTCCTTGGCGAGGTCGGAGGCGAAGCGTTCGAGGTCCTCGCGCAGGCTTCCGGTGTCCGGCACCACGATATCTCCGGAGAAGCTGCTGGTCGCGACGTCGGCGAGCAGGTCTCCGACGGAGCCCCAGCGGCGGTAGACCGTGGTGGCGTGCACGCCTGCGCGGGCGGCTATCACCGGGATCGTGAGTTCGCCGGCCTCGTCGCCGAGCACTTCGCGGACGGCCTGGTGGACGGCGGCGCGGACCCGGGCAGAGCGGCCGCCGGGCCGGCTCTCGGCGCGAGATGAGGAAGGCGCAGGACGCATGTAACCAGTATCGCACTGATCACTGCTTTTTAATCGCAATGATCACTGCGTTTGTGTTACCTTGAAGCCACTAACGCAACGATCACTGCGAGATGTATATGTCTGTTGAGCCTTCTGACCTCCCCGCACCGCTCGTCGGCGGTCCGCACTGCCGCGTGCCGCGGAAGGGGGCCTTCTCTTCCGTGGCCGCCGTCCTCGTCCTCTTTCTGGCCGCGTCCAGCGCCCCGTCCCCGATCTATGTCATCTACCAGCAGCAGTGGCAGTTCACGGCGTGGGTTCTGACGGTCGTCTTCGCCCTGTACGTGTTCGGCCTGCTCGGCTCGTTGCTCGTCGTCGGAGCGCTGTCCGACCATCTCGGCCGCCGGCCGGTGCTCGCCGCGGCGATCGCACTGGAGGTGATCGCGCTCGTCCTGTTCCTGGTCGCAGGGAACGTACTCGTCCTGTCGGCCGCTCGGGTGTTGCAGGGCATCGCGACCGGGGCGGCGACGACGACGCTGAGCGCCACGCTGGTCGATCTCGAGCCGTCCCGAGGGCGGGCGGGCGTCGTCACCTCGGTGGCTCCCCTGACCGGGCTCGCTGCCGGTGCTCTCGGCAGTGGCGCGCTGGTGGAGTTCGGCCCCGCCCCGACCCGGCTGGTCTACGCGCTGCTGCTCGGCGGGATGCTGCTGGCGGCGGTGGTCGTCGCCCTCGTCCCGGAGACGTCGCCGCGCCGGCCGGGAGCCGTCGCCTCCCTGCGACCCCGGGTCGCGATGCCCGCGCACCTACGCGCCGACATCGTCCCAGTGGTGCCGGCGATGATCGCCACCTGGGCCCTGGCCGGGATGTACCTCTCGCTCGGCCCGTCCGTCGCGGCCGAGTCGCTGGGGCTGCACAACCACCTGATCGGCGGCGTCGTCGTGACGCTCCTGGCCGGAACCGGAGCACTCGCGGTCTTCCTGCTCCGCTCCCGGCCCGCCTCCTGGCTGCTGGCTCCCTCGTCCGCGATGCTCGGGCTGGGCACCCTGATCTCGCTCGGTGGGGTCGCGCAGGGCCTCGCCTGGCTCGCCGCCGCCGGCACCGTCGTCGCGGGTCTCGGCTTCGGCGCGTCGGTGCTGGCGACGTTCGGCACTTTCGCCCGGATCGCCAGGCCGCACGAGCGCAGCGCGGTCTTCGCCCTGGCGAACACCATCAACTACCTGGGCAACAGCGTGCCCGCCGTACTCGGCGGAATCGCCGTCACCGCCCTGGGACTGAGGACCGCCACCATGATCTACGCGTTGGCCATCGCGGTGATCACGTTCTCCGCCTTCGCCCTGCGACTGAACCAGCTACGGGCCGAGCGCCGCACCGTCATGGCCGCGTGCGGCTGAGAGCCCGCGCCCGCCCTGCTCCACCAGCACATGCGTAACAAGTGACAAGGAGACATCGTGACGGAGACAAGCAGGAGCAAGAAGCACCTGGGGGTCCGGCGAGCGGACCACACGACCATCCGGTACACGGCCAGCGGTCCGGTCGGAGGACCGACCCTGGCTCTCATCCACGGCTGGGCGTGCGACCGCGGCGACTTCGACGCGGTGACCGACCATCTGCCCAAGAACCACCGTGTCCTCGCGATCGACCTCGCCGAGCACGGCGAGTCGCGGTCGACGCGGAAGCTATGGACGATGGAGGAGTTCGCCCGCGACGTGGCGGCCGTGCTGGAGGCCGAGTCGGTGGACAAGGCGGTCGTGGCCGGGCACTCCCTCGGTGGGGCGGTCGCTGTCGAGGTCGGCCGGCTGCTTCCCGATACGGTCTCGCGGGTGGTGGCGCTCGACGCGCTGCACTATCTGTCCCTGTTCCCGGCGATGAGCGAAGAGCAGGTCGAAGCGATGCTGCGCCTGTTCCAGGAGGACTTCGCCGCCGGGGTGCGGGGCCTCGTCGAGGGAGGCTCGCCGGCGGGGACCGATCCGGCTCTCAAGGAAACGTACTTCGAGAAGATGGTCGCCGTACGGCAGCCCGCGGGGCTGCGTTCCCTCGAAGGGCTCATGCGCTGGGACATGGACGCGGCGCTGCGCGAGACGAAGCAGCCGATCACCGTGTTCGCGATCCGTGACCTGGTGACGCAGGAAGCGATCGACCGCTACGGGGACCGGCTCGACATCGTTCTCATCGAGCTGGGCAGCCACCACTTCCCGGTGGAGGCGCCCGAGGGCACGGCGAGGCTTCTGGCCGATGTGGGAACCGACTGATGAGACCCCGACTCATTCGGCCAGTCGGCGGTAACACATGAGGGCTGCAGCGATCGCCACGAAGGACGCGCAGTGATCAGCCCGGCGCTCGTAGCGCCGGTGTGAACGGCGGCAGCCGCGAACGAACTGACCATCAATGATCAAATGAGTCGGTCCAAGGCGGTGACCGAGCCGGTGACCGAGGCCGTGAGCGCCGCGCTCAGGCGCCGAGCAGGACCGCCACCACCCGTCGCGCCCGCTCGACGGGCACCAGGCTGCGCCGGGCGCGGGCCAGGACGAGTGCCCCCTCGATCAGGGCGAGCAGGGAACCGGCCAGGTCCTCGGCCTCCGCAGGAGGGCGTCCGTCGGCGACCAGGCGGTCGGCCAGCGCCCGCTCCCAGCCGTCGTAGGCGTCGGCGCAGACCTGCTGGAGCGCGTCGTGGGTGGCCGCCACCTCCAGGGCGACCGTGGCGATCGGGCAGCCCTTCGCATAGCCGGCCGCCTCCATCCGGCCGGCCAGCGCGTCCAGCACGGCGTCGATGAGCGCACCGGTGCCGGCGGCCTCGTCCGCCAGGCTCCTGATGAGGGCGTCGACCTCCCGGCCGGACGCGGCGACGGCCTCGGCCGCCAGCTGCTCCTTGCCGCCGGGGAAGTGGTGGTAGAGCGAGCCCCTGGGCGCCCGGCCTGCGTCGATCACCTCGTTGAGGCCCGTGCCGTAGTAGCCCCGCTCCTCGACCAGCGTGCGCGCGGCGTCGATCAGCCGCGCCCGCGTCTGCTCTCCTTTGACAGCCATGAAGGAAGAGTAGACCGATCTACATATTCTGTCCATCCGGTGTGACGACGGGCTGGCGCGCCGCGGCGGGCGTCACGCCGGCTTCCGGGAGCTCTCCATGGCGCCGGGCTGCAGGTAGGAGAGCAGGAGCTTGATCAGGAGCACCGGCGTGAACCAGGCGACGGCCTGCGGGACGGTGACGAGCGTGAGGCCCAGCACGGCGATCGCGAAGGCCGCCGGGTGGCGCACGCCCGGCGGCGCGAACTGCAGGACGGCGGCCCCTCCCCATGCGATCAGATAGATCGCCAGGGCGGCGCCCCAGGTGAACCCCGGGACGAGCCACGCCATGAGGAAGGGTTGGACATGGATGCCGACGAAGATCAGGTGATGCCTGGCCGTCCGGCCGGGGGCGTGGTATTTGCGCTTGGCCGCCGCCGTGGCGTTGACGACGGCTCCGCCGTACAGGTCGAGAGCGATGATCGTGACGACCACGACCGCCGGCCAGGACCAGTGCGCGTCCAAGGCCCGGTGGAGCGCGAGCGCCGCGCCGGCCACGGCTGCGCCGTAGCAGAGGAGCCGGTCGACGCCGGTCGCTATCAGGACGTCGTCGATCCGGCTCATCGCAGGCTCCGCACGCAGATCTGGACGATCGGCCCGGCCAGCTCGCCCAGGTCGAGCTCGGGGTCGGCGAGGCACTGCACCAGGCAGCCCTCGACCGCGCCGACGATGACGGCGGCGGCGTGATCGGGGTCGAGACCGGGGCGGATCGCGGCCCGGCGCAGCAGGCCGGCGACCGTCGTGCGGTAGTCGCGGTAGAGGCCCGCCATGTCCAGGCCCGCCATGTCCAAGGGGGCGTTCCACACGTCGAGCTGGACGCGGGCCAGGTCGGCATCGGCGACCAGCATCGTCAGCGTGGCGCCGATCAGCTCCTCCAGCCGGTCGAGCGGGTCGGCGCCGGCGTCGGCATGGGCCAGCAGCGCGGCGACCCGGGCGGCGTGCGCTTCGAACGCGGCCTTCAGCAGCTCGTCGCGACTGTCGAAGTACAGGTAGACGCTGCCCTTCGCGATGCCCGCCTCAGCGGCGACGTCGTCGATGCGGGTGGCCGCGAAGCCCTTGCGGGCGAACATCCGGACCGCGGCGGCCAGGATCTGCTCCCGCCGCTCGGCCTTGTCGACTCTCTTGGGGGTCATGCCACAATAATGACTGACTGGTCAGTCATTATCAAGCGGGCGGTGCGCGCGCGGCGGACGGGCCCGGCCCGCGAAAGCACGCGCGGCGCGCCGGGTTTCGCCGGGCCTGCCGGGGGAACCGGGGCGGACCAGGGCGACGGAGAGGCGGGCGAGATGGCGCGCAGGCTGATGGCGATCGGCAATCCGGCGGCGGGCGGCGACGACGACGAGACGCGGCAGGCGGTGCTGCGCACGCTGGAGAGCGAGGCCGACGTCGTGGCTCCCGTCGTGGCGGCGCCCGGAGACGTCGACCGCGTCCTGGCCCGGCACCCCGGCCGCGACCCCGTGGTGCTGGGCGGCGACGGGACCCTGCACGCGGTGCTGGCGGCCCTCTTCGCCCGCGGCGAGCTCGCCGACCGGCCGGTGGGGCTGGTCCCGATGGGCACCGGCAACGACCTGGCGCGCTCGCTGGGCGTCCCGCTGGACCCGGAGAAGGCCGCGCTGCTGGTGCTGCGCGGCACCGAGCGGCCGCTCGACCTGCTGGTCGACGACGAGGGCGGGATCGTGATGAACGCCGTGCACGTCGGCGTGGGCGCGCTGGCCTCGCAGCAGGCGGCCCCGCTCAAGCCGGTGCTGCGCCGGGCCGCCTACTCCGCGGGCGCGCTGCTCGCGGGGATCCGCAGCCGGGGCTGGCGCCTGCGGGTGCGCGCCGACGGTGTCGTCGTCGCGTCCGGCCGCCGGCGCGTGCTCATGGTGGGCGTCGGCAACGGCGCCACGATCGGCGGCGGCACCCCGCTGGCGCCGGACGCGTGCCCGGACGACGGGCTGGCCGACGTCGTCGTCTCCTTCGCCGTCTCCCCCTGGGCACGGCTCGCGTACGGGCTGCGGATGCGGCGCGGCGAGCACCTCGAGCGCGGCGACGTCGTCACCGTGAAAGCGAGCTCGGTCGTCATCGAGGGCGTGCCCGTGCCGGCCAACGCCGACGGGGAACTGCTGCCGGCCGCGCCCGTCCGGTCCTGGACGGTACGCCCCGGAGCGTGGCGGCTCATCGCACCGGACGATGGCGCTTGACCTGAGGTGCGGCCGGCCAGTCACCCCGGACCGTGACCCTTGACTCCTGTGAGAGCATCGGTCAGGAACGCGTGATGATCGCTCGCCGGCCGTCTCGACGCGGACGCCCGCCGGCGCGCGGTGGATGGGAGGATCCCATGTCCTTGCCCGGCCGGCTCCTGCTGGTGTTACCCCTCATGGCGACGTTCGCGGCAGGCGGGGGTGCGGCCGGCGCGGCGTCCGCCGCCATCCCGCCGCCGTCGATCATCGAGGCCGACTTCCCCGACCCCGATGTCATCCAGGCCGGATACACCTTCTACGCCTACTCGACCAGCAGCCGGGCCGGCCGCATCCAGGTGGCCGGCGCGCCGTCGCCGACCGGGCCGTGGACCGTGCGCGGTGACGCGCTGCCCGACAAGCCGTCCTGGGCGGGCGACGGCGGTTTCTGGGCGCCCGACGTGACCCGGCGCGCGGACGGGCAGTACCTCATGTACTTCACCGGCCCGAGCACCGCGACCAATCGCATGTGCATCGGCGCCGCGCTGTCGCCCACCCCGCTCGGCCCGTTCCGCCCCGTCGGCGACGGCCCGCTCGTCTGCGACCCCGCCGAGGGCGGCGACATCGACCCGTCGAGCTTCGTCGACACCGACGGCACGCGCTACCTGCTGTACAAGAACGACGGCAACGCCGTGGGCAAGCCCGCCGTCATCTGGCTGCAGCAGGTGGCGGCCGACGGCGTCACCTTCATCGGGGCCAGGAGGGAGCTCATCCGCAACGACCGCCCGGAGGAGGCCGGCGTGATCGAGGCGCCGGTGCTCGTCAAACGCCCGTCCCGGTACGTGCTGTTCTACTCGGGCGGCTCCTACACGGGCAACTCCTACTTCACGAGCTACGCCACCGCCCCCTCGCTCACCGGCCCCTACACCAAGGCGTACCGGCCGCTCATGACGACCGGCACCTTCGACGGCGCGGTGCAGGGCCCGGGAGGCACCGACGTGCTGGGCGATCGCGTCTTCTTCCACGGCTGGGTCGGCAACGCGCGCTGGATGTACACCGCGGACCTGGGCTGGGCCGGCGACCTTCCCGTCGTGCGCGGCAGCCGTGTCCGCTACGAGGCCGAGCGCGGCACGGTCAACCACGCGGAGGTCCGCACCGGCGCGGCCGGCGCGTCGCAGGGCGCCGTGGTGGCGAAGCTGGACCACGCCGACAGCTGGGTCGACATCAGGGTGTTCGCGCCGGTGGGCGGCGACTACACCGCGAACGTGGCGTACGCCGCCGGATACGGCGACGCCCAGCACGCCCTGACCGTGAACGGGTCGGCGCGGGCGACCGTGAACTATCCCGACCGCGGCTGGGACAACTGGACGCAGGTCAGGGCGACGGTCACCCTGGTCGCGGGGTGGAACACGTTGCGCCTGCAATATCTGACGCGGTGGGCGGAGCTCGATTACGTCGAGCTCGCCTGACCGGGCCCGCCGGCCGCGCGTTCCCTGAGCACGGCCTTCTGGATCTTGCCGGTCGAGGTCTTGGGCAGGTCGCAGAAGGCCACCTCCCGGGGCGCCTTGAAGTGGGCGAGGCGCCCCCTGACGTGCTCGACCAGCTCGCCCTCGGTGACGCTCGCGCCGGCGGCCAGGCTGACGTACGCGACCGGCACCTCGCCCCAGTGCGGGTCGGGCCGCGCGACGACCGCGGCCTCCTGCACGGCCGGATGGCTCACCAGGGCGTTCTCCACCTCGACGGAGGCGATGTTCTCGCCGCCTGAGATGATCACGTCCTTGGCGCGGTCGACGACCTGCACGTAGCCGTCGGGGTGGCTCACCGCCAGGTCGCCCGTACGGAACCAGCCGTCGGGCGCGGCCCTGCCGGTGGCGGCAGGGTCCCGGTGGTAGCCCACCATGACGTCGTTGCCGCGCATCGCGATCTCGCCGACGGTGGCGGCGTCGGCTGGCACGTCGTCGCCGTGCGCGTCGACGACCCGGACGCGCTGGGCGACCACGTTGCCCACGCCCTGCCGAGCGGTCAGCGCCGCCCGCTCGGCGGCGTCCAGGTCCGCCCATTCCGGCTGCGGCTGGCAGATGGCCGCGGGCCCGTACGTCTCGGTGAGCCCGTACAGGTGGATGACGTCGATGCCCGCTTCCAGGGCGCGCCCGAGCAGCGCGGGGCTCGGTGGCGCGCCGCCCACGCAGGCGAGCAGGCGCGGGTCGAGGGGGCCGGCAGGCGCGTCCTGGTGGGCCAGCAGCGACGTGAGCACGGTCGGGGCGCCGCACAGGTGGGTGACGCGGTGCTCGCGGATCAGGCGCCAGGCCTGGCCCGGCTCCACCTTGGGCAGGCAGACGTGCCGGCCGCCGGCCAGGGTGACCGCCCAGGGGAAGCACCACCCGTGGCAGTGGAACATGGGCAGCGTCCACAGGTAGCCGCTGGCCGCGTCGAGCCTGGCGTGCAGCGCCATCGCCATCGCCTGGAGGTAGGCGCCCCTGTGGTGGTAGACGACCCCTTTCGGCCGGCCCGTGGTCCCGCTCGTGTAGTTGATCGACAGCGGTGCCAGCTCGTCCTCCACCGGGATCAGGAGCGGCTCGGCGCCGGCCCGCAACGCGTCGTACGCGGCGGGCGGCAGGAGCAGCGGTCGCGCCGCGCTCGCGCCGGCCGCCGCCCGCGCCGTGGAGGCGAGGCCGTCGTCGTGCAGGAGCACCGACACCTCGGCGTGGTCGAGGATGTAGGCCAGCTCGCCGGGCGACAGGCGGATGTTCATCGGCACCAGGACGGCGCCGGCCGCCGGCACCGCGAAGGTCGCCTCCAGCGGCATGTGGCCGTTGGCGGCGAGCACGGCCACCCGGTCGCCGGGGCGCACCCCCGCCCCGGCCAGGCCGCCGGCGACCTGCCGTACCCGCTGCCACAGTTCGGCGTAGGTGAGCGTCAGCGCGCCGTCGAGCACCGCCGGGCGCCGCGCGAACACGGTCGCCGACCGTTCGAGGAAGCTCGTCGGAGTCAGCGGCTCGAACGACAGACCGGACATCCGTCCCTCCTGCCTGGGCTGTGCGAAGGGGGTGCTTGATCGATCGTCGCACGGCGAGGCCGCGCCGCGGGAGACCGCACGCATGGCATCTAAAGCGGATTTATATCGCTCCTTTCTACGCTGGCGGGATGTCGAGTGTTGAGGACCGCTTACTGGCGGGTCGCTACCGCCTCGTTTCGCCGATAGGCACCGGCGGCATGGGCACGGTCTGGCACGCGCACGACGAGCGGCTGGACCGGGAGGTCGCGATCAAGGAAGTACGGCTCCCTCCCGAGCTCGGCCCCGGCGAGCGCGCCGAGCTTTGCGCCCGCATGGTGCGGGAGGCGCAGGCGGCCAGCCGGCTCAAGCACCCGGGCATCGTCACCGTCCACGACGTGCTCACCAGGGACGACCGCCCGTGGATCGTCATGCGGCTGCTGCGCGGCCGGCCGCTCGACCGGGTGATCCGCGACTCGGGGGTGCTGCCCGTGCGCCAGGTGGCACGGCTCGGCCTCGGCGTGCTGGACGCGCTCGCCACCGCCCACGCCGCCGGCGTGCTGCACCGCGACATCAAGCCGGCCAACATCTTCGTCGGGGAGGACGGCGCGCCGATCCTGACCGACTTCGGCATCGCGACGGTGGAGGGCCAGGCGACGATCACCGAGTCGGGGATGCTGGTCGGCTCCCCCGGCTACATCGCCCCCGAACGGCTGCGCGGGGAGCGCCCCGGCCGGCAGTCGGACCTGTGGTCGCTGGCCGCGACGCTGTACGAGGCGGCCGAGGGCGAGCCCGCCCACCCGGGCGGCGACGCGATGGCGGTGCTGGCGAGGGTCCTCACGGAGGAGGCCCGACCGCCCCGGCGGTCGGGATCGCTCGGGCCGCTGCTGACCCGCATGCTGGCGCGCGAGCCCGCCCAGCGCCCGGCCGCCGAGCTGGTACGCCGCACGCTGGCGAGCATCGCTCAGGACGCGGAACCGCCGCCGCTGCCCGCGCCCGCCGCCCTTCCCTCCGGGCGGCGCGCCCTGCCGTTCTCCTCCGGGCGGCGCACCCTGCCGCTCGCCGGCGGGGGCGGGCGCCGCCGGCGGCTGATCCTGGCCGCGGGCACGGCCGCGCTGCTCGTCTCGGCCGGCACGCTCGCCGTCACGAATCTGCGGGGTGAGGATCCCCCTCCCGTGGCCTCACCGCCGCCCGCCGTCTCCGTCACCGCCACGTCCCCGTCCGCCGTGGCCCAGCCGGTGGAGGAGGAGCAGGCCAGGTTCCCCGCCCCGATCGACCTGTGCACGCTCGTCACCGCCGAGCAGGCCGCCGAGATCGTGCCCGGCGCCTCACCGCGCGGCGGCACGCTGTTCAAGAACGGCGACAGCACCGGATGCCGGTGGACGGTCGAGGGCAGGGGCCTGTTCGTCAGCGAGGAGCCGTTCGGCACGGTCTATCCGGAGATGTGGGACAGCCAGCCCGTCGACGCCCACGACGCCTACGTCAACCTGCGCAACCATCTGCACGGCGGCGACAAGCGGCTGATCGTCTGGACCCGCCCCTCCATCGGCGTCACCCAGCGCACGCAGTCCGACCAGACAGGCTCCACGGACGTCCCCGGGCTGGGGGCGGAAGCGCTCACCTACGACCTGCTCGTACGTCACCAGGAGGACGTCATCAGCACCACCGTCGCCTACCGGCTCAGCAACGTGCTGCTGGAAGTGACCTACACCGACATGAAGGACGGCTCGTCGGAGCGGACCCGCGAACGCGCGCTGCGGGCGGCGCGCTGGACGGCCGCCGCACTCGAGGAGAGGGCGGCATGAACCCGCCGGGAGACCGCTACCGGATGTCGCGGCCCGCGGGCGAGCGGGCCTTCATCGCATCGGACCGGCAGTTGCTCAGGGAGGTGCTGATCAGGGAGGTGCCCTCGCCGCCGGAACTGCCCGGGAGCGAGCGCGACGTGCTCGCGCTGAAGGCGGTGCAGCGGGCCCGCGCCGCGTCGCGGATCTCGCATCCGGCGCTCAACCCCCTCCTCGACGCGTACGTGGCGGACGGCGCGGCCTGGCTCGTCTCCGAGCCGATCGACGGCATGCCGCTGGCGCAGGCCGTGCGCGAGCGAGGGCCGCTCCCTGCCGGGCAGGTGACCGCCATCGCCACGGACGTGCTCGGCGCGCTCGCGGCCGGCCATGCGCTCGGCCTGGCGCATCTGGGCGTGCGGCCGGACACGGTCTGGCTCACCGCGTCCGGCAGGGGCGTGCTCACCGGGTACGGCTGCGCGGTGCCCGAGCTCTTCGGGGGCGGCTCCGGGGGCACGCCGGGCTTCACCGCCCCGGAATGCCTGTCAGGAACGGGGCCCGCCCCGGCGTCCGACCTGTGGTCGCTGGGCGCCACCCTGTACCTGGCGGTCGAGGGCGTGCCCGCGTTCCCCGAGGGCGGGCTGGCGACGGTGAGCGCGGTGCTCGCGGGCGAGCCGCGCCCGCCGGTGCGCGCGAGGGCGCTGGCGCCGCTGCTGCTCGCCCTGCTCGCCCGCGACCCCGCCAGGCGGCCCGCCGTGCCGGCCGCGCTCGACACGCTCCGCGGAGGCGGGCAGCGCCCGGCGCTCCGGCTGGGTGGCGGCATGGTGGCGCTGTCCGCGGCGGGACTGAGCCTGGTGGTGGCGGCGCCGGCCGTCGCCGTGACGCTGTCGCTGAGCGGCTCCCCCGGGCCCGCGCCGCGCACCACGTACGCGCCCGTCTCGGCGTCCTCCGCCGCCTCCACCGCGGGTAGCGCCTCCCCTGCCGCCACGGCACCGGTCGGCACCTCCCCCAGCGCCACGGCCACGCCGGGAGGAGCCGCCTTCGCCTCCATCCCGCGACCGTGCAGCCGGCTCACCGAGGAGCAGGCGCGGGAGCTGGTCCCCGGCTACACGAAGTCCCCGCTGGAAGCGAACGAGTGCTCGTGGTCGACCCTGGACGACGGAAAGAACTCGATCATCCTGAAGGCGTTCCTCATGAAGCCGGGGCCGCTGGGCGACGGGACGGCCGTGGCCCGCGAGTACGTCATCGGCATGCGGCAGGAGGCTGCCAGCATGGCCGGCCCGTCCGCCGTGGGCGGCAGGGAGCTGCCGCCGCGCGACCTGCCGGGCGTGGGCGACCTGGCCGCAGGACGCGACAAGGTCTCGTCATGGGCCGGCGACAACAGGCTGAACACGGAGGTCTGGTTCCACGTGCGCAACCTGGCGATCCTGCTGCGCTGCGAGCGAGACGTGCCGAGCACGGTCACCGCCGACACCGACGGCTCCGTGCGCAAGTGCGCGGAGACGGCGGCACGCCACGTCGCGGAAGGGCTGACATGACCACGCTGCTCAACGAGCGCTACCGGCTGACCGTCCCCCTCGACGCCGGCGAGAAGACCACCGTGTGGCGGGCCAGGGACGAGGTGCTGCACCGGGACGTGACCGTACGCGCCCTCGACGAGCGGGACCTGCCCGGCGCCCTCGCGGCGGCACGCCTGCGGCATCCGGCGGTGGCCGCCGTGCACGACGTGTTCACCGTTGACGGCCGCTCGTGGCTCGTCGCCGAGCTGCCGGAAAGCCGCACGCTGGGCCGGCTCGTGGCGGAGCGCGGCCCGCTGCCCGCCGGGCAGGTCGCGGCGCTGGGCGCGGACCTGCTCGAGGCCCTGGTCGCCGGTCACACGCTGGGCGCGTTGCACGGAGCGGTCCAGCCGGACCACGTGGTGGAGCCGAGCTCGGGACGGTGGGTGCTCACCGGGTTCGGTACGGGGGACGCGGATCCCGCCTTCACGGCGCCGGAGTGCCGGGCCGCCAACGCGGTGCCGGTTCCCGCCTCGGACCTGTGGTCCCTGGCCGCCACCCTCCTCACCGCGACCGGCGCCCCGCTTCCGCCACCCGCCCCCGGCCGTCCCGTTCCCGGGAAGGTGGCGTACGGCCGCCCGGCCCTCGAACGGGACGTCCCCGACCGGCCGGACACCGACCAGACCAGCCCTCACCAGACGGCGGCAGAACGGCACGACGGACCGGACACCACCCGGACCACACCCGACTTGAAGGCAGCCGCACGAGACACGCCCGAGCAACCGGAGACCGGCCAGGACGCGGCCGGCGGAAGCGTGCCGGGCCAAGCGGCCGGCGAAGGCCTGACGAGCCGGGCAGACGGCACCGGCGTTCCGGCCCCCGGAGGCCTGTCTGGCCGGACGGCCGGGGTGGGGACACCGGAGGATCGGGCGCCGACCGTACGGGTCCGTCCCGGTACCGGAGGGCAGGATCGGCGCGGAGGTGGTGATCGCCCCGCCGGCACGCTGCGCCTCGACCGCCCCGGCGCAGGTGCGGAGACGGAGGACGCGGCGGCCCGGTTGCGGCGGCTGCTGCACGAGCTGCTCGCCGAGGACCCGGCACGGCGCCCCGACGCGTGGACGGCGCAGCGGACGATGCGGGACATCGCCACAGCGGGGCGGGCGGACCGCGTCACCGGTAAGACCACGGTGGAGCTGCGGCTGGGCCGGCGTCCCGCGCTGCAGGCGCGGCCGTGGGCGCTGGCGGCGGTCGCGGCGTGCCTGGCCGTCGTGGTGGCCGGAACGTCGGCGGGTGTCACCGCGGCGTTCGGCCCGGACCGTACGGCGGCCGTCGCCGCCTCCACCGCCGGGCCGTCCTCGGGAGGCGGGCGCGGCGGCACCCCGTCCCCTGCGGCGACCGGCCGCACTCCTCCGCCCGCGAACCTGCCCGCGACCCCGGTCGTCCCTCCGGGCGCGGACTCGGGGACGGGCGAGGTGACCACCCAGCCGGACATCTGCCGTCTCCTCACGGATGAGCAGCTCGCCCAGCTGGTGCCCGACAGGGATAAGCCGTTCGCGTTCGAGCAGCGGAGTTGCGACTGGAAGTCCGATCTCTCGGACATACCGGGTCGGCTGGTCTACGGGCTGAAGGTGGACGTCGAACGGAGCGGAGACCCCGCCGAGGCGCGGCGAACATTCGGTTACGCTCGCGACTCCGCCTATCGCATGGTGCATGCCACGACGGACGGCAGCATCGTCTACCGCGAGCCCCAGAAGCTGGAAGGGCTCGGCAACGAAGCATTCATGGCCGACTTGACCCACGTGGCCTCGACGAACTCGGAGCCGAGCTTCAGGGCCTCCGTGCACTTCCGGTTCAGCAACGCGGCGGTGACGGTCGAGTACGGACGGGACGTGGAGGAGGACCAGCGCATGCGCGAACTGGCGGTGCAGGCGGCCCGATGGGTCGGGGAAGCGCTCGCCCGTGAGTACTGACGGTCTGCTCGCCGGGCGCTACCGGCTGGGGAGCTCGCTGGGCGAGGGCGGCATGGGCATCGTCTGGCGGGCCTGGGACGAGCTGCTCGGCCGCGAGGTGGCCGTGAAGGAGGTGCGCCTGCCCGCCCACATGCCCGCCGACGCCCGGCAGGAGCTGTGCGAGCGCACCATGCGGGAGGCCAGGGCGGCGGGCGGGCTGGCGCACCCGTCCATCATCACCGTGCACGACGTGCTCGTCGCCGACGGCCGCCCGTGGATCGTCATGGACCTGGTGTCCGGGCCCTCGCTGGAGCGGTTGCTGGCCGGCGGCGAACGGCTGTCGCCACGCCGGGCCGCGGTGATCGGGCTGCAGCTGCTCGAGGCGCTGGCGCTGGCGCATGAGCGGGGCGTGCTGCACCGGGACGTCAAACCCGCCAACGTGCTGCTGGCGGAGGGCGACCGGGCGATCCTCACCGACTTCGGCATCGCCGTGCGCTCCGGGGAGGCGGCGCTCACCTCGGCGGACGCGGTGGTGGGCTCGCCCGGGTACATGGCTCCCGAGCGGGTGCGCAACGACCGCGCGGCCGGGCCGCCGTCCGACCTGTGGTCGCTGGCTGCGACGCTGTACGCAGCCGTCGAGGGCCGGGGGCCGTTCCACCGGGACAACCGGCTGGCGACCCTCGGAGCCGTCCTGACCCACCCGGCCCCTCCCCCGGCGCACGCGGGCCCGCTGGGGCCGGTGCTGCTGGCCGTGCTGGCCAAGGATCCCGGTCGACGCCCTGACACCGAGGCGTTCCGGCAGGCTCTGCACGCGGTGGCGCACCCCGACCAGGCCGGCGTCACCCCCGGTGTCACTCCGGACGGCACCGGGAGTGACACGGCCCGGAAACGTGCCAGGAAACATGCTCGGGGACCCGGTGGGGAGCACGGACGGGGCGGCGCCGCGTACCCGCCCGGGCAGGCCTCCCCGTCGCTCCCCGGCGGGACGGCGCCGGGCCCGCGCACCGGGCGGGACGGGGTCGACACCGTGGACCACCCGTTCCAGCCGGCCTTCCCGGCAGCCCGGCGGAGGCGACCGCTGGTGGCGGCCGCCGTGGCGGGCGCGGTGGCGGCGTCGGCGGTGACGGCGGCCGCGCTGCTGATGACGAACGCCACGACGACGACCGGCCCACCCGGCACCACGACCAGCGGGCCGACCACCGGGCCGACCACCGGGCCGGTGACCGCAACCTCCGTCTCCACGCCGCCCCCGTCGCCCACCGCCGCGGCCGTCCCCGATCCGTGCACCCTGCTGACCGAGGCGCAGGCGGCCGCTCTCACGGGCGGCGCCCCCTCCCCCGAGGGCACCACCACCTGCTCCTGGCGGGGACGTACACAACTCGACATCAAGATCAACGGCTATCCGGAGGAGAAGACCGCCGAGGAGACCCTCGCCCTGCACCGCGCCGCCGCGGTGTCGGAGGCCGGCGTCGGCAAGGGGGAGCTCACCACCGTGACCGTTTCCGCCGTGCGGAGGGTGCCGGGCCTGGGCGATGAGGCGTTCGCGCAGGACGAGGGGACCGTCTCCGACTTCGGTGACAGCGCCGCGACCACCGTGTGGCTGAGATCCGGCCGCACCCTCCTCACGGTCACCCACACCGCGCGCGAGCAGCCGAAGGTGAGCGACGACGTCCGCGACGGCGCGCTCCGGGCCGCCCGCCAGGCGCTGGCCAACCTGCCCTGACGGCACCACGGCCCGCCGGCCGGCGGCGGTTCCGCGCGACGCCGACGCGTCGAGGGGGTCACGCGCGTCAGCCTGTGGTCGCAGCCCGGGTGCGACCAGCGTGGTAGGCGAGGTTCGTCAGGAATGAGGACGAGGACGGCCGCGGGCCCTTCGAGGATGGAGATCGTTCACCGCCGTCCCATCGAAGGAACCTCTACATGTCCCTCCTGACCGGCCGCCGCGTGGCGCCCACCGTCCTCATCGCCGCGGGACTGCTGTCCCCGCTGCCGGCGAGCGCGCAGGCGCAGGAGCATGCCGGCGTGCGCCAGGCGCTCGACGCGATGGTGGCCGCCGGCGCTCCCGGCGTCCTGGCCAGGATCGACGACGATCGCGGCACCTGGATCGCCACCAGCGGCGTCGCCGACCTGGAGACCCGCGCGCCGGTGCCGCGCGAGGCGCGGTTCCGGATCGCCAGCCTGACCAAGAGCATGGTGTCCGCGGTGGTCCTGCAGCTGGTGCGGGAGGGCAGGGTGAGCCTGGAGGAGAAGATCGCCACCCGGCTGCCCGGCCTGGTCGAGGGCGGCGACCGGATCACCGTACGGCAACTGCTCAACCACACGGGCGGCCTGGCCGACTACGCGCAGGCGCCCGGGTTCGCCGACCCCGCCCGCTTGCACAAGACCTACACCCCGCGGCAGCTCGTCGCCGAGGCCGAGCGGCTGCCGCGACCGGAGCGGGGCCGCTTCTCCTACTCCAACACCGGCTACATCCTGCTCGGGGTGCTGGTGGAGAAGGTCACGGGCCACGACCTGGGCGCCGAGCTGAAGCGGCGGATCTTCCGCCCGGCGGGCATGACGCGCACGTACCTGCCGCTGACCCGGCCGGACATCCGCGGCCCGCACGCCACCGGCTACTACCTGCCCAAGGGCGCCGACCCCGAGGTGCCGGGCTCGCTCAAGCCCATCACGCGGCTGAACCCGTCGTTCGCGTGGGCGGCGTACGGGGTGGTGTCGGACGCCCGCGATGTGAACCGCTTCTACCAGGCACTGTTCGGTGGCCGGCTGGTCACGCGCGACCTTCTCGCCCAGATGCGTACCGGGGTCGGCACACCGCAGGCGCCGGTGTTCCCGCGGTACGGGCTCGGACTCGAGTCGGCGGGGCTCACCTGCGGCGAGACGTGGGGCGCGACCGGGGCCATCCCGGGCTACCAGACGTTCGCCTTCGCCGACGCGGCGGGCAGGCACCGGATGACGCTCTCGGTCAACGTGCACCGCAGCGATCCGAAGGTCGCGCCGATGTTGCTGGCGGGCGTCGACGCGCTCAACCGCTACTTCTGCGGCGAGCCGTACAAGCCGCCGACGAAGTGACGCCGAGCCCGGCGATCGCGTAGGCGCCGGCCGCGACCACCACGTCCACCCAGCACAGCCCTCTCCCCCAGGCCAGCGGCACGGCGGCCGCCAGCGCCGCGAACGGCGCCAGCACGGCTCCCCAGAGTGCGGCCGCCGCGCCCCGTCCGCGCCCCGGCGCGGACGGGGCGGCGCCCGCCCGGTTCTGATCGGCGATGCCTGTTGCGGTTGGAGCCATCCCAGATCCGCCTCCCGTCGAACGGCTGAAAGCGCTTCGGGAGACCCACGCCTGCCCGATCGGAAACCGTCATACCGCGCATCGATCCGGATTTGGCATTGACCAGGGTGATTCTGGGCCGGACATCGGCGCGTGTTTGCCACCGGCCTGACCGGACGCCGCGAGCGGCTCATGAGCGCCGGTACGAGCCCGTACACGCGGCAGGGCGTGCCGAAGCTCAACCGGGCAGCCCGTCACGCCCCGCGCAGCGCCGCCGGCGGCACGGGTATGGCGGGGAACGGGTTGTCAGGCAGCAGGATCACCCGGCGTGCCCTGTTCGGCTGCCCGGCGGCGTCGAGGTGGAGCAGCGCCGCGCCGATGCCGGCCGCGCCCACCATGTATCCGGTGTCGGCCGTCACCTCCTCCGGCCGCAGCCGCCGGTAGGCCTGGTACCAGCGGTAGCCCCGCCCGTCGTGGTCGCTGGCCCGGCCGATCAGGTCGGCGGCGAGCGTCCTGGCGTACTCCAGGTGTGAGGGGTTGCCCGTCGCCGCCCATAAACCGGTGAACAACTCGATCAGGCCGGCCGCGCCGCAACACTGGCAGGCCACGTTCCAGTAGCCCTCGGTGCTGCGGCGCGGCACGCCGCTCTGCACGATGCCGCGCGCGAGCCGTTCCACCCAGTCGAGGTCGCCCGGGTCGCCCGCCACCCGGTGAAGCTCGTAGAACATCCGGGCCACGCCCGCCGAGCCGGAGCAGAAGCCCAGGTAGTGCAGCCCGCGCGCCTGCGGCACGTGGTGGGGGACGACCGCGCACGCACCGGTCACCACGCTGATCTCGCGGACGAAGCCGGCACCGCTGCGCGCCGCCGCCAGGAACCGGTCGTCGCCCGTCACGCCGTACAGGCGGGCCAGCAGGAACGCGGTGCCCGCCGTACCGGCCAGGAAGCCGGGTGTGACGGCATCGGACGGCAGGCCGGGACCGTCTCCGAAGAGGTGCCCCGGCACCGGCAACCGGGCGATGCGCAGGCCGGCCTCCACCGCCGCCTCCTCGCAGGCCGGCAGGCCGAAGCGGGCGGCCGCGGACAGGAGGCCGAGCACGACTCCGCCGTCGCCGCGCTGGGCAGGGTCGCGCGACCAGGCGACGCCGTCGCCCGAGGACCTTCCGAGGTGGACGACGTGCTCGGCGATCGCCCTGGCCTCCGCCTCGAAGCGCTCCTCGCCGAGCGCCCAGCCGGCCTCCATGAGCGCCACCATCGTGCCGGTGAGCCCGTGGTAGAGCGAGACGTCGTCGCGCTCGCGCCAAGTGGCGGCGAGCCACCGTGCGCCGGCCCTGGCGTCGTCGAGGTAGGCCTCGTGGCCCGTGGCGGCGGCCAGTTCGAGGAAGAACAGCACGATGCCGGCGCCGCCCGAGTAGAGCGACCAGGGCTCGGGGGTGACCGCCGACCCGCCGCGCAGGTCGGGATTGGCCAGCCAGCGCCTGCCGTGCTCGTCGTCGGCGGCGGCGGACCTGATCCACCGCCCCGCGCGGATGGCGGCGGTCACCGGGGAGTCGGCGCGCGCGCTCGACGGGCGGGTCCTGTCCATGCTCACCACCCCATCTTCCCACACATTTGGTAGGAAAATAAGTATTCACCGCCGCGTCACCGACACGCCCGTGCGCCGCACCGCGGGCGAGTCAGGAGGACGCCACCGTCACGCGTGCGGGCCCGCCGTGACCGTGCCGACGGTCAGTCTCGGCCGGCCCTCCATCACCGCACCCACCCGTTCCACCTGCTCGTCCAGCTCGCGCAGGTGCGCCCGCGACAGGTCGCCCAGCGGCTCCACCGTGACATCGATTCTCCGCCCCGAACGCCGCTGGTGCCAGACCCCGCCCACGACGCCGTCCACGAGCAACACGGGCAAGGTTCCCCGCCTGCCCGCCGTTCAGCGCCCGGCCGGCCGCCGCGCCCGTGATCGGGGTCGGTCATCGCGCGCGTGACGTACGCGACCTCGCGCGCCATCACGGCCAGCCGCACCCCGACGAGCCGTTCATAAGGGTCGCGCCGGGCCCGCAGCTCGTCCAGCACGACCCGCAGCTCGGGCCGTCCGTCCCGGGCGAGCGCGGCCGGACGGCGGCACCGCTGCCCGTGGGAAACGGGTCCACCTCGGCGATCAGGGCGCTGGGCGTGAGGGCATGAGACCGCAATAACCGCCCCATTATGGTGCTACGGCGCGCCGATCGTGAGCCAGCGACGTTATCTGGCTCGATCGGCGGAGGGCCATGGCGTGGGTCACGCGCCGCAGGCGGCCCGTACGTCCGCGACCAGCCGCGCCGCCGCGTCGATGGTGCGCCCGATCTCCTCCGGCGTGTGCCCCACCGAGGCGAGCAAGGCCTGGGCCCGCTCTCCGAACCCGCCGGGCGCAGATGGCAGCCGGTCCGCCGAGGCGATCATGGCCTTCTCGTTGACGAGCCAGGCGCCGTCGTGGGCGTGCAGCGCGTGGCAGGCGACGCCGAGCGCGCGGAACAGGGCCGCCGCGGTGTACGCCGGGTCGCGGCCCGCCGCGCCGTACCGGGCGGCCGACAGGGCGAAGTCGCCCTCCCACAGCCCTCCGACCAGGGCGTCGCGCAGCGCCGGCGGGTAGGCGACGGCGACCTCGTCGCGCAGGGCGGTGAGCTCGCCGCCCGCGTCGGCGAGGACCCGGCACAGGGCCACCTCGCCCGCGTACGCGTGGGAGTAGAAGCCCAGGGGGTGGCCGACCTGGAAGCCGATCTCGTAGCGGCCCGCGCGGCAGTCTCGCCAGACGCTGTGCACGCGGTCAAGGTCACGGTAGATCCAGTCGACCCGCCACCCGTCCATGGTGAGCCAGCCGCCGCCGTCCACCCACGGGCCCCAGCCGCCCGGCTCGGTCACCTCGGCGGGCGCGCCGGTCAGCTCCGTGGCGAGCGCCCGCAGGTCGTCCACGGCGAGCGGGCCGCGGTAGTAGAGGCCGAGGTCGATGTCGGAGTCGGGACGGTGGGTGCCGCGCGCGCGGCTGCCGCCGAGGACGACGGCGACGACCCCGGGCACGCCGGCCAGCCGGGCGGCGATGGGGTGGAGATCCGGTTGTCGCACGGGCCGATCCTAGCGGGCCGCCCCGGGCCGTTTGACAGATTTTTTTGTCGGTGACATCGTTCACGCATGGACGAAGTGGCGGTGATCGAAGACCCCGCGGCGGCCGAGGCGTCCCTCGACCCCATGCGCTCGAAACTGCTGGCCGAGCTGGTCGAGCCCGGCTCTGCCACGTCGCTGGCCGCCAGGGTGGGCCTGGCCAGGCAGAAGGTCAACTACCATCTGCGGACGCTGGAGAAACACGGCCTGGTGGAGCTCGTCGAGGAGCGGAGGAAGGGCAACGTCACCGAGCGCGTGATGCGGGCCACCGCCGCGTCGTTCGTCATCTCGCCGGCCGCGCTGGCCTCCGTGCAGCCCGACCCCGGCCGGTCACCGGACCGGCTATCGGCGCGGTGGCTGCTGGCGCTGGCGGCGCGGCTCGTACGCGATGTGGGCGCTCTGGTCAACGGGGCGGCCAGGGCGCGGAAGCGGCTGGCGACGTTCGCCATCGACGGCCAGGTGCGTTTCGCGTCGGCGGCCGACCGGGCGGCGTTCGCGGAGGAGCTGACGCAGTGCGTGACCTCGCTGGTCAGCAAATATCATGATGAGTCTGCTGAAGGCGGGCGTGATCACCGGCTGATCGTGGCCATGCACCCTTCCGTGCACCCGAAGGAGCGCTGACGTGGGGCACGCGTTCGAGCTCCCCCATGAAACCCTGGTCGAGGCGACCCCGGAGGAGGTCTGGGAGGCCATCTCGACAGGGCCGGGCATCGATTCGTGGTTCATGGGCCGCAACGAGGTCGCCGACGGGGTGGTCCGCACGGCCTTCGGCGGCTTCGCGATGCCGGAGTCCACGGTGACGGCCGCCGAGCCCGGCAGGCGCTTCGCCCACAGCAGCGCCACCGGCGAGGACGGGCGCTTCGTCGCCTACGAGTTCCTCATCGAGGGGCGCGACCGGGGCAGCGCGCTCGTCCGCCTGGTGACCAGCGGGTTCCTGCCCGGCGACGACTGGGAGGACGAATTCGATGCCATGTCCAGGGGCATGGAGATGTACTTCGCGACGCTGGTCGAATATCTCGGCCACTTCGCGGGACGGGCGGCGACGCCCGTCACGGAGTTCGGGCCGCCCGTCGGCGACTGGCCGCGCGCCTGGGAGCTCCTGTACGCCGCCCTCGGCGGCCCTCCCTCCCCCGGCGACCGCGTGCGGTTCGGCCCCGGGCAGGTCGAAGGAGCGGTGTACTTCCGCAACTCCCAGACCCTCGGCATCCGAGCCGATCACGCGATCTACCGCTTCCTCCAGGGCTTCCACGGCCCCATGATCGCCGCACACCTGCTCTTCGAGGATGAGCGCGGGGATGAGCGCGAGGGCGGGCGCTGGCGGGCGTGGCTGGACGAGCTGTACGCGGACGGGACGTGACGACCACCGCGACCGGGGCAGGAAGGCGGGCATGAGAGTCGTCGCGCTGTCCGACACGCACGCCCCCAGGCGCTGGCGCTCCTGCCCGCCCCGCGTCGCCGAGCACGTGCGCGGCGCGGACCTGATCCTGCACGCGGGCGACGTCTGCGTCCCCTCGGTGATCGAGGAACTGGCCGCCTACGCCCCCGTGCACGTGGTCAAGGGCAACAACGACGGCCCCGACCTCGACGCGCCGGAGACGCTGGAGCTGACCCTGGACGGGCTGCGGATCGCCATGATCCACGACAGCGGCCCGGCCAAGGGCCGCCTTCCCCGCATGCGGCGCCGTTTCCCGCGGGCGGGCCTGGTCGTGTTCGGCCACTCACACATCCCGCTCGACGAGTCGGACGGCGGCCTGCGCATCTTCAACCCCGGCTCCCCCACCGACCGCCGCCGCCAGCCGCACGGCACGCTCGGCCTGCTCACCATCGAGCACGGGGCGCTCACCCGGGCCGAGATCGTGCCCGTCACGTGACGACGTCGTCGCGCGACTTGTCGAGGTTGGCCTTGAGCTCCTCCATGACCTTGGCGTACCCGAGGTAGCTGTAGCGTTCGGCCGCGTGCCACGGATAGAGCTGGCCGGCCTTGACCGCGGGCAGCTTGGCCCAGGTGGGCTTCGCGGCCATCTCGTCGATCTTCATCGACTGGGCGCGGGCGTCCACCAGGATCACGTCGGCGTCGTACTTGTCGGCGTTCTCCCAGCTCAGCACCTCCCAGAAGCCGCCCTCGCTCTTCGTGGGCCGGTCCGGTGAGACGATGTTCAGGCCCAGCTCGCCCCAGTACTTGATGTCGGGGTGGTCGGGCAGGTAGGCGACGTACAGGTTGTCCGGGGTGCCTGTGACGATCATCACCTTCAGGTCCGGCCTGTCGGCGGCGAGCGTCTTGAGGGCGTCACCGGCCGCGTCGAAACGTCTCCTGGCATCGGCCACGGGCGCGGCATCGGGGTCCGCGCCGAGCGCGGCGGCCAGCCGGCCGTACGTCTCGATGATCTCCACCAGGGGCTTGCCGCTGAGCTGCACGCCGACCGTGGGGGCGATCTGGTCGACCACCTTGACCGACTCCTCGGGGACGTACCAGAGGGTGTTCTTCTGGTACATGCCGGCCACCAGCAGATCGGGCTGGAGCGAGGCGTACTTCTCGACGTTGAACTCGCCCCACACGTTCCCGATCGACTCGACCTTGGAGATGTCGACCTCGCCCACCTCGGGGTCGCGGCCGCCGTCCTTCAGCCGGTGCGGGCCGAAGACCGCGACGGGCCGCACGCCGAAGTCCCACAGCGCCGCCGCCGCGCCCGACTGGGCGACGACGCGCTGGGGGCGCTCCGGGAGGGAGACCCGCTTGCCGCGGTCGTCGGTCCAGGTCCATGCCCCCTGGCCGGACGCCGGCGGCGCGGCGGCGGGTGGCGGGGCCGTGCCGCCGCAGGCGCCGGCGCCGAGCAGCGCGGCGGCGCCGATGGCGGCCAGGATGCGGCGCGGGACAGTGGCCATGGGTGCTCCTCTTCGCAGCGATCTACGCCCTGATGGACGCCATATTAGATTAGCCTTACCTAACCGATAATCGCGGGCCGCCGGAACGGGCGTAGCGGGAAGCACGCGCCGTACGACCGGTGGTGTAGCGGACGTGGCGACGGCCGTCCGATGCCCGCGGGGGACGCCCGCACGACCCTTGGCAGTAGGGCGACGGCAAGACGAACGGGAAGAAGCCGTGAGCGCCCTCCAGCACAGTGATCGTGGATCGCGGGAGAGAAGGGCCGGAAGATGAGCCAGCCGCACACCATCCAGGACGAGATCACGCTTCCCGGCTTCTCCGGGGCGGCGCACCTGCCGGGCGAGGCCGGTTACGACGCGGCGCGCCGCTCGCTGAACCCCGCGGTGGACCCCAGGCCGGCGCTCGTGGCCGAGGCGCGGAGCGCCGCCGACGTGCGGGCGGCGCTGCTGGCGGCGCGCGGGCACGGGCTGCCGTTCGCGGTGCAGGCGACGGGTCACGGCACGCACGTCCCGTGCGACGGCGGCATCCTGGTCAGGACGTCGCCGATGCGCTCGGTGCTGGTCGACCCGGCCCGCCGGATCGCGCGGGTCGGTCCCGGCGCCCGCTGGGGCGAGATGGTCGCCGCCGCCGCGCCGTTCGGGCTCGCGCCGCTGTCCGGGTCGTCGCCCTCCGTCGGCGTCACCGGCTACACGCTCGGCGGCGGGCTCGGCTGGCTGGCGCGCAGGTACGGGTTCGCGGCCGACAGCGTGGTGCGGGCCGAGGTCCTTCTGGCGGACGGCAGGCACGTGACGGCGAGCGCGGGCAGCCACCCCGAGCTGTTCTGGGCGCTGCGCGGGGGCGGCGGCGGGTTCGGCGTCGTCACCTCGCTGGAGTTCCGGCTCCACCCGGTCGAGCGGGTGTACGCCGGTTTCACCTACTTCCCGATCGAGGCGGCGGGCGAGACGCTCGGCGCGTACCGCGACTGGATGGACGGCGCTCCCGACGAGCTCAGCACGGCACTCGTGTTCAGGCACATGCCGGACGGCGAGGAGGTGCCCGCCCCGGTGCGCGGGCGGCACGTCGTGATGCTGAAGGTCGTGCACGCCGGGACGGCGGAGGAGGCACGGCGGCTGCTGGCGCCGCTGTACCGGGCGGCGGGCCCGGCGCTGCTGGACGACACCCGGACGACCACGTACGCGGCCACCGCGATGGGCGGCACCCCGAACCGGCACATGGACATGTTCGACACCGTCCCCGACCAGGTGATCGACACGCTGGTGCGGGCGGCGGAGCAGGCGCCGACGGTGGAGATCCGGCACTGGGGCGGGGCGATGAGCCGGCCCGGGCCGGACGCCGGGCCGGTGAGCCACCGCACGACGAGGCTCTCGGCCATCGTGGACACGCGGGTCCCCGGGCTGGCCGAGGCGCTGCGACCGTACGCGAACGGCGGGACGTTCCTGAACTTCCTGGCCGACCCGTCGCGGACGGCGGCCGCGTACACGACGGCGGACCGCCGGCGGCTGGGCGAGGTCAAGCGCGCGTACGACCCCGACGGCTTCTTCCGCGTCGGCCACGTCGTCCCCGCCTGACCACGCCGCGCTCCCCGCCACCGGCTGAGCCGCGGCCTGGACCCGCTCACGTGGGCGCGTACGGGGAAACGCCCGCCGACGGTCACCGTCGGTCGAGCAGCGCCGCTGTCTTCAGGCGCTCGGGTGCTCCGATGGCCGTGAACAGCTCGTGAGCGCGGCGCCAGTGGCGGCGGGCCTGCTCGGGGGCGTGCGCTTCCCGGGCGTGGCCGAGCGTGAGCAGGGCACGGGCGTGCTCCAGCCGCTGGCCCGACCGGTGGGCGAGCCTCAGCGCCTGCTCGCACGCGCGTACCGACTGTGCCGCGTCGCCGTCCGCCAGGTGCACGGCGGCGAGCAGCCCGTACAGCCGGGGCAGGTTCAGCGGGTTGGCGTCCTGCGCCAGCTTCAGCGCGCGTTCGGCCTCGTCGCGCGCGTCGGCGTGCCGGCCGCCGCGGTGGTGGGCCTCCGCCAGGCCCAGCAGCACCTGGTCCAGGTCCGTGCCCGTCCGCTCGGCCAGCCGCAGCGCGGCCTCGAGGCGGGCGAGCGCGGAGTCCATCCTGCCGAGCTCCAGCTCGGCCTCGGCCATGCCGCTCAGCGAGGCGATCTGGCAGCGCCTGTTCTCGACCTCCCTGGCGACGGCCAGCCCTTGGGCGAACGCGTCCACGGCCTGCTCGTGGCGGCCGGCGTCGCGGTGCACCCAGCCGTAGGTCTCGTACGTGACCGCCACGGCGTACCGCAGTCCGGCGGAGCGGGCCACGGACAGGGCCTCGTCCAGACATGCGAGCGCCTCGCCGAACCGGGCCTGTTTCTGGCGGACGAGGGCGAGGTTGACGAGGGTGAGCGCCTGGAGCAGCCGGTCGCCCGTCCCCTCGGCCAGGGGAAGGTTGGCCACCAGGCATTCCTCGGCGCGGTCGAGCCGGGCGAGCATCAGGTAGGCGGAGGCGAGGTTGTTCTGCGCGCGCAGTTCGCCGCGTTCGTTGCCGAGCGCACGGTGGATGGCCATGGCCCGCCGGTAGCGCGGAAGGGCTCGCTGCGGCTTTCCCAGCTGTTTGCTCGCCACGCCGCCGCCCTGCAGCGCCGTGGCCTCGCCGTGCGCCCAGCCGGCCCTGCGTGCCAGCGCCAGCGCGCGCTCGTACTCCCGCATCGCGCCTTCGAGGTCGGCCATGAGCCACCGGACGAGCCCGAGGGAGTTGCGCATCGCGGCCTGCCCGATGGGGTCCTCCTCCCACTCGGCGGCGTCCAGCGCGATGCCCGCCAGGCGCAGCCACTCCGCGTGCGTGCGCCGGTGTTGCAGCAGGCCCGTCATGGCCTCGACCAGGAACCAGGCGTAGGGACGCGGACCGTGCTCGGCCGCGTGCGACACGGCGGCGGCGAGGTTGTCCCATTCGTCGTCGAACCAGCCGACGGCCTCCGCCGGGCCGCCGAACTCCGTCGGCGTGACACCGGCCCCGGCCGGGCCGCCGGGCAGCCGCGGGGCCTCGAAACCCGCCGCCGAGGTGGCGCGAACGACGGTGCGCAGGTAGTAGTCGAGGAGCCGGTGGGCCGCGGCGTGCCGCTCCCGCGGCGGATCTTCGGCGAGGCTGAGCCGGACCGCGTACTCGACCACCAGGTCGTGGGCGGCGAAGCGGCGCGGGCCTGTCTCCTTGAGCAGGTGGACGCGCACCGCCGCGCCCAGGAGGTCCTCCGCGTGCTCCCGGCCCGTGCCGGCCAGGGCGGCGGCCGCGTCGGCGGAGATGGCGGCGCCCCGGGCCACGCCGAGGAGCCGGAACATGCGCCGCGCGGGAGCCGGCAGCGCCTGGTGCGACAGGTCGAGGGCCGCCTGCACGGCGACGCTCTCGTCGCCGTCGACGCGCAGGCGCGCCAGCCGTCCCCGGTCCGCCAGCTCGCGAACGTAGTGGCCGATCATCCGGTGCTCCTGGTCGCCGATCCAGGACATGGCGATGGAGAGCGCGAGCGGCAGCCGGCCGCAGAGCGCCACCAGCTCCGCCGCGGCCTCCCGCTCGCGGCGCAGGCGGTCCTCGCCGATGCCGTGCGCGATCAGCCGCAGGGCCTCCCGCTGGTCCAGCACGTCGAGCGTGAGGCGTTCGACGCCGTCCAGCGCGACAAGGCCGCCGAGGCGGTTCCTGCTGGTGATGACGGCACGGCAGCCGGGGTCGCCGGGCAGCAGCGCACGGACGTGCTCGGGTGCGGCGACGTCGTCAAGGACCACCAGGACGCGCCGGCCCGCCAGGAGCGAGCGGTACAGGGCGATCTGGGCGTCGAGCTCGACGGGGATGTCCTTGGCGTCCTGGCCGAGCCCCTGCACCAGCAGGCGCAGCGCCTCCGGGAGCGTCATCGGCTCGCGCTGGTCGAAGCCGCGCATGTCGACGAACAGCTGCCCGTCGGGAAACGCGGCGGCCGCCCGGTGCGCCCAGTGGACGGCGAGCGCGGTCTTCCCGACGCCGGCCGGTCCCACGACCAGCGTCACCGGGCCGGTGTCCATGCGCCGCAGCTCCTCCGCCCGGCCGACGAAGCCTCCGAGCAGGGGCGGCAGCTGGCGCGGCACGGGCGCCGCGGGCGCCTTTCCTGGCGGCTCTCCAGGCGGCCCCGCGGACGGCCTCCCGGGCGACCCCGCGGGTGGTCCGGCGGGTGGTCCGGCGGGCGGCTCTGTGCCGGGCTCGCCAGCCAGCAGGCGCTGGTGGAGGCGCTGCAGCTCGCCGCCGGGCTCCACGCCGAGCTCGCGGACGAGCCGGGCGCGGAAGTCGCGGTAGACCTCCAGCGCGTCGGGTAAGCGCCCGCCGCCGGCGAGCGCCCGCATGAGCAGGCCGTGCGGCCGCTCCCGCAGCGGCACCTCGGCCAGCAGCCGCGTCAGGCCGGCGATGGCCGCCTGTCCCCTGCCCGTCTCCACGAGGGCCGCGGCGCGGCCCTCGGCCGCCTCGTGCTTGAGCTCCTCCAGCCGGTGCCGCTCGGCGTGGGCGACGGGGCCGGCCAGATCCTGGTACGGGTCGCCGCGCCACAGTGCCAGCGCCTCGTCGTGCCGGGCGGCCGCCTCCGCATGCCGGCCGTCCTCTGCCGCCCGGTGCCCCTGCGCCACCAGGGAGGCCAGCTCGGCGGTGTCCGTCGCGGCGGCGCGGACCAGGTATCCGGGGTTCCTGGTGACGATCACGTCCTGGCCCTGGTCGCCGATCGCCCTGCGCAGCTCGGCGATCAGGGCGCGCACCCTGGCCGGGGCGGAGGGCGGGATCTCGTCGCCCCAGAGGCGGTCGGCCAGCCGTTCGACGGACACCACATGACCGGCGTCGAGCAGCAGCGCCGCGAGCAGCGCGCGCTGCCTGCCGGTCAGATGGACGGCCCGGCCGCCGACCGCGGCCTCCAGCGGGCCGAGGAGGAGGAAGCGGACCTCCGGCACGGGGCCGGCGCCGGCCGTGGCTCTCCCGAAGATCAATTGTCCTCCAGGCACGATCCATGCGGGATCCATGCGGCCGGATGCCACAGTCCTGCCACATCATCTCAGAGATTGGCTGATGCACCGATGAGGCCACAACTCAAGGACATCGCGTGGGAGCGGGTCGGGGATGAGCTGCGGCTGGTGTACGACCCCCGCGACCAGCTGGTCCTGTCCGATCCCGACGGCACGGTGGAGAAGCTCCTCGGGCTGCTCGGCGAGGGCGGCAGGACCGTCGCCGAGCTCGCGGACGAGCTGTCACTGGACGTGGCGGACGTGGAGGGGGCCGTCGCGGCGTTCGACGACGTGAGCCTGCTGGAGGACGGCGACCGGCTCGGCCGCCTGGAACCCGCGGCCGCGGAGCGCTACTTCAGCAACCTGGCCTTCTTCGAGTCGTTCAGCACGCTCGGCCGCAGCCGCGAGGACCTGCAGCGGCGCCTGCGCGAGTCGCACGTCCTGGTGCTCGGCACCGGCGGGCTCAACTCCAACACGATCCCGCACCTGGCCGGGCTCGGCGTGGGCAGGCTGACGCTGCTCGACCGTGACACGGTGGATCCGCGCAACTTCGCCCGCCAGTACCTCTACCGATGGGACGACATCGGCGCCCGCAAGGTGGAGCGGGCCGCGGAGTGGGTCAGGGCCTTCGACCCGGGTGTCGAGGTCGAGGCGATCGACGCCGACGTCGAGGGTCCCGAGCAGCTTCACGAGCTCGTCGCCCGTACCCGGCCCGACGTGGTGGCCTCGGGCATCGACCGGCCGAACCGGATCGACCTCTGGGTGAACGAGGCGTGCGTGCGCAACGGCGTGCCGTTCGTCCGCGGCGGCATCTCGGTCACCACGGGGACCGTCTGGTCGGTCCAGCCCGGCGTGAGCGCGTGCCGCGCGTGCGTGCCCGCGGACCCGTCGAACCCGGCCGACTTCGACGACCCCGAGGACCCGGCGATCGCGGGCGCCATCGCCGCCACCCGCCTCTTCGTCAGCAAACCCCAGCCCAACCGCGGGATCGGCCCGGTCGCCGGCCTGCTGGGGGCATTCGGCGCCTTCGAGGTGCTGCGTTACCTGACCGGTTTCGAGCCACCGGCGTACGCCGGCCGGCCGCTCAGCATCGACTTCGCGCACGGGTGTGCGACGAGTCAGGACGAGTGGCCTCGCAACCCAGCCTGCCCGGCATGCGGAGGGAGGTGATCCTTGTGAAGATCGAGATCAAGCGGGTCGAGAACACCCGTCTGACGCAGCTCATCCACCCGGACTCCTGATACCGGGGCGCAGGGCCGCATCCCGGCCACACCGGGGTGCGGCCCTGCCCATGCCGTACCTGATCCTGGAGAGAGAATGACCACGTCCGTGGATGCGGGGCTGCGCGAGCGAGCCGCGCGGCTGACGGTCTCCTTCGACGGAGAGGCCTGGATTCTCGGCCGCCCCGAGCTGGGCGTCTTCGTCGCGGTGCCCGAACCTGGCGCCGTGTTCGTGACCACGCTGCAGGAGACGGGCTCGCTGGCCGAGGCCACCGCGCGGGCCGGCGAGGTCGCGGGCGAGCCGGTGGACGGTACGGACTTCGTCGAAGGGCTCACCGCCGCCGGGCTGCTCGACCCGCCCGCTGAGACGGCGCCGGTCCGCGGGCACATCAGGTGGTTCGAAGGGGTCAGCCCTCAGGCCGCGGCCCGGCTGTTCGGCCGCGCCGCCTGGTCGTTCTACGTGGCGGCCGCGCTGTTCGCGGCCGGCGTGCTGGTGTTCCGGCCCGGTCTCCGGCCCTCGTGGGAGGACGCCGTGTTCCTGCCCAGCCCGGGGCTGTCGGCGTTCACGTGGCTGCTGATGGGTGTGGCGTTCGGCGCCGTGCACGAGGCCTGGCACTGGCTCGCTGGGCGCGCGGTCGGCGTGCCGGCGATCTTCCGCGTCAGCTACCGCGGTGTGTACGTCGTCTTCGAGACCGACCTCACCCAGATCGTCACGGTTCCGCGCAACCGCCGCTACGGCGTCTATCTGGCGGGGATGGCCGTCGACACCGTGGTCCTGGCCGTGACGCTCGCGCTGCGGCTCCTCGGCCCGCCCGCCGGCGTGGACGGCTTCCTCGCCGCCGTGGCGCTCTTCCTGGTCTTCGGCATCGTCTGGCAGTGGGCCGCCCTGCCGCTGCGCAGCGACTCGTACGCGCTGCTCGCGAACGCGTTGCGCTGCCACAACCTCTACCGGACGACGTGGCTCACCGCGAAGAGCCGGCTGTTTCGGCTCACCGAGGCCGAGAGCGCGGAGCTGGCTGGGGCCGGGGAGCGGGACCGGCAGATCGCCCGCTGGTTCGTGGTGCCGTACGTCGCCGGGATCGCCGTCATGGCCTGGATGCTCGTCACGGTGGTGCTACCGCTCATGATCTCGCTGGGCGGCTGGGGACTGGCCCAGTTCGCCGGCGGCGCGGTCGGCTCGGCGGGCTTCTGGGAGGCGCTGGCCGTGGCGGTCTACATCGCCGCGCAGCTCGGCCTGCCGCCGCTGCTCGCCCTCCGCGAGCGGCGCCTGCGCCGTGCGGGCGCCCTGCTCTGAAGGAGCCGCGTCGGCACGGCCGCGGTGCGGCGGCCGTGCCGCTGCGATCTCATCCCGGCTGCGTCGCCGGGCGGGGACGGCCTATGGGCGCATCCCGCGGTCGGAGACGTGTTCCGAGGTGCCGACGTGGCGCTGCTTACGCATGCCGGCCAGGCCCAGCAGGCCCAGCAGGCCGAGCAGGCCCCACAGGCCGGCGTTACCGCCTCCGTCCGTCTGTTGCTGTGGCGCGGGTGTGACCTGGCTCTGCGCGACGGGCTCGACCGGTGTGTCGGCCGTCGCTGCGGCGGCCGGGACTAGCGTCAAGAAGAACGCCAGGCCCAGCCCGGTGAGCGTCTTACGCATTGGGTTTCCCCCGATCCGGCGGTCTCACAACCGCGGAGACCGCCTATCACGCCTTCCCCCGGAAGGCTACCGATAGCGGGGCGATCTCCATTTGCCCTGCTAGGTGGCCTCTACCATCGTCACGCCCGCCTCAAACGCCTTCTCCCGTCAGGTGCGGCCGCGGCGGCCCGCTCGCGTGCGGAACCCGGCCATCCGGGCCGGCGCCCGCGCCGGCCCGGATGGCCGGAGCGATCGTCAGGGTCGCCGCGTCCGTCCGCGCGGCGGAAGTTCTGGCGGACGTGCCGGAAAAATCGGTTCCCTCCGTCATCCCCGTGTGACTACACTCCCCACCGAACGCCGTACCGCATCGATGAGGGAGAGGAGCCGGCCGTGCGCCACAGCACCGCTGCCATCGTCCCCCCGTCGCGGCACGAGGTGATCCTGGTGTCTTCGTCGCCCCGATGCCGGCTGCGCGGCCGCCATCGGACGCCCTGACGAAGCGACCTTCCCGACCCTCCGCGGGCCTGATCCCGCGCCGGGGTCCTCGCACGGCCTCGAGTTCCGGCCGTCCTTCGTCCGGGGAATCGCGCTGTCCTGTTCGACGACACCCGGAAAGGGTCATCGGCTGTGCGCGCCCATCTCTCCACCTCCCTGACGACCGTCCGCAATCTCGGCATCCTGGCCCACGTCGACGCCGGCAAGACCACCGTCACCGAACGGATGCTCTTCCTCGCCGGCGCGACGTACAAGCGGGGTGAGGTGCACGACGGCACGACCGTCACCGACTTCGACTCACAGGAGCGCGACCGCGGCATCACGATCTTCGCCGCCGCGGTGAGCTGCGCCTGGGACGGGCACCGGATCAACCTCATCGACACCCCCGGCCACGTCGACTTCTCCGACGAGGTCGAGCGCTCGCTGCGGGTGCTCGACGGCGCGATCGCGGTGTTCGACGGCGTCGCGGGCGTGGAACCGCAGAGCGAGTCCGTGTGGCGGCTGGCCGACCGGTACGGCGTGCCGCGGATCGCGTTCGTCAACAAGCTCGACCGGGCCGGCGCCGACCTGGACGCCGCGGTCGAGTCGATCCGCCGCCGGCTGCATCCCGTGCCGCTGGTCGTGCAGCTGCCGATCGGGCGCGAGGACGGCTTCGCAGGCGTGGTCGACCTGGTGCGGATGCGGTCGCTGGTGTGGACCGGCGGCGCCTGCGAGGAGGGCGAGGTGCCGCGGGAACTGCGCGAGGAGGCGCTGCGGCGGCGCCGCGTGCTGGAGGAGGCGGTGGCCGAGCTGAACGCGGACGCGCTGGAGGAGTTCTGCGCCGGCCCGTCGATCTCCGCGGGCACGCTGGCCGCGGCGCTGCGCGACCTTACCCGCACCGGTGCGGGCGTGGTGGTGCTGTGCGGCTCGGCGTACCGGGACCGCGGGGTCGAGCCGCTGCTCGACGCGGTGGTGGCGTACCTGCCCTCGCCGCCGGAGGTGCCGGCGGTGCGCGGCGAGGACGGCGCGGAACGCCCGGCGGACCCGGCCGCGCCGCTGGCCGCGCTGGCCTTCAAGGTGAACTCGACCGCCACCGGGCGGCTGACCTACGTACGGGTGTACTCGGGCACGATGCGGAAGGGGGACACGGTGCTGGACGCCGGCGCGGGCCGTACCGAGCGGATCAGCCGCATCCTGCGCGTGCAGGCCGACCGCCACACCGAGGTGGACCGGGCGGTGGCCGGGGACATCGTCGCCGTCGTCGGGCCGAAGGTGGCCCGGCCCGGGACGACGCTGTGCGCGCCGGGCTCGCCCCTCGTGCTGGAGCCTCCGGGGGCGGCCGACCCCGTGGTGTCGGTGGCGGTCGAGGCGCGCAGGAGCACCGACGCCGACCGGCTGGCCGCGGCGCTGACGCGCCTGGCCGAGGAGGACCCGTCGCTGGCGGTCCGCACCGACGCCGAGACCGGGCAGACGCTGCTGTCGGGGATGGGCGAGCTGCATCTGGAGGTGGCGGTGGAGAAGATCCGCCGCGACCACGGGCTGGCCGTCGGCGTCGGCCGGCCTCAGGTGGCGTTCAGGGAGACCCTCGTCCGCGGCGTGTCGGGCCTGCTGTACCGGCACGTCAAGCAGGACGGCGGCGCCGGCCAGTACGCCCACGTCATGATCGACGTGGAGCCGCTGGCCGACGGCGACTTCGCCTTCTCCTCGACCGTCACCGGCGGGCGGGTGCCGCGCGAGTACGTGCGCGCGGTCGAGGCCGGCTGCCGCGACGCCCTGGCCGGCGGGCCGCTGGCCGGGCACCCGGTGACGGGCGTGCGGGTGACGCTGACCGACGGCGCCACCCACACGAAGGACTCCTCGGAGCTCGCCTTCCGCACAGCCGGCCGGCTGGCGCTGCGCGAGGCGTTGCGGGCGGGCACGATGGCGCTGCTGGAGCCGGTGGCCGAGGTGACGGTCACGGTGCCGGACGACGCGGCCGGCGGGGTGCTGGGCGACCTCGCGGCCCGGCGCGGCCGGATCTCCGGCTCCGCGACGCGGTCGGGCACGGTCGTGATCACCGCGATCGTGCCGCTGGCCGAGGTGTTCGGCTACGCGACCCGGCTGCGCAGCCGTACCCAGGGCCGCGGCACCTTCACCACCCGCCCGGCCGGCTACGCCCCGGCACCGTAGAGACCGGCGCCGTAGAGACCGGCGCCACGCAAAAACCGGCGCGCGTACGGCCCCGTCGCGGGGGCGGGGCCGTACGCGGCGGTCGAACGCGGCCTGGCCGGGAACGGAGAGGGTGACCAGCGAGGCCGGCTCGGGATCGGCCGGCCCGGCGATGACCGGAGCGGCCGGCTCCGCGGCTGCGAACGTCGTGAGCACCATTATCAGAACGACTGCGGACGCCCGTAAACCGCGCATCGGCCCCTCCAGGATCGCCGTATGGGGCTCATTGAAGGACGACTTGCCCCGCCCGGCAAGACCCAGGCCGCGCGCGACCCGGCTCAGGAGGCCGTGACGTGCGGCACCTCCTGGTAGAGGGCCCAGTCGGCGCTGATCGCGCCGGCCGTCTTCAGCAGCAGCGGCAGGTGCTCCTCGGTCAGCTGGTGGAGGGAGGTCTCGGCGGCGTGGGCGTTGACGTTGACGGCCGCGACGACGTTGCCGAGCCCGTCCCTGAGCGGCGCGGCGACCGACCGGATCCCGAGGGCGAGCTGCTCGTCCGTCATCGCCCACCCCTTGGCGCGCACCTCGCGCAGCACCGCCTCGCGCTCGCCGGCGTCCGGCCGCCAGCGCGGCTCGATGCCGGAGCGGCTCGGCTCGGCCAGGACCCGCTCCACCTCGGCGGGGGAGAGCGCGGCCAGCAGCACCTTGCCCAGGGACGTCTGCAGCGCCGGGAAGCGGGTGCCGATCTGCACCGACAGGGCGACGATCTTCGGCACGGCGACCCTGGCGACGTAGACGATGTCGGAGCCGTCGAGCTGGGCGATCGAGGAGGACTCGTGCGTCTGCCTGACCAGCCGCTCCAGGTGCGGCCTGGCCACCTCCCAGAGCCCCGTGGAGCGGATGTAGGTGACGCCCAGCTCGAGCACGCGCGGCGTGAGGGCGAATCCGCCCGCCTCCTGCCGGGCGTAGCCGAGCTCCTGGAGGGTGAGCAGGATGCGGCGGGCCGTCGGCCTGGCCAGGCCGGCGGCGGTCGCCACCTCTGTCAGGGACATGACCGGGCGCCCGGGCTGGAAGGCCCTGATGACATCGAGGCCGCGGGCCAGCGCCTCGATGAAGTCAGGTCCCGTGTCACCGCGTGCCATCGATGCCCTCTCGTTCGGATCCGCCTGCTCCGACTTTAGACGGTCGGCACGGGCGGCACGGTCGGCCGTCCGCACAGCGGCCGGTCACAGGCGGTGCGTGGAGTCGCTGCGGTAGTCGGTGTACGTGTACGGGTTGTCGAGGATCTTCGTCGCGGGGATGTCCGGGTTCATGCCCTTCTCCCACGCCTCGTCGCCCATCTCGGAGCGGAGGTGCTCGACCGTCCGCTCGACCTGGCGGCGGGCCGCGGCCAGGTCGACACCGACGAGGCGGTGCTCGTGCTTGACCACGCGGCCGTCGACCAGGACGGTGTGCACGTCGCCGCGCTGCGCCTGGAACGCCACGTGGCCGAACGGGTTGAGCAGCGGGAACGACACGGGCGACGCGTCGTTCTTGATGAGCACCAGGTCGGCCTTCTTGCCGGGCTCGACGGCGCCGAGGTCGTCGCGGCCGAGCGCGCGGGCGCCGCCCCGGGTGGCCCAGGTGACGACCTCGTCGGCGCGCAGGCCGCAGTGCGTGACGGTCTCGCCCCTGGCGTGCGCCTCCAGGTGCTCGCGGGAGCGGTCCGCGCCGAGGGTGGTGCGCATGGCGGAGAACAGGTCGCCGCTCCACCAGACGCTCGTGTCCATGGACAGCGACACCGGGATGCCGTGGGCGCGGACGGCCCACGTGGGCGGGTAGCCCTGCCCGGCGCTCTGCTCGCTCTCGGTGGAGACCGAGATGGAGCCGCCGGTGGCCGCGATGCGGTGGTAGGAGTCGGCCGACAGCGAGGCGGCGTGCACGTACACGGTCTCGGGGGTCATGAAGCCGTGCTCGTACATGAGCTTGATGCCGTCGTCGCTGGTGGCGCCCCACACGCCGGCGTGCGTGGTGACGGGCAGGCCGAGCTCGCGGGCGACCTCGAAGGCGGGCTTCTCCGGGAACGACGGGTCGCCGAGCACGTCGAAGGCGAGCTGGAAGCCGAGCAGGTCGTCGCCGGTGACGCGCCGGGCGACGAAATCGCGGAACTCGGGCGTGGCCGTCCATTCGGCGGGCGGCGCCTGGATGTTGCCGTACGCGAGCACGTACCGGCCCGGCACGGACCGCAGCGCGTCGGCGGCGGCGTCGGCGTGGTCGACGGTCTGCAGGCCGTGCGACCAGTCGACGACGGTGGTGACGCCGGCGTCCAGGGCCTCGATCGCGGCCAGCGTGTTGCCCGCGTGCACGTCCTCGGGCCTGAAGAGCTTGCCGTGTTCCAGGTAGAACCAGACGAAGTACTGGGTGAGCGTCCAGTCGGCGCCGTAGCCGCGCATCGCGGTCTGCCACATGTGGCGGTGGGTGTCGATCATGCCGGGCATGACGATGCCGTCGGAGGCGTCGATCTCGATGGCGTCCTGCGGGGCCTGCAGGTCCTGGCCGACGGCGGCGATCCTGTCCCCGGTGACGAGGACGTCCGTGCGGGGCAGCACCCGGCGCCCGTCCATGGGCAGCACCGTGCCGCCGCGCAGCACCACGGGGCGCCCGGAGTCGAAGTCGTTCATGGCACGCTCCTCGTTGGCGAACAGCTGTCCGCTATACGGTCACCGCTACTGTGATGAGCGCGCGTCCGGCTGTCAAGACGCTTGACGTCCTGGCCTTCAGATGCTGGGATCGACTGGGCGGACATATGTCCGTTCAACGGACGCGAGGATGGGACTCGATGACTGACACCGAGCCGCGGGGGCCGCTGTCCGGCGTGCTGGTCGCCGACTTCTCCAGGGTCCTGGCCGGACCCTACGCCACGATGTTGCTGGCGGACATGGGAGCCGACGTCGTCAAGGTGGAAGGGCCGGGCGGCGACGACACCCGGACGTGGACGCCGCCCGCCAGGGGCGAGGCGTCCACCTACTATCTCGGGGTCAACCGCGGCAAACGCTCGATCGCCCTCGACCTGCGCGACGAAGCCGACGCCGACGCCGCCAGGGAGCTGGCCCGCCGGGCCGACGTGCTGGTGGAGAACTTCCGGCCCGGCGGGCTGGACAAGTACGGCCTCGGCTACGACGCCGTGCTGGCCGCCAACCCCGGCATCGTGTACGCGTCCATCAGCGGCTTCGGCTCCGGGGCCGGGGCGCGGGTGCCCGGCTACGACCTGATGGTGCAGGCCATGTCGGGGCTGATGAGCCTCACCGGCGACCCCGGCGGGCCGCCCTACCGGGCCGGGATCAGCGTGTTCGACGTGATGGCCGGCAACCACGCCGTCATCGGCATCCTGGCCGCGCTGCGCCACCGCGAGGCCACGGGGCGGGGCCAGCACGTCGAGGTCAACCTGATGTCGTCGGCGCTGACCGGGCTGGTCAACCAGAGCTCGGCGTACGTCGCCGGGGGCGTGGTCCCCTACCGGATGGGCAACGCGCATCCGAGCGTGTTCCCGTACGAACCGCTGCCCACGGCCGACCAGGACCTCATCGTCGCCGCCGCCAACGACGCCCAGTTCCGCAAGCTGTGCGAGGTGCTCGGCATCCCGGAGGTGGCCGACGACCCACGCTTCGCCCGCAACGCGAGCCGCACGGCCAACCGCGAGGAGCTGCGGCCGATCCTGGTCGAGCGGCTCGCCCGGCGCCCCGCCGACGAGTGGTTCGACCTGCTCCTGGAGGCCGGGGTGCCGAGCGGGCCCATCAACACGATCGACGGCGGGTTCGCCGCGGCGGAGCGGTTCGGGCTCGACCCGGTCGTGGAGGTGGGCGAGGGCGAGCGGGCGGTGCCGACGACGCGGCACCCGATCCGGTTCTCCGAGACACCCGCCGGCTACGCGCTGCCGCCGCCCGAGCTGGACGAGCACGGCGCCGAGCTGCGCACGTGGCTGTCCGAGGGGCGGCCGTCGTGACGCCCGGGGACTACCCCACCGCGCTCGGGGCGTCGTCGCCCACGTCGATCACCCTGCTCGGCCACGACCTGGCCGCCGACGTGATGGGCGAGGTGGGCTTCGGCGAGCTGGCCTTCTGGCTGGCCACGCAGCGCCGCCCGTCCCGGGGGGAGGTGCGCGTGTTCGAGGCGGTGCTGGCCGCGCTGGCCGACCACGGGTTCACGCCGACGGCGATCGTGACGCGGTTGACGTACCTGTCGGCGCCCGACTCCGTGCAGGGCGCGCTGGCCGCCGGGCTGCTCGGCGGCGGCTCCCGGTTCCTCGGCGTCACCGAGGACTGCGGGCGTTTCCTCGCCGGCGTGCTGAAGGAGCGTGACCCCCTCCCCTCCGACGACGCCGGCTGGGACGCGCTCGCGCTGGACACCGTGACGACCTGGCGCGAATCCGGCCGGCGCGTGCCCGGGCTCGGCCACCACGTGCACAAGGACGGCGACCCGCGCACGCCGCGCCTGTTCGAGATCGCGGCCGAGGAAGGGCTGTTCGGGCCGCACCTGTCGCTGTTCGCCGCGGTCGGCCGGGTGCACCCCCGCGTGCTGGGCAGGACCCTGCCGCTCAACGGCGCGGGCGTCTGCGGCGCGGCGCTGGCCGACCTGGGGCTGCCGATGGAACTGCTGCGCGGATTCGCCCTCCTCGCCAGGACCGCCGGGCTGATCGGCCAGCTCGCCGAAGAGCTGCGCCACCCCGTGGCCAACGAGATCTTCCTGTCCGTGGACCTGAACAACCGGTCCGTGCCCCCCGACCCCTACGGAGAGACGCATGGCTGAACTCGTCGCGGTCATCGCATCCACCCACCACCCCTTCTACCACCGCGCCAGCACCTCCACGGGCGAGGACCGCCCGCCGTTCGCCGACGAGTGGGTGCGCAAGGTGGAGGCGTTCCGGCAGACCCTGACCAGAGCCAGGCCCGACGTGCTGGTCATGGTCGGCTCCGACCACTTCCACCAGCTGTGGCTGGACAACATGCCGCAGTTCCTCGTCGGCAAGGCGCCCTTCTACGACGCGAACTTCTACAACGAGGAACGCGAGTTCGGGCTGCCCAGGATGGTGTTCACCGGGCAGGAGGACCTGTCGGCGTACATCCTGCGCGAGGGCCTGGACGCGGGCTTCGACCTGGCCTTCTCCAACGAGTTGCGGATCGACCACTCGATCACGTGCCCGATCATCACCCTGCGCCCGCAGAACGACCTGCCGATCGTGCCCGTCTACACCAACATCTTCGCCCCTCCCCTGCCGCGGCCGAAACGGTTCGTGCAGCTCGGCCAGACCATCAGGGAACTCGTCGAGTCGTGGCCCTCCGACCAGCGGGTCGCGGTCATCGGCACCGGGCACCTGTCGCTCGAGCTCGGCGGGCCGCGCCAGTTCGGGCCGCACGGCCCCGACCCCGAGTTCGACCGCAGGGCCGTCGAGTGGATCTCCACCGGCGACCTCGAGGGCTGCCTGTCGGAGGTCACCCTGGACAGCCTGTGGGAGCCCGGCAACGCCACCCACGGCTTCATGGACTTCATGCTGATGATGGGAGTGGCCGGCGAGGGGAAGAAAGCCGACTATGTGGATACGTACGACCTGTTCCACACCATGGAGGCGTACTTCACGTGGTATCCGAACGGAGGCGACGGGTCATGAGCAAATACCTGCTGAACAAGTTCCTCTTCACCGTCGACCGCGACCCCGAGCTGGTCGAGCGCTACCGCGAGGAGCCGCGGGCCACCGTCGAGATGTGGGAGGCCGAGTACGCCAACCGCATCCTCGGCTGCCACACCGGCGAGTCGTCGACGTGGCTCCGCTTCGACGACGTCGAACGCGAGGCCCTGGCCGCTCACGACTACCCGAAGTTGTTCGAGCTGGGGGCGCATCCGTTCCTCACGCTGACGTTGTTCATCGCGATGTTCGAGCGCGACCACCCGCCGCTGGGCTTCCAGAAGGAGTACGCGCGGCGGCTGTCCCACATGAGCCTGCCGTACCCGGACATCGCCACATGACGGACCTGGACGTGATCGCGTGATGCGGGCCGTCACGATCGAGACGTGCGGCCTGCCGCCCGTGGTCGCCGAGCGGCCGGCACCCGTGGCGTCCGGTGCCGAGACGGTCGGGGTCATCGCCGCCCCGATCACCCCGCTCGACCTGCTGTGCGCGGGCGGCGCCTCCTACTTCGGGACGCCGTCCGTCCCCTACGTGCCCGGCGTGCAGGGGGTCGGGGCCGTCGGCGGGCGGCTGGTGTGGTTCCCCACGCCGGCGGGGATGGCGCCGGGCGACGGCAGCATGGCGGAGCTGGCGGCGGTGCCCGCCGAGGACCTCGTCGAGTTGCCCGGCGGCGCCGACCCGTTCGCCGTGGCCGCGCTCGGATTGTCGGCCGTGGCCGCGCACATGGCGCTGACCTGGCGGGGCGAGCTGGCAGCCGGCGAGCAGGTGCTGGTGCTCGGCGGCGGTGGCGTGGTGGGGCAGGCGGCCATCCAGCTCGCCCGTCTCGCGGGCGCCCGCCGGGTCGTCGCCGCCGCCCGTTCACCGCAGGCCCGCGAGCAGGCCCGGCAGGCGGGGGCGGACGCCGTCGTCACCCTGGACACCGACGACGTGGCCGCGCTGGCCGCCCGCTTCACCGCCGCCTGCGAGGGGCCGCTGGACCTGGTGCTCGACCCGCTCTTCGGCGTCCCGGCCGCCGCGGCGGCCCGCACCCTGCGTCCCGGGGGCCGGCTCGTCAACCTCGGCAGCTCGGCGTCGGAGACGTCCCCGCTCGACTCCGCCACGCTGCGCAGCCGGTCGTTGCGGGTGCTCGGCTACACCAACAACGAGCTGACCAGGGAGCAGCGCGCCGCGGCCATCACCCTGATCGCCGAGCGGGTGACCGAAGGGCGGCTGTCGGTGGCGCACGAGGTCGTACCGCTGGAGCGGGCCACCGAAGCCTGGCGACGCCAGGCGGCCGGCGAGGCCACGGGCCGCGTCGTCCTGAGCACCACCTGACCGGCCGGGGCGGCTCAGGCCAGCTGGGCGACGCCGGAGCGCGGGGAGGAGAGCACCGGCACTCCCCCGTCCGCCTCCGCGACGATCCTGGCCATCGACGCCTGGGCCAGCACCACGACGTCCACCTGCCCCGCGAGCCGGCCGAACCCGTCCAGGACCAGGGCGTCGTGGCGGGCCGGATCGCCGCCGCGCAGCGCGTCGAAGGCGCCGTCGCACAGGTGCGGAACGACCTCCCGCGCCACCCCCTCACGGGACGCCGCCCGCCGGACCAGCCGGGTGGTCGGGCCGAGCGTGGTGGCGAGCGTCGCCAGCACCCCGATCCGCCGCCCGGCCCGCACCGCCTCCCCGGCCATCGGCTCGTCGATGCGCAGGATCGGCAGCTCGGCGAACGGGCGCGCCTGTTCGGCGGCCTCACCGATGGAGGAGCAGGTGACGAGCAGCGTCCCGGCTCCCGACTCCTTGGCGTACATCGCGTACGAGACCAGCCTGCGCAGGACGTGCGGGGGCGGACCGTCGCCGGCGATGGTGTCCTGGAGCAGGCTCTCGTCGGCGAAGTGCAGGATCCGCGTGCCGGGCCGCACCTCGGCGGCCAGTTCGGCCAGCGGCGCGGCAAGCGCGGGCACGGTGTGCAACATCGCGATCGCCGGCCCTCCCGCAGGACGACCAGCAGCCGGTCCGGCCGTCCGCGCCGTCATCGGGCGTTCCACGGGCGGGCGAAGGAGTCGACGATGGACGCCAGCCGCCGCAGCCGGGGCACCGAGCGCGTACGCAGCTCCGCGGCCAGGCCGGCGGACCCCACCACGTCGCTCCAGATCGCGCGGCCGGCCAGCATCCCCGACGCGCCCGCCCGGCAGGCGGCCCGGACGGCGGCGGGGAAGTCGTCCCGTTCCACGCCCTGGGAGAGCACGACCCACGGGACGGGGATCACCTCGTCGAGCCGGGCGCACTCCTCGGCCAGCCGTTCCTCGGGGGCGGCGCCGCCGAGCGGCACCTGGGCCTTGTACAGGCTGGGCCGCAGCCCGGCCAGCTCCCTGGCGGCCTCCCGGATCGCGGCGGGCCCGTCGAAGCCCGCCTCCTGGCCCTGGACGGGTTTGGCCACCCCTTCGAGCACGGAGAGCAGGCCCGCATCGGCGCATACACGGACGAACGCGGCGGCGGTCTCCAGGCGGCGCCGCCGGTGCTCGTCGTCGCGCCAGATGAGCAGCAGCTTGGCCGCGACCGCGCCGGCCCGCCGCGCGGCGGCCAGGTCGATCGTCTCGTCGATCGAGGTGTCCTCGACGGGGCCGTCGGGCGCCTGCCGGAGGCTGTCCACGGCGATGATCAGCCCGCCGGGGACCATGCCCTCGGCGGCCACCCGGTCGAAGCCGTAGTCCCTGTCGATCAGGAACCCGGAGGCGTGCGGCCCCACCTCCCGCGCCACCGCCAGCTTGAACCCGGCCAGGGTGTCGTCGTCCACCCGCTCCCCCGTGGCGGCGGCGAACATCTGCCTCAGGCTCTCCCGCTGGTCCATGGCGACCATGGCGAACCCACCGGACGGGCGGGCCAGCAGGTCGAGCGTCGGGGCGGGCGTGGTGGTCTCCTGGCTGGTCATGGGTGCTCCGATCTGATGGTTCTGCCTGGTCATCCGTGCTCCCGCCGGCCGGCGGAGGTCAGGAAGCGTTCGTACAGGGGGAGGTAGGCGGCGGCGAGGCCGGGGTCGTGCCGTTGCGGCTCGCGGGGCAGCACGGGGACGTCACCGAGCGAACCTCCCGCCTGGCCGGCGATGAGAGCGGCGCCCGCGCAGACCGCGTCGTCGGCCCGTACGACCTCCACCGGCACGGGCGAGACCGCCGCCTTCACGCGCATCCAGAGCGGGACCCGGACCTGCCCGCCGAAGACCACGAGCCGTTCGGGAGGGGCGCCGGTCACGGCGGCGAGCTCGGCCACGGTCCAGCGGGTGTGCAGGCACGTGCCCTCCATGGCGGCCGCCAGCAGGTCGCCGAACGTGTGCTCGGGCCCGATCCCGGACATCGTGACCCGGCGTTCGCGCTCGGGCGCGGGCGCCACCCTGCCGCGCAGGTACGGCTCGGCGATGATGCCCGTCGGCAACCGCACCCCGTCCAGCAGTCCGGGCAGGGCGGCGTACCTGTCCCGTCCCGCTTCCCGCTCGCCCGCGCGCTCCGCCGTGGCCCGCGCCCGGGGGTCGTCAAGGGGAGGAGCCAGGCCGAGGAGCCAGTCGAGCATGCCGCCGCTCATCGGCAGACCTCCGACCAGGACGGTGCCGGCGCCGTCGAGCGAGGGGTCGGCCGTGACTCCCAGGGCCAGGCCGGTGCGCGGGTCGGGCCGGTGCGCCGCCGGCGCCAGGACCGCCTCCGCCGTGCCCATGGAGTCGGCCACGTGACCGGGACGGCGTACGCCCGACGCCCACGCGCCCACCGCGTGGTCGTGACCGGCGATCACCACGGGGGTCCCGGCCGCCACCCCGCTCGCCCTCGCCGTCAGCCCGCCGACGGGCTCCACCGCCCCGGCCGTGGGCGCCAGCTGCTCGGGACCCAGCCCGGCCAGGGCGAGGAGGTCCTCGTCGTAGCGGCCGCGTACGACGTCGTAGGCGAGGGTGCGCGCGGCCAGCGTCTCATGGGTGCGCAGCACGCCGGTGAGCGCGTACGCCACCGCGTCGGGCACGCTCGCCCACCACCGCATCGCCGCCGGCACGCCCGGCTCGTGCGCACGCAACCAGAGCCACTTCGCCAGCGGCGCCTTCCCGTCCACCCACCGCCCGGTCCGCGCGTAAACCGCCACCGCGTCCCCGCCCGCGCCGGGTGGGCCGGTGCCGCGGAGCGCGGCGGCTTCCTCGTGGCCGCGGGGGTCGTTCCACCACAGCAGCGGCGTGAGCGGGCGTCCCGAGGCGTCGAGGGGCACGCCGGTCTCGGCCATGCCCGCGATCCCGATCGCGTCGGGGCCGCGCCCCGCGCGGGCGGCGCACTCCGCCAGGGCCTCCACGACGGCGGCCACGAGGGCGGGCAGGTCGCGCGGGGTCGGGTGGCGTACGGAAGCGACGCAGCCGCCCCCGTCGTCGAAGAAGCCCACCTTGACGTGGGTGGTGCCCACGTCGATCCCGCACAACAACGCCATGTTGTCACTATAAGTCCATAAGTTGGCTGAAAAACGCCAACTTATGGGGCATCATGGTCATATGAGCGACATGGAGGCGAGCCTGCGCTACTCGTCGGCCCCGCACAGGCGCGAGGCGATCCTGCGCAGGATCGAGCTCGACGGGTACGTCGCCGCCGCCGACCTGGTCACCGAGCTGGGCGTCTCACCCAACACCGTCAGGCGCGACCTGCGCAGGCTGGCCGGTGACGGCCTGGTCAGGGCGGTACGCGGAGGCGCCGCAGCAGCCGACATGGGTGCCACGCCGTTCACCGACCGCTCCGTTCAGGCGTCCGCCGCCAAGCGGGCGATCGCCGCCGCCGCCGTACGCCACGTGGAGCCGGGCACGGCCATCGCCCTCGACTCGGGCACCACCACGCTGGAGATCGCCAAACTGCTCCCCTCCGGGGCGAACCTCACCGTGATCACCCACTCGCTGCCCGCCATCGCCGTGCTCGCGCCGAGACCCGACATCACGCTCATCGGGGTCGGCGGCCAGTACGGCAGGGACACCCGCTCGTTCGGCGGGCCGGAGACCCTGGCGTGGCTGGAGCACATGAGCGTGCGCACCCTGTTCCTGGCGGCCACCGCGCTCGACGGGAACGGCGTCTACGGGGCCACACCGTACGAGGCCGAGACCAAGCGCCGGCTCATCGCCATCGCGCGCAGGACGATCGTGGTGGGCGACGCGCGCAAGTTCGCGTTGAGCGCCCCGATCCGGGTGTGCGGCTGGGACGCGGCCGAACTCCTGGTGACCGACGGCGTGCCGCCCTGGTTCGAGGACGTCGGCGTCGAGTTCGCGTCACAGGCCCCCTCCTGAGGGCCCTCACCACCTCGGCCGGCGTCACGCGACCGCGTCGTCGACGGCGGTTCCGGGCGCGGTGGCGGAGTGGCGCGTGTCGGTGGCGCTGCCGAGGATCCGGTACCGGCGGAGCCGTTCGGCGAGCAGTTCCGGGCGGCGGAGGTGCAGCAGGACGGCGAGCTCGCGCTCCAGTTCGCGCCCGACGCGGCGGCAGAACGCCTGCGGTTCCTCGGCGGCGTCCGGATGCTCGGTGACGATCCGGTCGGCGATGCCGCCGGCGAGCAGGTCGGCGGAGCGGACGCGTTGTACGGCCGCTACCTGCGGAGCGTGCTCGACGTCCCGGTGCACGATGGCGCTGGCCCCCTCGGGAGGCAGCGGGGACAGCCAGCCGTGCTGGGCGACGAGCACCCGGTCGCACGGGATGAGCGCGAGCGCGGCGCCGCCGCCGCCCTGGCCGAGGAGGAGGGAGAGCGTCGGCGTGTCGAGGTCGACCAGGTCGGCCAGGCACCGGGCGATCTCCCCGGCGAGCCCGCCTCGTTCCGCCTCGGGCGACAGGGCCGCGCCGGGAGTGTCGACGACGGTGACGAGCGGCAGCCGAAGCGCTCGCCAGCCGCATGCCACGCCGGGCCACGCGCAGGGCGGCTGGCCCCAGCGGGCACACGTCCTCCTGGTGGCGGCGGTCCTGGCCGAGCAGTACGCACGAGACGCCGCCGAAACGGGCCAGCGCCAGCAGGAGCGCCGGGTCCGTCTCCCCCGCCCCGGTGCCGTTCAGCAGCAGGACGTCGGAGGCGGCGTGGCGGAGCACCTGCCTGACGCCGGGCCTGTCGCCTCGCCTGGAGAGCGCTGATCGACTCCCAGGCGGGAACGTCGGGGAACGGTTCCTGGGACGGATACGCGGCCTCGGGCGGGGGCGGCGGCGCCAGCATGACGCGCAGCGCCCGGTCGGCGGCCTCCGCCAGGTCCTGGACGGGCAGCACGGCGTCGATCAGGCCGTGACGGTGCAGGCTCTCCGCCACCTGGACGCCCTCAGGGAACGGCTGCCCGTGCAGGGCACGGTAGACGCGCGGGCCGAGGAAGCCGATCATCGCGCCGGGTTCCGCGGCCGTGATGTGACCGAGTGAGGCCCACGAGGCCAGGACGCCGCCGAAGGTCGGGTCGCGCAGGTAGACGAGGTAGGGCAGGCCGGCGGCCTTGTGCCGGGTGATGGCGGCCGTCATCTTCACCATCTGCAGGAACGCCGTCGTGCCCTCCTGCATCCTGGTGCCGGCCGAGGCGGGAGCGGCGAGCAGCGGCAGCCGCTGGGCGGTGGCCCGTTCCACCGCGGTCACGAGGCGTTCGGCGGCGGGTCGGCGTCGCCGGCCGGGCCGAGGGGGTCGTCCCAGGTGCGGTAGGAGCCGTCGTCGAGCACGAGTTCGATCAGGTCGAGTGCGGTCAGCCTGCCAGACACGCGCGGATCTCCTCTTCGTCGGCGTTCAGCACGGGAGGCCCGCGCCCGCGCGGGTCAGGACAGCCCCGGCACGATCAGGACAAGCCAGCACAGAAGCGGCGCGGCGACCACGATGGTCATACCCCATGTCATCAGGCGCTTGAACACGTCGTCCCGGATCGCCACGTCGGCGTTCGCGACGATCAGCGCGCCGTTGGTGGAGAAGGGGCTGCAGTCCACCACCGAGGAGGAGATCGCCAGCGCCGTGACCATGCCGACGGCGCCGACCTGCCCGGTCTGCAGGAAGGGTACGGCGAGCGGGATCAGCGCGCCCAGGATGCCGGTCGTGGAGGCGAAGGCGGACACCACGGCGCCGATCAGGCAGATCAGCAGGGCCGCCAGGAGCGGAGCGCCGACCTCGGCCACGCCGTCGCCGAGCCACTTCACCGTGCCCTGGTCCTGCAGCAGGGCGACGTACGTGACGATGCCGCCGACCAGGAGCACCGTACCCCAGCTGATCTTGTCGACGGCTCCGCGGGCGGCGGAGGGGAAGATCAGGGTCAGCACGACCGCCACCGCGAGCGCGAGGAAACCGATGTCGAGGTCGAAGACGAGCGCGCCCACCGCCAGCACGAGCAGGCCGATCAGCGTGAGCGAGCGCTGCGCGTCGAGGCGGGGCAGGGCGTCGTCCACGGGGTGGTCGCCGCCGTCAGTATCGCCGTCGGGGCCGTCACCGGGGCCGGGGCCGCCGCCGGCGCGGCTCATGACCGCCGTCCTGGACGACTGCCGGTCACGCTGCAGCAGCTTGGTGCCTCCGAAGGCGAGGAAGCCGACGAGGCTGATGAGAGCGCACGCGCCCAGCGCCCCACCGAACAGGACGGCCGCGTTGCCCGGCAGGTCGCTCTGGTCGACGACGCCGTTGGTGATCGCGCCGAAGATGCCGATCGGCGAGAAGCTCCCACCGGTCGAGCCCTGCACCACCATCAGGCCCATCATCACGGGGTGGATCCGGTAGCGGGCCGCGAAACCCATCGCCACCGGCGCCACGATGGCCACCGCGGCCGGGCTGGCGGCGCCGATCGCGGTGATCGCGGCGCAGACCGCGAACATCACCCACGGCATCAGGGCGACGCGACCGCGCACGGCGACCACCGCCCGGTGCACGATCCAGTCCACGGTGCCGTTGGTCTTGGCCAGCGCGAACAGGTACGTGACGCCCACCAGGATGACGAACAGGTTCGCCGGGAAGCCGCCGAGCACGTCGTCCACCTCCACGCCGAACACAGAGGTCCCCACGACGAAGGCGGCCACGAGTGCGAGCGCGCCCATGTTGATGGATCGGATGGTAGCCACCAGGAACACCAGTACGAGCACGACCAGCGCGATGATCTCCGCTGACATCGGCAGCTCCTCAGGGGGTCGGGCGCCTGACCCGGTTACGTGCGCCATTTCCAGATTGGCCTAGCCTCTGCTCCACTGAGGCGGGCTGTCAATAGACTGTCCTCCGTGACCAAGAAGCGCCCGCAGACCTCCGCCGTTCCAGGACGCCTGGAACGGCCGCGCCTGTATGTGCAGCTGGCCGATCACATCGCGCGCTTCATCGAGGCCCAGGGGCTCTCCCCCGGCGATCGCCTGCCGCCCGAGCGGCTCCTGGCCGCGGAGCTGGGGGTCAGCCGCGCGTCGCTCAGCCGCGCCCTGGTGGCGCTGGAGGTTCAGGGCAAGGTCGAGGTGCAGCACGGCAACGGCGCCGTGGTGCTCGCGCCGACCCTCCAGGACGAGAAGCCGGCCCTGTCGTCGTTGTGGGCCGAGCGCGATCCCGCCGATCTCGCCCGGGCGCGGGAGGCCGTCATGTCGGGGCTGGCGCGCAGCGCGGCGGCCCACCCCGACAGGAGCCTCCGGCTCGCCCTGCTCGACGCGGACGGCTCTCAGGTCCGCTTCTCCGACACCTGGCCCTGCGTGCGCCGGCTGTCCGGGCCGAGCCTGCTGGCCGAGCTCGACGACCTGCTCGCGGAGGTGGCGCCGGTGGACGAGTCCCGGATCGCGGCCGACCGCCTGGTGGCTCTGGCCCGTGCCGTCGTGGTAGGTGACGAGCAGGCCGCCGCCTCCGCCTGCGCCGGCCTGTTCCACTTCTGACGCCCCGCACGGGACGCGCGCGGGGCGTTCGCCGGAGTACGGGCCGGCCGGAGCGAACCCAAAGAACCGCGCATTATCCACCAAATGTTCCGTGAAATACCGCCACGTCGCGGCCCCGGCCGCGGCGGGCGGAGCCGGTCACGGACGGCCGGGCGCGAGCCTCCGGCTCGAACACCTCGACCGCGGCCTGGTGGCGGCCACGACCAGCGCCGGCGTCTTCCTGAGCTGGCGGCTGCTCGGCGACGAGGTGTCGGGGTACGGCGAGACCGGCATGAAGGGCCCGGCCTTCCGCGTCCACCGCGACGGCCGCCCCATCGCCACGGTCACCGACAGCACCAACCACCTCGACGCCGGCGGCACCCGCTCCTCGCGCTACCACGTGACCCCGGTGACCAGTGGCCGGGAGGGCCGGCCCAGCGCCTCAGTCCAGCCATGGGCTAAATCGTTTTATGACCTCAAGCTGCGAAAACCGGCCGACGGCGTGACGCCCACGGGCGAGGCCTACACGTACACCGCCAACGACATGAGCGTCGGCGACGTGGACGGCGACGGCCGCTACGAGTACGTCGTCAAGTGGGACCCGTCCAACTCCAAGGACGTCTCCCAGCGCGGCTACACCGGCAACACCTACGTCGACACCTACGAGCTCGACGGCACCCTGCGCTGGCGGCTCGACCTGGGCGTCAACATCCGTTCCGGCGCCCACTACACCCAGTTCACGGTCTACGACCTCGACGGCGACGGCCGATCGGAGATGATGCTCAAGACGGCACCCGGCACGAAGATCATCCGGTACGGGAGCAGGGGCCAGGTCGTCTCCGAGCGTTTCGTCACCATGCCGCGCCGGGACGTCAGAGCGGGCTATTCGCACCAGGACGACTATCGCAAAAGCGCAGCAGACTATTTCGACCATGTTGTGGACATGTTCGCGAAATGGCACAAGCACCCGGAGGTGGTCGCGAAACGCTGGCCGGCCACGCTGGAAGAGGCCTTCGGCATCGAGCCGGCCCACGAATATCCGCTCTCCCATGAGGACGCCGTAGAGCTCGCCACCTATTTCGTCGACGTCTACGCCCCGGGGCGCAGCGGCAACAACCGGCTGCGCGAGTTCGAGGGCTTCGTCCTCACCGGCCCCGAATACCTGTCGGTGCTCGACGGCGCCACCGGCAGAGAACTGCAGACGATCCCCTACAAGCCCGGCCGCGGCGACGACGGGCTCATGTGGGGCGACTACGCGATGTCCAGGATCGAGCCGGGCAACCGGGTCGACCGATTCCTGTCCGCGGTGGCCTACCTCGACGGCAGGCGCCCGTCGGCGGTGTTCGCCCACGGGTACTACACCCGCACCACGCTCGTCGCCTACACCTGGAACGGCCGGCGGCTGGAGGAGGTCTGGTACGTCGACAGCGGCCACGCCCCGATGGCGAACCCGTTCGACGCCTCACCTCACGGCGTCCCCGGCAGCAACCCGGAATATGCCGACCTGACCACGCAGGGCTTCCACTCGATGAGCGCGGCCGACGTGGACGGCGACAGCAGGCAGGAAATCGTCTACGGCGCCGCGACCATCGACGACGACGGCGACCTGCTGTACTCGTCGTTCGCCGAGGGCCCGCCGAAGAGCAGCGTGCCCGGGCAGAACGTCCGGCTCGGCCACGGCGACGCCCTGCACGTGGGCGACTTCGACCCCGACCGGCCGGGCCTGGAGATCTGGACGGTGCACGAGGGCGGCGCCTGGGCGCCGTACGGATGGGCGTTGCGCGACGCGGCCACCGGCGAGGTGATCCACGGCGGCTACAGCGGCCGGGACACCGGTCGTGGCATGGTCGGCGACATCGACCCGGCCGTCCGCGGGGTGGAGGCGTGGTCGTCGATGCCCCCCGACCAGGAGATCCAGGCGGGCCTGTGGTCGGCCCGCGGCGAGCACCTGGGGCGCGGCACCCCCGGCACGAACATGAGCATCCGCTGGGCCGCCGACATGACCACGCAGCTCGTCAACGGCACCGCGACCACCGAGCTGCAGACGCCGACGATCGACGACTGGAGGCGCGGCACGGTCCTCGCCGCCGAGGGCACGCTGGCGAACAACTGGACGAAGGGCAACCCGGGGCTGGTCGCCGACGTCTTCGGCGACTGGCGCGAGGAACTGCTGGTCCGTACGGCGGACGGCGAGGCGGTGCGGATCTATCTGAGCACCGAGGTGACCGGCAGGAAGATGTACACGCTGATGCACGACCCGCAGTACCGCGCCGACGTGGCCCGGCAGCAGACGGCCTACAACCAGCCGGCGTACCCGGGCTTCTACTTCGGCTCCGACATCGACTGGTCGCGGGTCCCCGTGCCCCGCATCAGGACATAGGCACGGGGCCCTGCCCGCCTCACGCTGGCGCCTTCCTGTGGGTGATCGCCGCCGCGATACCGGCCGGACGCGCCGAGGGCGCCCCCTGGTGCGGGAGCGCCCTCGGCGTACGTGCCGGGTCAGGCGGGAAGCTTCACCAGAACCGGCGTGGTCGCGGGCCGGGTGTCCTTCTCGGCCCACGCGCCGGTCGAGAAGGCGACCGGGTGGTTCTTCTTGCCGGCCCCGTCGCCCCACTTGGTGACGACGTAGTCGATCTTGATGTGGCCCTTGCCCCCGTTGTCCTCGACGCCGAGCGTCTCGGAGTTGAAGGTGCCGCCGGTCAGCTCGGCGAAGGTCTTCGCGTCCAGGTCGAGCATGACCCCGCGGCCGGAGGGGTCGCCCGGGCCGCGGTCACCGACGAAGAACGGCACCTTCTTGCCCTGGTAGATGGCGTACCCCTCGGTCATGAGGGGCCAGCTGGGGCTGGCGGCCAGGCCCTTCTGCATGGGCTTGCCCGAGGCGGGCAGGCCGGTGTCGCCGGCCCGTCCGGAGGCGTCGTCCCAGAAGTACGACGCGGTCGTCGAGCCCTTGAGCATGACCTGCTGCACGGTGCCGTTGTCGGCGTGTGCCGGAGCGGCGCCCATGGCCAGGGCGGTCGCGGCGGTCGTGGCCAGCATGGCAAAGGTACGCAGGCGAGCTGTCATGATGGTGTCAGGTCCTTTGTTAGGGGACTATGGCAGTTCGCGCTCGCTTGGACGGACGTAGCCGGACGGCACGCCATACGGGACGCTACGCGGAGCACGGGGGAATCCAGCGGAGGGATCCGGGTTCCGGCGCCCTCGCCGCGACTGCGCGGGCACGGGTCATCGCCGGACAGTCACCAATTTAGCCCCTAAACCGGACAAAGGCAAACATATCGCCATGAAACGGATATAGATCTACCTCAACCGATCTCTCTGCGCATCGTCCGCACCATGCCCGCTGCCATCGGCAGCACGATCCACGCCAGCGCCGACACGGCCAGCCGGGCGGCGTCGCCGCCCGTCATGTCGCCGTTCACCAGCGGGACGGTGGCGGTGTTGAGGTCCAGCCACTCCATCGCGGCCTCCCCCGCGGCACCCAGCCGGCCCACAACGCTCCAGACGACCGTGCTGGACAGGCAGATCACGATCGCCGCGGGCGCGTTCATCAGCACCGTCCCCAGGGCCAGCCCCTGGGCGGTGAGCAGGACCGTCGTCGCCGTCCATCCCGCCAGGGCCGGCGGCGCGACCTGCCAGTCGGCCGGCACGCCCTGCGCCGCCGCGACGGCCGCCGTCACCGGCACCGCGACCACCAGCGCGAACGCGCAGGCCACCACGGAGGCGACCAGGGGCGGCAGGCACTTGGCGGCCATCACCCGCCCCCTGCGGGGTTCGAGCGTGAACGTGGTCAGCGCGGTGCGGTGACTCCACTCGCCGGTGACGGTGAGGATGGCGAGCACGGGAAGCAGGATGCCGAACACGATGCCGGCCGTCCCCGCGACGGTCTGGAACTCGGGCCCCGAGACGGCGCCGCGGCCGACGACCGAGCCGACCGCCAGGGCGACCAGCACCCCGGCGATGATCCTGCTGCCGCGGGTGTCGACGAGCTTGCGCGTCTCCACGCGCAGCAACGTCGGGAAGGGGACGCGTCGGGTGTTCATGCCAGGCTCCTGTCGGCGGCGGCGGTCAGTTCGAGGAACGTCTGCTCCAGGCCACGGCCCTGGCCGAGCTCGGCCGGAGTGCCCTGGGCGAGCAGGCGGCCGCGTCCGATCATCACGATGCGATCGGCGACCTGCTCCACCTCGTGCAGCAGGTGCGAGCTGAGCAGCACCGCGCATCCCGAGTCGGCCAGGTCGCGCAGCAGCCCGCGCATCCAGTGGATGCCCTGGGGGTCGAGGCCGTTGGCGGGCTCGTCCAGGATGAGCGCCTGGGGCCGGCCGAGCAGGGCGTGCCCGATGCCGAGCCGCTGCCGCATGCCCGGCGAGTAGCCGCCGACCGCCCGCCGTCCCTCCTTGCCGGTCAGGCCGACCAGCTCCAGGACCTCGTCCACGCGCGAACGCGGCAGGCCCAGCATCATCGCGCCGAGCGTCAGGACCTCCCGGCCGCTGCGGCCGGGGTGCTGGGCGGAGGCGTCGAGCAGCGTGCCCACCTCGTAGCCGGGGCGCTCCAGCTCGGCGTACGGCCGCCCGAGCACGGTGGCGGAGCCGGAGGTGGGACGGGACAGCCCCGCCAGGATGCGCATGGCCGTCGACTTCCCCGCCCCGTTGGGCCCGAGAAACCCGGTGACGGAGCCGGCCGGCACGGTGAAGGACACGTCGTCGAGCGCCTTCACGTCGCTGTACCTCTTGCCGAGGCGTTGAAATTCGATCACCCTCAGAGTCCATCGAACGCGCGCCCCGCGTGCATCGGACCTGGGTCCACGCCGGGTGGCGGCCCGGCCGCCACCCGGCGCCCGCGGTGTAGACCAGGGTCTGCAGCACGATGGACCCCGGTCGCTAACCGGCGCGGCGGCGGGTCCCTAGGCTGGTGGGCGTGCACGACGCCGACGAGCACCAGCCGCCCATCGACCGGCTGGGCAGCACGCTGCGCCACCTGTTCGCGGCGCTGCCCCTGCTGCTCTACGTCGTCATGGTGGTGCTCCTGTCGGGCCGCGTGCCGATGCCGTACAGCTCGCTCGGCTGGGTGCTGGCCGACATGGGGCTGGGCGCGGCCGGGCTGGTCCTCATGCGCTGGCGGCGCAGGTGGCCGTGGCAGATCGCGCTGGCCACCACGGTCCCGACCATCGCGTCCTTCACCGCGAGCGGGCCCGCGCTCGTCGCCTACACCTCGCTGGTCACGCACCGGCGCTGGCGCCAGATCGTGCCGGTGGCCGCCGTGGCGATCCTGAGCATGTTCCTGGCGGGCCGGTGGCAGGGCACCCCCACCACGGGCCTGCTCAACGCGGCGGCCGGCGCCGTCACGCTCGCCGGCGCCACCGTCCTCGGCCTGTACGCCCGCAGCCGCCGTGACCTGGCCGCCTCCCAGCGGGAGGCGGAGGCGGCGGCCCAGCGGCAGCGGGTCGAGCAGGCCCAGCTCGCGGAGCGGCTGCAGATCGCCCAGGAGATGCACGACGTGCTGGCGCACCGGATCTCGCTGCTGGCGATGCTGGCCGGCGGGCTGGCGTACCGGAAGGACCTCACGCCCGAGCAGACCAGGGAGGCGGCGCTGGCCATCCAGGAGAACGCCCACCAGTCGCTCAACGAGCTGCGTGCCGTGCTCGGCACGCTCAGGCGGGACGGCGGTCCCACCGGCGGTGCGAATGAGGGTCCCGAGGGCCCGCAGCCGACGCTGGACCATCTGGACACCCTGTTCGAGGAGGTGCGGGCGGCCGGGCAGCGGGTCGAGGTGGACGACGCCATCGACTGCCGCGAGCGGTTGCCCACCCAGACGGGACGCCACGCGTACCGGATCGTGCAGGAGGCGCTCACCAACGCGCGCAAGCACGCGCCGGGCAGCCGGGTGACGGCGGAGCTGGGCGGCCGGCCGGGCGAAGGGCTGCGCATCAGGGTGAGCAACCCGGCGCCGCCCGGCCAGTCGGCGGGGCCCGGCAGCCGGCTGGGCCTGGTCGGCCTGGCCGAGCGCACCCGGATGGCCGGCGGCACCATCAGCCACACCGTCCGTCACGGACGGTTCATCCTCGACGCCCGCCTGCCGTGGGAGGCTTGAGCCCATGACCCGCCTTCGCATAGTGATCGTGGACGACGACCCGATGGTGCGCACGGGGCTGCGCCTCATCCTGGGCGGCGAGCCCGACCTCGGGCTGGCCGGGGAGGCGGCCGACGGCAGGCAGGCCATGGCCGTGATCCGCGACCTGCGCCCCGACGTCGTGCTGATGGACATCCGCATGCCGCACCAGGACGGCCTCGCCACCACCGAGCTGGTGCTCAAGAGTCCTTCCCCGCCCAAGATCCTGGTGCTGACCACGTTCGACGCCGACGACATGGTGCTGCGCGCCCTGCAGCTCGGGGCGCACGGCTTCCTGCTGAAGGACACGCCGCCGCCCAAGATGATCGAGGCCGTGCGCGCGTGCGCGCGGGGCGAGCCGGTGCTGTCCCCGAGCGTCGCCCAGCAGGTCATCGCGGCCGCCACCGGCAGGCACGACCCGCGGCGACCGCAGGCGCTGGAGGAGCTGTCCCGGCTGACCGAACGGGAGCGTGAGGTCGCCGTCGAGATCGCCAAGGGCGGCTCCAACACCGAGATCGCGGCCGGCCTCTGCGTGAGCGTGGCCACGGTCAAGGCCAACATCACCCGCATCTTCGCCAAGCTCGGCACCGACAACCGGGTTCACGTGGCCATGAAGGTGCGCGACGCGGGACTGATCTGAATGCCGCTGGACACCGACCGGCTGCTCGCCGCGCTGACCGCGTGGAACCTGCCGGTGGCCTCCGCCGAGCCGCTGCCCGGTGGCTGGAACTCCGTCACCTGGCTGGTCCGCACCCCTCCCGGCACGCGCTACGTCGCCAAACTGTCCGACGTGGGGTCCGCCACCGCCTTCCTCGGCGGTCTGCGGGTGGCGGCCCGCGCGGAGCGGGGCGGGCTGGCCAGCGGCGCTCCCGTTCCCCTGCCCGGCGGCCGCCTGGCCGCGGACCTGGACGAAGGGCTGCTGGCCCTGCTGCGCTACGTCCCCGGCCGCCCGCCGGACGCCTCCTCGGCGGGCGACCTGCACCGGATGGGGGCCGTGCTGGCCCGCGCGCACCGCGCGCTCGGCAACGACATCGCCGACGTCGGCAGGCAACACCGGTGGCCGTGGCCGTGGGCGAGCGACTGCCTGCGGGAGCTGCCGATGCCGCCGCACGTCCGCACGGCGGCGGCGCGCGTGCTGGAAGAGGCGCGCGAGGCCGCCCCGCACCTGCGCGCCGGCGTGGTCAACGGCGACCCCGGCCTCGACGGCTTCCGCCTCAGCGCGCGCTCGCCCGAGGAGGACGGCCTGGTCGACTGGGGCGCGGTCCTGCAGGCCCCCATCCTGTACGACCTCGCGTCCGCCGCCGTGCTGACCCGCGACACCCCCCACGCGATCCGGCACATCGTGGCCGGCTACCGGGCCGTCGCCCCGGCCATCGACGACGAGCTGCCCCATCTGGGCACGTTCGTGCGGCTGCGCTGGATGGCCCACGCGATCTACTTCTCCGACCGCATCGAGCGCGGCCTGCTCAGGGGCGTCAGCAGCGCGGCGGGCAACGAGGAAGGGCTCGAGGAGGCGTACGCCGGCATGCGCGGCCGCTGACGCGCCGGCCCTACGACGGCCCTACGACGGCCCTACGACAGCCCTACGACGGGAGGGCCGCTCAGCAGCGTGTCGAGGAAGAGCTCGCGGTAGCGGAGGGCGTCGACGCCGAGCGCCACGTCGACGCCGTGCGCCGTCCCGGCCAGCCCGTGGGCGGCGTCCTCGCCCGGCAGCGCCCGCCGGTCCACCAGCGTCTGGCCCCTGCTGTATCCGGGGGCGAGCTCCACGCTCACCGGCAGCCGCTCGGTGGTCAGGCCCTCGGGGTCGGCCACCGCGCACACCGCTCCCGCGTCGCCGAGCAGCCCGTCGCCGTTGACGCGGGGGTCGGCCCCGCACAGGGCGATCTGGTGCCGCAGCAGCAGGCCCGCCAGGCGGCTGCCCGGCTCCTCGTGCCCGATCAGCTCCGCGCACGTGGGCGCGTCCACGGAGACGTGGTAGAAGACGTCCAGCCCGTACATCGTCACCGGCACCCCGGCGTCCACCACGATCGCGGCCGCTTCCGGGTCGTGCCACACGTTGAACTCGGCGACTGGGGTGGCGTTGCCGGTCGAGGCGCTGCCTCCCATGAGGACCAGCCGCTCGATGTTGCCGGCGACCTCCGGGTAGGCCCGCAGCAGCAGCGCCAGGTTGGTGAGCGGGGCCAGGCCCACCACGACGACGGGCTCTGGGGCGCCGAGGATCGTGTCGCGCAGCAGGTCGACGGCGGGCACGCCCGCCGTTTCGCGGGCCGAGGCGGGCAGCCCGAGGTCGGCGAGACCGTCGGCGCCGTGGATGTGGCCGGCGTCGCGGGCCGGCCCGATGAGCGGCCGTTCCGCGCCCGCGCTCACCGGCACGTCCGGCGCGCCGGCCGCGTCAAGGACCTTGAGCGTGTTGGCGACCACCTGGCCGAGGCCCGCGTTGCCGGCCACGCACGTCACCGCGCGCAGCCGCAGCTCCGGGTGGCGCACGGCGAAGAGGAGGGCCAGCGCGTCGTCCACGCCGGTGTCCACGTCGAGAATCAGGTCCTTCATCCCATTCCTTCCTCGATGCACCTTGACAGGTGCGCGGACACCATCCCACCATGTCCTATCTGACCCACGAGGTCTAGACGTCTACCCTCCAACGGGAGCACGCCGTGACAGACGTCCCGCCCACCGCGTCCACCACCACCCCCTCAACCGAGAGGGCCCGCGCCGTGCCGTGGAAGCTCACCGCGGCCACGATCGTCGGCAACACCATCGAGTTCTACGACTTCACCATCTACGGCACCCTCACCGCGCTGGTCTTCGGCCGGCTCTTCTTCCCCACGTCCGACCCCCTCGCGGGAACGCTGCTCGCGTTCGGCACCTTCGCCGTCGGCTTCGTGTCACGCCCCCTCGGCGGCGTGCTCTTCGGGCACCTCGGCGACCGGCTCGGCCGCAAACCGACGCTCACGTGGAGCCTCGCCGTGATGGGCACGGCCACGTTCCTCATGGGATTGTTGCCGACGTACGCGGACATCGGCGTCTGGGCGCCCATCATGCTCACCTTCCTGCGATTCTGCCAAGGGCTGGGCATCGGCGGCGAATGGGGTGGCGCGGTCAGTCTCATGGTCGAAAGCGCGCCCCCGTCCAGGCGCGGGTGGTACGGCAGCCTCGTCCAGACCGGCAGCGGCTTCGGCATCATCCTGTCCAGCCTCACCCTCACCACGCTGCTGGCCACGCTCGGCACCGGCGAGCTGCTGGCCTGGGGCTGGCGCATCCCGTTCCTGGTCAGCGTGGTCCTGGTCGGCGTCGGCGTCGTGGTGCGCATGCAGATCCAGGAGTCACCCGAGTTCCACGAGGTCAAGGCCGGGAAGCAGGTCGAGCGGGCGCCGGTGTGGCAGACCGTGCGGGAGCACCCGCGCACGATCGCGCTCGCGATCGGCATGTACGTCGCCATCGCCGCCTTCGGCTTCGTCATCGGCGTGTTCGTGATCTCGTACACCGTCCAGGAGCTGGGCCTGTCGCGGGAGCTGGCGGTCACCGCCAACCTCGTCAACGGGGTCTTCTACGTGATCGGCATCCTGGCGGCGGGGGCGCTGTCCGACCGGATCGGCAAGCGCAGGACTTATCTGCTGTGCGGGCTGCTGCTGATCCCGGCCCCGTTCCTCTACTTCGCGCTGCTCGACACCCGGTCGATCCCGCTCATCCTCGCGGGCAGCGTGTTCGTCGGCCTGGTCAGCGGCCTGCCGTACGGCGTGCAGGCCTCGCTGTTCTGCGAGCTGTTCCCCGCCAGGCTCCGCTACAGCGGGATCTCGCTCGGCTTCCAGGTCGCGACCGTGCTGGGCGGGGCGCTCGCGCCGACCGTGGCCTCGCTGCTGTTCGCGGCGGCGGAGCACAGCTGGGCCATCTCGGCCTACATCGCGGGCCTCGCCGTGATCATGGTCCTCTGCACGCTGGCCGTACGGCCGTACCCGGAGACGACGAAAGGCATCAACGGATGACGAACCGGCCGAACATCGTGCTGGTCATGGTCGACCAGCTGGCCGCGCGCTGGCTGGAGCAGGCCTGGCAGGGCGTGGTCGACCTGCCGAACCTGCGGGTGCTGGCCGAGGGCGGCGTGCGGTTCCCCAACGCGTTCACGCCCAACCCCGTCTGCGCCCCGGCCCGCGCCACCGTCGCCACCGGGCTGACCAGCCAGGGGCACGGCGTCACCGAGTGCGGCTACGACCTCGACCCCGCCCTGCCCACGTTCATGCGCACGCTCCAGCGGGGCGGGTGGCGTACGGGCGCGTTCGGCAAGCTGCACCTGCGCACGCAGATCGGCGGCGTGCGCCCCGACTACCGCCCCTACGGGTTCGACGTCACCCACATCACGGAGGACTCCCGCGCGGGCGAGTGGCTGGACTGGGTGCGCGAGCACCACCTCGAGCACTACCGGGCGGCGCTGTCCACCGTCTGGATGACGATGATCCCCGAGCTGCGCGCGTACGGGCCCGAGCGGCGCGACCTGGTGGCCGAGATCGAGGCCGCCCGGCGGGAGTTCCCCGCCTCCACCGGCGAGGCGTACACGTTGCCGTTCCCCGCCGAGATCTCCCAGACCAACTGGATCACCGAGCGCGCGTGTGACTTCATCCGCGATACCGAGGCCGGGCGGCCGCTGTTCGCGCACGTCAGCTACGTGCAGCCGCACAACCCCTTCGCTCCGCCCGCCGGGTACCTTCCGCGCGTGCGGGCCGAGCGCATCCCCGGCCCGCTGCCCGCGGAGTGGCGCTCGGGCGGGCCCGCCTACTTCGACCGGGAGCAGTACCGGCAGGCCTCCTACGACGTCGACGACTGGAAGAGCCACCGGCTGCACTACTTCGCCGACCTGGCGCACCTGGACGAGCAGCTCGGGCGGCTGGTGGACTGCCTGCGCGAGACGGGACGGCTGGCCGGCACGTACGTGATCTTCACGTCGGACCACGGCGAGCTGCTGCACGACCACGGGCTGGTCGGCAAGTGGGAGCGCCACTACGACACCTGCATCCGCGTGCCGCTCATCGTCTCGGGACCCGGGCTGAGCCCCGGCGTGCGCTCCGAGCTCGCCGAGCTGACCGACCTCGCGCCCACCATCCTCGACGTGGCCGGCCTCGAACCCGACCCGCTGGCCCGCCCCCAGCTCGGCAACCCGCACGTCCCACGGCAGCTGCCCGCCCTGCCGGGCAGCTCGCTGCTGCCCCTGTGCCAGGGCCTGGACCTCGACTGGCGCACCGCGGTCTACGTGCAGAGCAACAACAACCACTGGGAGGCCTCGCCCCGGAGCTGGTCCCGTACGGTCCGCACCGCCCGCCACCGCTACACCCGGTATTTCGGCGGGGGCGGCGAGCAGCTCTTCGACCTGGAGGCGGACCCGGACGAGCAGCACGACCTCGCCGCCGACCCCGCCGCCGAGCCGATCCGCCGGCGGCTCCACGACGAGCTGCTGGAGCTCGTCGTGCTCGACGGATATCCCAACAGCCCGCGCGGGCTTTACGGCATCGGAACGTGGTAGCGCGGCTCTACAGTAGTCCCGTGATGAAACCGCCCAAGCGAGCCGCCATGGCCGCCCAGGCGATCCGTGAGCTCATCGCGGCGGAGTTCGAGCTGGGCGACCAGCTGCCCTCCGAGGCCGAGCTGGCCCGGCGGCTGGCCGTGAGCCGGGTCACCATCCGCGAGGCCCTCGGACAGCTCTGGCTCGAAGGCCTCATCTCCCGCCGCTGGGGTGTGGGCACGTTCGTCCGACAGCGTCCTGGGCCGGCCGCGGGGCCGTTCACCAACGTCTTCGTCGACCTGCACGACATCGGCTCGCTGCCGCACCGGATCGCCGCCACGGGCCGCACGCCGTCGCTTCCGCACGCCCGGGTCGAGCAGGTTCCCGCTCCGCCCGAGGCCGCCGCCGCGCTGGGCCTGGAGGCCGGCGAGCCGATCTGGCGGGTGGAGCGCTGCCTGGCGATCGACGGGACGCCCGCGATCGTGCTTTACGACCATGTCCCGCTCCGGGTCAACGGCGTCCCGTTCGACCCGGGGCCGGTGACGGGGATGGGAGGCGACTTCCCCACGCTCGTGCACGCCACCGGCACCCGCATCGTCAGGGACGAAGCCCGGCTGGAGGCGGCGCTGGCCGACGAGGGCGTGGCGAAGCTGCTCGGCGTCGACGCGGGGTCGCCGATCCTCGCCACGCGGCAGACCAGCCACGCCGACACCGGCACGGTGGTGCTGTCGACCCGCTGCTTCTACCGGCCGGAGGTCTTCTCGATCCTGCTGGTCCGCACGGTGCCCTACTGACCCTGGCTCTGCCGTCCTGTGCCGGCCGGGGGCTCGACGGGGTGGAGCACGTCGTGGGTGCGCAGCCGCCCGCACATGCCCCACCTGGCCTCCGGGCTCTGCGGCGACTCCAGGAGCGCCGACGCGCGCAGGTGCGCGCCGTCGCCTCGGGCCAGGGCGTCGAGCACGGCGGCGGTGTGGCGGGTCTCCTCGGCGACCGTGCGCTCCCAGGTCTCGCGCCAGGCCGCGACCTTGGGCCGCACCAGCGCCACCGCGTGGTCGTAGAACCGCTCCAGCGGGCCGGGGTCGCCGCCGGCGGCGGCGCCCGCCAGAGCGCGGAAGCCCTGCACGGCCAGCTCGCGCCGGCGCATCGCGGCCGCCTCCATCGACTCCTCCTGCTCACCGGGCAGGGCGGCGGGCAGGGCGGCGGCGGCGCGGTAACGTTCGGGGTCGGCCATGATCTCGGGTGGGAAGGTCATGACCGCGTCGCCCGCCTCGGGCAGGCCCGCGTTCGCCATCACGACCACGACCTGCAGGCCTCCGCGGTTGACCGCCCGGTGGACGGTGCCGGGGGTGAACCACACGGTCGATCCCGCCGCGAGCTCCGTCTCCCTGAAGCCGTGCGTGTCGAGGGTCTGCAGCGCTCCGCGCCCGCCGATCACGACGTAGCCCTCAGTGGAGGCGGTGTGCAGGTGCGGGGTGCCGCCTTCCAGGCCGTCGGCGCACGCGCCGGTGTAGACCGACAGCCGGGTGACGGACGTGCCGCCGGGGAACGCCGCGGGCATCACGCGCTCCGCTCGAACGACGTGGTGCTGCGCCGGACGACGAGCGTGGTGGCGAGCTCGATGCGGGTGCCGGAGGGGCCCCGGGGGTGGGTCAGCTCCTCGGAGACGAGCCGCACCGCCTCGTTGGCCATCTCGTCGAGCGGCTGGCGGACGGTGGTGAGCGGCGGCGAGAGCATCTCGCACACCATCGAGTCGTCGAACCCGACGACGGACAGCTCGTCGGGCACGCGGACGCCGCGCTCGGTGGCCGCCTGGTAGACGCCCGCGGCCTGCAGGTCGTTGGCCGCGAAGATGGCGCTGGGCGGGTCGTCGCGGCCGAGCAGCCGGGCGCCGTATTCCTTGCCGCCGTTGACCATGAAGTCGCCGTAGTGGGTGAGCCCGGGGTCGGGGTGGATGCCGAACGTGCGGTGCGCGGCCAGGTAGCCCTCGTAGCGGTCGAGGGTGCACTGCGCGTCGAGCGGGCCGCCGATGAAGCCGATCCGGGTGTGCCCGAGCTCCAGGAGGTGGGTGGTGGCCATGACGCCGCCCAGCCAGTTGGTGGCGCCGACGGTGGAGATGCGCGGGTCGCGCTGACCCGCGGGGTCGAGCAGCACCAGGGGCACGTGCAGCAGCTCCTCGATCGCCTCGATCTCCCGCTGGTCGGCCCGGGTGAGCACCAGCACGATGCCGTCGGTGCCGCGCTTGCGGACCGTGCCGATCCAGCGCCGCAGGTCGAAGTCGTGGCGCGCGGAGGAGGTCACGACTAGCGAGAACCCCCAGCGTGCCGCCGCCCGCTCCGCGCCCCTGATGAGCACCTCGGCCCACGGCGAGCCGAGCCCGTCGATGAGCAGGTCGACCAGGCCGACCCTGGGCGAGCTCGGCGGGCGCGGGGTTTCGTAGCCGAAGACCCTGACCGCTTCGAGGACCTTGTCCCTGGTGGCGGCGGAGACATGTTTCTTGCCGCTCAGGACCTTGGAGACCGTCGGCACCGACACTCCGGCGGCCGCCGCGACGTCGGCCAGCGTGGCTCGCGGCGCTCGGGGCACAGAACCTCCCGTTGCCGTGGGTGCCGGTGTCCCACCGGCACCTGCGAGGTCGTTTTCGGAAAATGCGCACACCCGACATGCCGCCAGCTGACCTGGTGATATCAGGGAGCTGTGGTTGCCTCATGAGGCTGTTGACATGGATGCAGCTCGGAGCCTACCGTAACGGATCGGCAATGTCACCGTAATCTTTCGGAAAGTCATCCGGAAACTTTCTGATCCGTAAGACACGTCCGGCCGGCGCGCCGCGATCTAGCAGGCCCCCTGTTAGCGCTATCAACAGATGGAGATCTCCATGCCACGAACGAGGGTGTATGCCTGCACGAGGTGAGCAGCCGGAGACCGCGGCGCTCAGGGTCGACGACCTGCTCGCGGAGATGTCGCTCGACGAGAAACTCGCCCAGCTCGTCGGCCTGTGGCTGAACGTCAACCGGGAAGAAGGCGTCGTCGCGCCGTTGCAGGACGCGATGCAGGGCGACGAGGAGGAGTTCGAGGCGTTCGCCCGCCACGGGCTCGGCCACGTCACCCGCCATTTCGGCACCACGCCCGTCGACCCCGCGCAGGCGAGCGCCGAGCTGGCCGGACGGCAGCGCTGGCTGCGCGACCACACCCGGCTCGGCATCCCCGCCATCGCCCACGAGGAGTGCCTGACAGGGCTGGCTGCCTGGCGGGCGACGACCTATCCCGTGCCGCCCGCGTGGGGCGCGACATTCGACCCCGCCCTCGTGGAGGAGATGGGCCGCAGGATCGGGGCCTCCATGCGGGCGCTCGGCGTGCACCAGGGCCTGGCCCCCGTGCTCGACGTGATCCGCGACCAGCGGTGGGGCCGGGTCGAGGAGTGCATCTCCGAAGACCCGTACGAGGTCGCGACCATCGGCGCGGCGTACGTGCGCGGCCTGCAGTGCGCGGGCGTGATCGCCACGCTCAAGCACTTCGTCGGCTACTCCAACTCCCGCGCCGGCCGCAACCTCGCCCCCGTGCACGCGGGCCCCCGCGAGGTGGCCGACACGCTGCTGTTCCCCTTCGAGGTCGCCGTGCGGGACGCGCGGGCGGGCTCGGTCATGAACTCCTACGCCGAGATCGACGGCATCCCGATCGCCGCCGACGCCCACTACCTCACCCGGATCCTGCGCGACGAGTGGGGCTTCGACGGCACGGTGGTGGCCGACTACTTCGCGGTGGCCTTCCTGCACACCCTGCACGCCGTGGCCTCCGACGCCGAGGACGCGGCCGTGCAGGCGCTCAGCGCGGGCATCGACGTCGAGCTGCCCACCGGGGTGGCCTACCTGGAGCCGCTGAAGCGGGCCGTGGCCGCGGGGCGGATCCCGGAGTCGCTCGTCGACCGGGCGCTGCGCAGGGTGCTGACGCAGAAGGCCGCGCTCGGCCTGCTCGACGACGGGTACGAACCGCGCGGGTCCGGCCCGATCGACCTCGACGACCCGGAGTCGCGGGCCCTGGCGCGGCGCCTGGCCGAGGAGTCGATCGTGCTGCTGGCCAACGACGGTGTGCTGCCGCTCGGCCAGGCCGCGGGCAGGCGCGTCGCGGTCGTCGGCCCGAACGCCGGCAGCGTCGCGGCGCTGTTCGGCTGCTACTCCTTCGTCAACCACGTGCTGCCGCACTCCCCCGGCGTGGAGACCGGCATCGCGGCGCCCACGGTGCTCGACGCGCTGCGGGAGGAGCTGCCGGAGGCCGTGATCAGGACCGAGCGGGGAACGGGGGTGGACGACGGCGATCGCTCGGGGATCGCCGCCGCCGCCCGCCTGGCCGGCGAGTCCGACGTCGCGATCCTCGTGCTCGGGGACCGGTCGGGGCTGTTCGGCAGGGGCACCTCCGGCGAGGGCTGCGACGTGGAGACGCTCGACCTGCCCGGCGCGCAGCAGGAGCTCGCCGACGCGGTCATCGCCACGGGCACGCCGGTCGTGGCGGTGCTGATGACCGGCCGCGCGTACGCGGTGCCGGGGATCCTCAGGAACGCCGCCGCCGTCGTGCAGGCGTACTTCCCCGGCGAGGAAGGTGCCGGCGCCATCGCCCGGGTGCTCAGCGGCGCCGTGAACCCCTCGGGCCGGCTGCCAATGAGCATGCCGCGCTCGGTCGCCGGCCAGCCCTACAGCTACCTGCACCCCAAGCTGGGCGCGGCCGGCTCGGTCAGCAACATCGACCCGGCCCCCGAGCTGCCCTTCGGCCACGGGCTGAGCTACACCCGCTTCGCCTGCGAGGGCCTGACGGCCGGCGGGCAGGTCCGGGCCGGCGAGCCGATCCGGTGCTCGGTCGTCGTGCGCAACGCGGGCGAGCGGGCGGGCGCCGAGGTGGTCCAGCTGTACGCCTCCGACCGGATCGCCTCCGTCACCCGGCCGCTCGCCCAGCTCGTCGGCTACGCCAGGGTCGAGCTGGACCCCGGCCAGTGCGCGACGGTGAGCTTCGACGTGCCCGCCCGGCTGCTGGCGTTCACCGGCAGGGACGGGCGGCGCGTCGTCGAGCCCGGCGAGGTGGGCGTGTCGGTGCGCCGCTCGGCCGCCGACGTGGTGGCCGAGGCGAGCGTGCTGCTGACCGGGCCCGTGCACGAGGTCACCGGGGAGGAGCGGCGGCTGACCACCGTGTCGGTCGAGAAGGGGCAGCCGTCATGAGGATCGCGATCGTCGGCGCCGGCGGCATCGCCGGCGTCCACGCCGCCGCCCTGTCGGCGCTCGGCGGGTCGGCGCGGATCGTCGCCGCCGTGGACATCGACGCCGGCCGGCTGGACGCGTTCGCCGCCACGTGGGACGTGCCCGAGCGCTACACGCGCGTCGAGGACCTGCTCGAACGCTCGGAGTGCGACGTCGTGCACCTGTGCTCCCCTCCCGGCCTGCACCGCGACCAGGCCGTGGCGGTGCTGGAGCGGGGCTGGTCGGTGATGTGCGAGAAGCCGCCGGCGTTGTCGCTGCGGGAGTTCGACGAGATCGCCGCGGCCGAGGCGCGCAGCGCCGGCTCGTTCGGCACCGTCTCGCAGCACCGGTTCGGCGCCCGCGCGGTCGCGCTGCGCGAGGCGATCGCCCGAGACGACTTCGGGCCGCTGCACCTGGCGCTCTGCAACACGCTGTGGTTCCGTCCCGACTCCTACTTCGCGGTGCCGTGGCGCGGCACGTGGGAGTCGGAGGGCGGCGGGCCCACCATGGGCCACGGCATCCACCAGATGGACCTCATGCTGTCCCTGGCCGGCCCGTGGGAGTCGGTGCGCGCCACGGCGGGCCGCAAGGCGCGGCCGACTCAGACGGAGGACTTCTCGACCGCGGTGGTGACCCTCGCCTCGGGAGCCACCCTGGTGATCGTCAACAGCCTGCTGTCCGCCCGCGAGACCAGCTACCTGCGCTTCGACCTCGCCGGCGGCACGGCCGAGCTGGAGCACCTGTACGGCTACGGCGACGACTCCTGGCGCTTCACCCCCGCCCCCGGCGACCCGGACGCCGCGTCCCGCTGGAACGCGCTGCCTCCCGGCGGGCCCTCCGGCCACTCGGCCCAGTTCGCGGCCGCCGCCGAGGCCCTGCGCACCGGCGCGCCCATGCCGGTCACGACGGCGCAGGCCCGCCCGACCCTCGAGCTCATCGCCGCCGTCTACGCCTCCGCCTTCACCGGCCGGGAGGTGGCGAGCGGCGAGCTGGCGGAGGGCTCCCCGTTCTACTCCTCCATGGGCGGCCACCGGGCGCCGTGGCCAGCCGAAGGGACCGCCTGATGACAGAACCCGTGGACGGGCTGCGGCTCACCGACGAGCGCGGGCGGGCGCTGACGCTCACCAGCGACGGCGTCGACCTGTTCCGCTACGTGTACGGCCCGTGGGACCGGCGGCTGGAGTCGCCCCGCCCCTACTTTCACCCGCTGCGCACCCGGTCCGGCCGGCTGGTGTCGCTCTACCGGCCCTGGGACCACGTCTGGCACAAGGGCATCGCCTGGTCGCTGCCGAACGTGGGCACCCAGAACTTCTGGGGCGGCGTCACGTACTACCGCGACCGCGGCTACGTGCAGGCCGACAACAACGGCGCCATCGTGCACGACGGTTTCGACTCGATCAGCAGCGGCGCGGACCGGATGGCCGTCAAGGAGTCGCTGACCTGGGTGGCGAGCACCGGCGAGCCCTGGTTCACCGAACGCCGTTCCTTCGGGGCGCTGCTCGGCGAGCACGGGTGGACGCTGGCGTACGCGACCGAGTTCACCAACGTCTCCGGCGCCACCGTGCCGATCGGCAGCCCCACCACCGAGGGACGGCCCAACGCCGGGTACGGCGGGCTGTTCTGGCGCGGGCCGCGCTCGTTCAGCAACGGCCGCGTCTACCTGGACGGGCGCACCGGCGGCGACGAGATGATGGGCGAGCGCGGCACGTGGCTGGCCTACTCCGGCGACCACGACGAGGTGGACGCGAGCTCGACGCTCGTGTTCGTCGACGACGGGCCCGATGATGAGCCCGATGATGAGCCGGTCCAGTGGTTCGTGCGGACGGGGATCTTCGCGTGCGTCTGCCCCGCGCCGTTCTTCGACGTCGTGCGGCCGGTGGAGCCGGGCGCGTCGCTGGCCTTCCGCTACGCGGTCACCATCGCCGACGGCGACCCCGGACCGGACGGCGCGGCCCGCATCGCCGCGGACACGGCCGGCGTCACCTCGCGCCTCCTGTGATCGGAGTTCCCCTATGACCCGCATGGACACGTTCCGTACCCGCGTCGGCGGATTCGCCTACGGCGGCGACTACAACCCTGAGCAGTGGGAGCCCGCCGTGTGGCACGAGGACGTCCGCCTCATGCGCGAGGCCGGCGTCAACACCGTCAGCTTGGGCGTCTTCGCGTGGGCGTCGCTGGAGCCCGAGCCGGGGACGTACGAGTTCGGCTGGCTGGACGACGTCATGGACCTGCTCCACGAGCACGGCATCAGCGTCAACCTGGCCACCCCGACGGCGGCGCCGCCCGTCTGGCTCACGCACCTGCACCCCGAGGTGTTCCCCATCATGGCCGACGGGGAGCCGTTCGGCTTCGGCAACCGCCTGCACTACGACCCGTCGTCGCCGATCTACCGCGAGTACGCCGCCCGCATCACGACCAGGCTCGCGGAGCGGTACTCGTTCCATCCCGCGCTGGCGATGTGGCACATCAGCAACGAGTACGGTCCGACGGCGTACAACGAGGCCGCGTCGGTCAACTTCCGCAGATGGCTGCGGCGCAGGTACGGCGACCTCGAGACCCTGAACGAGGCATGGACCACCCGATTCTGGGGCCAGCTCTACACCGACTGGGAGCAGATCGAGGTGCCGAACATCCCGCGCACCTGGACGAACCCGGCCCGCAAGCTCGACTTCAAACGCTTCACCTCCGACGCGCTGCTGGAGTGTTATCTGGCCGAGCGGGACATCGTGCGCTCGTTCCGCGATGACGTGCCGGTGATGACCAACTTCATGCGTTTCTTCCGGCACGCCGACTACTGGCGGTGGGCGCCGGAGGAGGACGCGGTCGCGCTCGACATCTATCCCAATCCGGCCGAAGCCGACTCGCACGTGTCGGCGGCCTTCAACTACGACCTGTTCCGCTCGCTCAAGGGCGGGCAGCCGTGGATGCTGATGGAGCAGTCGAGCAGCGCGGTGTGCCAGTGGAAGCTCAACGTCGTCAAGGAGCCGGGGCGGATGCGGCTGGGCTCGCTGCAGGCGGTGTCGCGGGCGGCCGACTCGGTGATGTTCTTCCAGTGGCGGGCCGGCCGGGGCGGGCACGAGCGTTTCCACTCGGCGATGTTGCCGCACTCCGGCCCCGGCTCGCGCACGTTCAAGGAGATCGTCGAGCTCGGCCGGGAGATGAAGCTGCTGGCGCCCGTGGCCGGGACGACCTCGCGCGCGGAGATCGCCGTGCTGTTCGACTGGGACGGGTGGTGGGGGCTGGAGGAGACGCACGGCCTGCCCCGCAGCGACTTCAGCTACACCGACACGGTCATGCGGCACTACGCGCCGCTGTGGGAGCGGCACCACGCGGTCGACGTGGTGCCGGCGGGGTCGTCGCTGGACGGGTACAAGGTGCTGGTGGTGCCCAACGCGTACCTGATCGGCGACGAGGGCGCGGAGCGCATCCGGGCCTTCGCCCGCGACGGCGGCACGGTCGTCATGTCCTTCTTCTCGGGCGTGGTCGACGACTGCAACCGGGTACGGCCCGACGGGTATCCCGGCGCGTTCCGCGACCTCATCGGCGCGAAGATCGACGAGTACTGGCCGGCGCGCCCGCACGAGACATTCGCCGTGGAGTTCGCCGACGGGCGGCGGGCGACGTCGACCTGGTGGCGCGACGACCTCCACCTGGAGAGCGGCACGGCGCTGGCCACCTACGCCGACGGGCTGCTCGAAGGGCGGGCCGCCGTGGTCGAGAACCGCTACGGCTCGGGGCGGGTCGTGTACGTGGCGACGCTGCTGGAGCAGGCCGCCCTCGACGCGGTGGTGCTGGAGGCCGTGGCGTCGGCGGGCGTGCGGTCACGGTTCGCGGGCGTGCCCGCGCACGTGGAGTGCTCGGTGCGGGGGGACGACACGTACGAGTACGTGTTCCTGCTCAACCACAGCGCGGAGCTCGGCGCGTCCGTCCCCCTCGAAGGGCCAGGGACGGACCTGCTCACGGGGTCGCCGGTGGCGGGGCAGGTGGAGCTGGGGCCGCTGGGCGCGGCGGTGATCCAGCGGGCGCTCCGGTAGCGGCCGCGTCACCCGCGTGGCGCGCCCCTTCCTCGGCGCCAGATCACCGCGCCCAGCACGAGCGCTCCCGCCACCACCGCGACGATCACCATCAGGTTCGTACGGTCGGGGGCCGGCTCGGCGCGCACCCGGACAGGCGTGCCCAGGGCGTCGATCAGCTCGGGGGTGAGCGGCCGCATGCCCTGGGTCCGGTCGGAGAGCCGCAGCGGCCGGTCTCCGGCCGGGAGCCGCAGGTTGCCCGAGCACAACGTCGTGGTCAGCCCGGAGCGGCCGGAGCCCGCGAGGATCAGGTAGCGCCCGCCCTGCTCGAACGTGTATCCGCACGCCGACGACTCCGCCCTGGTGGACACGCGCAGCTCGGCCCCGGGCTCGCCCTTGTAGACGTGGTCGGGGCGGAGCGTGACGGCGACCTCTCCGTTGTTCGGCAGCGGTTCGTCGACGTGGGTGGCCGTGCCGGAGAAGACGGCCGCCGCGGCGTCGACGCTCTGCCGCGGCGTGCGCGACGCGCACGAGCAGGCCGTCGCGTCCGCCGGAGCGCCGGAGACCGGCACCAGGGCCATGATCAGGAACAGTGTGGCGAGTACGCGTGACATCACGCCTACCGAAACGTGGCGCGGGCCCGATCGGTTCGCCCGTCGCCGGTCACCGTCACCATCCCCGCCCCTCGCTCGTCACCCGGTGCCCGTCACCCGGCGAGCCCTTACCGAGAGTGTCATGGGCACGGGTACGCAGCCCTCGGCGAACCGTTCGAGCGCGAAGCCCGCGTCCAGGAATCCGTGCAGCAACCCGGGCAGCGGCCAGTGGCTCGCTCCGACCTTGTCGCGCAGCCCCTGGTTCGTCCACGACGCCTTGGTACGGTGCCGGTCGAGGTAGCCGGGATGGATCACCACCGCCTCCGGGTCGCTCCAGTCGGCGAACCCGCCTACGAAACACGGATGCACTCCCACATGGACGAGGACTCCACCCGGCCGCAGCACCGTGGCGATTTCCCGCAGAACACCCATCGGGGCCCTGCCGGCGGTCGTCTCGGTCATGGTGCACACCGACATGCCTGGGTAGGTCGTGGACGCCGGCCTCGCCCTCCACCGCACACGACCGCCCGACGGCCGGGCGAGCGTCCCCTGATCTCAGGCGCTCAGCGCAGCTCCTGGACGCGGATCATGTTGCCGGCGGGGTCGCGGAAGGCGCAGTCGCGGACCCCGAACGGCTGCTCGACCGGCTCCTGCATGACCTCCGCGCCACCGGCCTGCACCCGCGCGAAGAAGCCGTCGAGGTCGTCGGTGGCCAGCAGGATGCCGGTATAGGTGCCCTTGGCCATCATCTCGGCGATGGTGACGCGCTCGGCGTCGGTGATCCCGGGGTCGGCGGCCGGTGGCTGCAGGACGATGGACGTGCCGGGCTGGCCTGCGGGGCCGACCGTGATCCAGCGCATCCCGTCGTAGCCGACGTCGTCGCGCACCTCGAAACCGAGGACGTCGCGGTAGAAGGCCAGGGACGCGTCCGGGTCGTCGTGCGGCAGGAAACTCGCGTGAATGGATACGTTCATGCACGTCAGGCTAGGCACTGTCGGCGGCTGCACGCTTCTCGATTCCTGATCTCCTCGCCGCCCGCACCGTAGCCTTGCCGTCATGAAGCTCACAAGGCCGTCCCGCACCCTCGAACAGCGCACGCACGACGTGCTCGGCAGGCTGGAACGGGAGACGGACATCTGGGTGGCGTCCGCCGACGCGGACGGTGTGCCGTACCTCGTGCCGTTGTGGTTCGCCTGGCACGAGCGGGCCGTCTGGCTGTCGACCAGAGCCACGAACCCGACCGGGCGCAACCTGCGCAACGGCGGCCGGACACGGCTGGCCTTCGCCGACACCCAGGACGTCGTGCTCCTCGACGGCGATGTGGAGACGTACGCCTCGCACGAGGTGGCGGAGGCGGCAGCGGGGACGTTCGAGAAGAAGTACGGCTGGGATCCCCGCAAGCAGGACCCGCCCTACGCGTTCTTCAAGGTCCGGCCGCGCACGATACAGGCATGGCACGGGGAACACGAATTCCCCGGCCGCGTCCTGATGCGAGAGGGCGTCTGGGTGGCCTGACGCACCCACCAAGGGCAAGGCCGAAAGTCGCTGTCTTGTGCTGGACGATCTCACCCGGCTCGCAGGCATGTCCACGCCGCGAGGCGGACACGGCCGCGGTCACGGTGCCTGCGGCAGGACGAAGTCCTCATAACCTTCGGGCACCCGCATGCCACCGGACACCATCAGTGCACGCGCCCGGCACCGGTCAGCGCCAGCGTCGCGTGATAACCCACCTCGACGTCCGCCCGGTCGAAGCGCCCGCCCGCCCCCGCCGCGCCGGTCGCCGCACCGGTGCCGCTGCCGATCGGCTCGGCGTGGCAGCCGAGCACCCTGCCGCCCGGCCGCGCCAGGACGGCCGCCAGCACCGTGCCGGGCAACCGGTCACCGAGTTCCGCCCGGCCGTCACCCACCGGCGACCGTGGGCGGGACCCGGGCGGGGGCGTCATCCGGCGGCCGGGCGGGCGTGGGTGACGGCGAGGTCCACCACCGGCCGGTAGGCGGCCACCTGGTCCGGAGTCCATGCCTCAGGCCCGTTCAGGGCCTCGTGGGTGACGATCCGGTAGATGAGCGCGCGTACCAGCATCTGCCCCCATTCGGGCAGGTGTGCCCACCGTTCGGCCAGCGCGGGCGAGGCGCCGTGCCAGCACAGCGCGTCCGCGACCGCGACCGCCGCGGCCCAGGACGGCGGACGCCAGTACACCGGCCAGTCGATGATCGCCGGTGGCAGGCCGGGGGCGAACAGCACGTTGCCGGGCAGATCCCCGTGGACCGCCTGCGACGGGAGATCCACCGGCCGCCGAGCCCGTACGAGCGGTTCCAGCAGCCGGGCCGCGCCGGGCGGGCCGGGGAGTTCCTCCCACGCCACGCGGTCCCCGTGGGACCAGGGGTCGTCACGGACGTCCAGGAACGCGGGCCGGGGCAGGTGGGCGATCGCCTCGTGGAAGGCGGCCCCGGCCCTGAGCACGTCGTCCTGCCTGCCGACGTCGGGCTCGCCCGGGACGAGCCGGGCCGCTTCCCATCCGTGCGCCACCCATGCACCGTCCCGCGCTCGTACGGGACGGGCCACGCGGAACTCGGGCGAGTCAGGCAACGCAAACAGCGCTTCGGCCCGCCACACGGTCTCCGGCAGGAAGTCCACCTGCTTCACGACCGCATCGCCGACCCGCCAGGCCCCGCCCATCCAGACCGGCCGCCCCTCGGCCCCGTACGCGTCGAGCACCTCGTCAGGAGGGCCGTCCGGCGTCACCCCGCCCGCAACGGGGCCGCTCACGGCGCCGTGGCCCAGGCGTGCACGGCGGCCCTGAGCTCGGCCTTCACCTCGTCGGGGGCGAACGCCGCGTCGATCGACGCGCGTGCCAGCCCGGCCAGATCGTCGTCGGTGCAGCCGAAGACGTCGCGCAGCCGGGTGTACTCGTCCGCCAGCGCCGTCTCCCCGTCGGTGTTGATCGTGACGGTGAGCCCAGCCGCCCGCAGCCGCGGCAGCGGGTGCTCGGCCAGCGACGGGACGAGCCCGAGCAGGACGTTGGACGTGGGGCAGACCTCCAGCGGGATCCCGCGCTCGCGCGCCTCCGCCACCAGGCTCTCGTCGTCGAGGATCCGGATGCCGTGCCCGAGGCGCTCGGCGTGCCCCAGGTCGAGGGCCTCGCGGATGCTGGCCGGGCCGGCCGCCTCGCCCGCGTGGTGGACGAGATGGAGCCCCGCGTCCCTGGCCGCGTCGAGCACCTCGGCGAACGGCGCCAGCGGATGGCTCTCGTCGCCCGCCAGCCCCATGCCGATCACGTTGTCGTAGCGGGTGGCCAGCTTGTACGTGCTCCACAGCCGCTCCACCGGCCGTCGCCTGGAGTGGTCGAGCAGCACCCGGCACTCGATGCCGTAGCGGGCCCTGCCCTCGTCCAGCCCGTCGAGCACCGCCTCCAGCGGCATCTCCGGCTTGCCCACCCGCTCCCCGTGGGAGGCGGCGGTGAAGGTCACCTCGGCGTAGCGAGTGCCCTGCGCGGCTTCGTCCGCGCAGAACTCCACCGCGACGCGCCGGAAGTGCTCGGCCGTGCGCAGCAGCGCGCGCACCCGCGCCCGCTGGTCGGCGAACTCCCTGAAGTCGCGGAACACGCCGCCGTGTCCGGGTGTGCCGCCCAGGTCGCGCACGGTCTCAGGGCGTACGGTGCTCTCCAGGTGAACGTGCAGATGGGCTTTGGGCAGCGACCGGACGTCTTTCACGCGCCACAGGCTAGGCCAGACCACCGCGCGCACGCAGGTCGTTTTCCGCCGTGCGGCTAGGAGGCGGCGGCCCGCCGGGTGACGCGGATCTTCGACTGCTTGTGCGGCAGGCGTTCCCAGTCGTCCATGAACCTCGCCTGCAGCCCGTGCTTGGAGGCCAGCGCGATCAGGGTCTCGGTGCGGTAGTAGAAGTCCTCCCGCAGCACCTGGTGCTCCTTGCCTTCGGTGCGGTCGAAGGTGAAGTCGAACCATCCGCCGGGTTTCATGACGCGGCCGACGTGGGCGAAGCACTCCTCGATCACGTCGAGCGGCGAGTGGGAGAAGACGCTGTGCGCGTGGACGACGTCGAAGTGCTCGTCGGGCAGGAAGGCGAAGCGCAGGTCGCGTACGGGGGTGAGGTGCGGGAGCTTGTCGCCCAGCCCGTGTTCGGCGAGGGTGTCCTGGGCCGCCATGAGGATGTCGGGCGAGATGTCGATGCCGTAGTAGTTGCCGGTGTGCAGGTAGTCGATGAACAGGTGACCGGCCCGCAGGTTGCCGCAGCCGATCTCCAGCATCCGGCATTCCGGCTTCAGCCCGTGCTCGACGAGGTAGTCGAACTGCATACGGCCCAGCGCCAGCCACCGGCGGTGCGTGTGTGAGCCGACCGCGCCCTCGGGGTCTCGCGCGGTGTCGGACTTCATGACGGCACGGTAGTAGGCGACGTGGTCGCGGGTACGCAGCCTGAACCAGGTGTCGCGGGCGAGCCGCCTCAGGTGGGGCAGGATCTTGCGCGGGTTCTTGAACGCGTACGTCACTTGGTGGACGAGGCTCGAACGGGAGCGTTTCACGCCTGGGAATCTAGGTCACTCACAGCAACATCCAAGGGGCTGTGGCGACAGTCTTGAGTTCCCGTTTGCGCAGCCTTTCTCTCCGGAACCTCGTGCGCCAGGTGAACGGTCAGCTCAGGTAGTCGCGCAGCGCCAGCGAGCGGGACGGATGGCGGAGCTTGGACATCGTCTTGGCCTCGATCTGCCGGATCCGCTCCCTGGTGACGCCGTAGACGCGCCCGATCTCGTCGAGCGTGCGCGGCTTGCCGTCGGCCAGGCCGTAGCGCATGCTGATCACGCCCGCCTCGCGCTCGGAGAGCTGGTCGAGCAGGGCGTGCAGCTGCTGCTGGAGCAGCGTGAACGACACCGCGTCGGCCGGGGAGACCGCCTCGGTGTCCTCGATGAGGTCGCCGAACTCGCTGTCGCCCTCCTCGCCGAGCGGCGTGTGCAGCGAGATGGGCTCGCGGCCGTAGCCCTGCACCTCGATGACGCGGCTCACCTCGAGCTCGCTCTCCTTGGCGATCTCCTCTGGCGTGGGTTCGCGGCCGAGGTCGCTCTGCAGGCGCCGCTGCACCCGCGCCACCTTGTTGATCAGCTCCACCATGTGGACGGGAATGCGGATCGTGCGGGCCTGGTCGGCCATGGCGCGGGTGATCGCCTGCTTGATCCACCACGTGGCGTAGGTGGAGAACTTGTAGCCGAGCCGGTAGTCGAACTTCTCGATCGTCCGGATCAGGCCGAGGTTTCCCTCCTGGATCAGGTCGAGGAAGAGCATGCCGCGACCGGTGTAGCGCTTGGCGATGGAGACGACCAGCCGGAGGTTGGCCTCCAGCATGCGCTGCTTGGCCCGCGTGCCGTCCGCGGCGATCCACTCCAGGTCGGCGCGGAGCTCGCCGGGAAGGTCGGGCTCGGTGTCGAGCCGCTCTCTGGCGAACAGCCCGGCCTCGATGCGTTTGGCCAGCTCGATCTCCTGCTCGGCGGTGAGCAGCGGCACCCGCCCGATCTCTTTCAGGTAGGTCTTGACCGAGTCGGCGCCGATGGCGCTGCCACTGTCGGCGACGCTTTCGTCCAGCTCGAGAACCTCTGCTGCTTGGGACAAAACACTCTCCTCGCTCGCGTTGGGTAGGATGGACGGCAACCTAAACTTAGGTCACGCCTAACATTAGGTACATACTTCTCTTGAAGCAAGCCTAAATATAGGTCGCACCTAAAAATCTGTGAGAGACTGCGGCTATGAGCATCGACACCTTGGGATTGAGGGAACAGAAGAAGCGCGAGACCAGGCGGGCCATCTCCGACCACGCTACCCAACTGTTCCTGCAACGTGGCTTCGACCGCACGACGATCGCCGACATCGCCGGCGCCGCCAGAGTGGCCAAGATGACCGTCACCAATTACTTCCCCCGTAAAGAGGATCTGGCCCTGGACCACCACGAGGCGTTCGTGGCGGGCCTGGCGGAGGCGGTCGCCCGGCGCCCACCTGGGGAGTCGGCGCTGGGCGCGGTACGTCGAGCATATGCGCACGCGCTGGAACAGCGTGACCCGGTCATCGGCTTCACCGGACGCGACTTCGCCCGGATGGTCGCCGGCAGCCCGACTCTGGTGACCCGGCTGCGCGACCTGCACGACCAGCGTGAAGAGGCCCTCGCCGGCGCGCTCGCCGCGGAGACGCACGCGGCGGCCCCCGACGAGCCCGCCACGGCCGGCACCCCGGAAGCCGCCAGGACGTCGTACGACACCGCGGGCAGGGCGGCCGTCCACGGTGGCGAGGAGGCCGCCGGGGAATCCCAGGGCGGGACGCCCGCCGCCGGCGTCGAAGCGGACGTCGAAGGAGACATCGAAGGAGACACGGTCGTCGCGCGGGCCGTGGCGGCACAGCTCGCGGCGGCCGACCGGCTGCTCTTCCGCGAGCTGCAGCGCCGCACCCTGGCCGGACAGGACGACGACGAGATCGCCGGGGCGCTGGCCGAGGCCGCGCGGCGCGTCTTCGACCTCCTCGAACCCGCCATCGGCGGCTACGCCGTCCGCCGGCCGGCGTAGCCGGCCACCTTCAGAAGCAGGCGCCTGCGCCACCGGCGCCCCCGCATCCGCCGGATCACGCCCCCACCATGCGGCGGCCCGTCGGAGGCGCGCCGTCAGAGCGCGCCAGAGCCGTGCGGGCGGCGGGCTTTCGCGTCCACGTTGCCGACCAGAGCCCTGAGGATGCCGGGGAGCTCCGCCACGGTCGCGGCGGGCAGGCCGGCCACGGTTTCGTCCGCCAGGGCGCACCACAGCTGCTTGATCCGGCCGACCAGTTCCTTGCCGCTGTCGGTGAGTTCGACGACGCTGGCGCGCCGGTCCGAGGGGGCGGGTGCGCGGCGTACGTGTCCGGCCGCTTCGAGCTTGCGGGACATGAGCGTGACGCTGGGCGGCTCGCAACCGAGCGCCTCGCTGAGCTCCGCCTGGATCATCGGGCCGGTCCTGGCGAGTTCGAGCAGGAGCGCCTCCTGCCCGGGGTGCAGGCCGAGCGGGGACAGCAGTGTGGCGGCCCTGGCCCGGTGGCGCAGGCTCAGCAGGCGGATGGCCTGGTTGAGGGCGTCGGCTTGCTCGAAGTCCATCGGCTCTCCGTGACAAATTAGTTATGCGCATAATAGTTATCCGGATAACTAATCCTACACGACATCGAGGAGCCGCACATGAGCGTGAAGGTCGCCGTCATCTACTACAGCGCCACAGGCAAGGTGCACGCGCTCGCGCAGGCCGTCGCCGAAGGCGCCGCCTCCGCCGGAGCCGAGGTACGGCTGCGGCGGGTCGCCGAGCTGGCGCCCGACAGCGCGATCGCCCAGAACCCCCTGTGGCGGCGGCACACCGACGCCACGGCCTCCATCTCCCAGGCCCGGATCGAGGACCTGGCGTGGGCCGACGCCTTCGGCACGCCGACCCGCTTCGGCACGCCGGCCGCGCAGCTCAAGCAGTTCATCGACCAGGCCGGCGGTCTGTGGCGGGAAGGCAGGCTGGCCGACAAGCCGGTGACGGCCTTCACCTCGGCGTTCAACCGGCACGGCGGCAACGAGGCCACGATCCTGTCGCTGGGCAACGTCTTCTACCACTGGGGAGCGCTGATCGTCCCGCCCGGGTTCACCGATCCCGTCGTCCACGCCGCCGGCGGCAACCCGTACGGCACGTCGCTGGTGAACGGCGACGGCTCCGACGCCGCGGCGCTGGACGCGGCCAGATATCAGGGACGGAGGCTGGCCCGCATCACGATGCGGCTGCTGACGGACGGCCGCGCCACCGACGGCGGCGACGCCTCCGAGACCATCGCCGCGACGACCACCCGGACCTCGTGAAGGGGGACGTCATGACCGGCACCACTTTCCCGCCGGCCGGGCAGCGCACCGGCCCCGCCCGGATGATCCTGGCGCTGGCGTGCGCGTGCCAGTTCATGGTGATCCTGGACTCCTCCATCGTGAACCTCGCCCTGCCCTCCATCGGCGGGGAGCTCGGCTTCACTCCCACCGGCCTGGCCTGGGTGGTCAACGGCTACCTGCTGACGTTCGGCGGCTTCATGCTGCTGGGCGGCCGCGCCGCCGACCTGTTCGGGCCGCGCGGGATGCTGGTCGGCGGGCTGCTGGCGTTCTCCGTCGCGAGCCTGGCCGGGGGCCTGGCCGCCGCTCCGGAGGTCCTGGTGGCGGCCCGCGTGGCGCAGGGCGTCGGGGCCGCCATGATGGCGCCGGCGACGCTGGCCGTGATCAACACGTCCTTCACCGGGCCGGCCGCGCGCGCCAGGGCGTTCGGCGCGTGGTCGGCCTCGGGCGGCGTGGGCGGGATGGCCGGTGCGCTCGCCGGCGGCGCCATCACGACCGGCGTGTCGTGGCGGTGGGTCTTCCTCATCAACGTGCCGATCGGCGCCGTGCTGATCGGCCTCGCCATGGTGTCGCTGGCCGGCGCGCGAACCAGGCGGCGGGGGCCCCTCGACCTGGCGGGCGCGGTCACGGGGACGGCGGGGCTGGCCGCCCTGATCTACGGGGTCATGCGGAGCGTCGATCATGGCTGGACGTCCGCGCAGGTCCTCGGGCCGGCCGTGGCGGGCGTGCTCCTGCTCGTCCTTTTCACGGTGGTGGAGGCGCGCTTCGCCACCCAGCCGATCATGCCCATGCGGCTGCTCGGAATCCGGGGGGTCGCCGTCGGCAGCGGCATGTTGCTGCTCTTCGGCGGGATCGCCATCGCGATGTGGTACTTCTCGTCGCTGTTCCTGCAGAACGTCCTCGGCTTCACCGCGCTCGAAGCCGGGCTGGGGCAGACGCCCGCGGCGGTGACGTTCATGATGACGGCGCGATGGGCCGCCGCGTTGCTGCCGCGCCTCGGGGTACGCACTCTGGTGCCGGCGGGCTCCGCCTGTCTCCTCGCCGGTTTCGGCTGGCTCGCCCAGGCTCACGCCGGCACCGGCTACGTCACCGGCGTGCTCGGTCCCACGCTGCTCGTCGCGGTCGGCATCGGGCTGACCTTCCCCACCCTCATGGCCGCGGCGACCGCCGACGCTCCCGAGGGCGCCGCGGGGGTCGTCGGCGGCCTGGCCCAGACCGCCGGCCAGGTAGGCGGGTCGGCGGGCCTGGCCGTGCTGGCGACGGCCGCGGGCGCCACAGCCGCGGCAGAGGGCTCCGAAGGCACCCCGGACGCCCTCGCCGCCGGCTACGACCTGGTCTTCCTCATGGCGGCCGGGCTCGGCCTGGCCATCGCGCTGGTCAGCCTGCTGCTGCCGCGGCACGGGCGCGCCTGACGGCCGCTCACGGCTCCGGCCACACCTCTCATGCCGCCGCCGACCGAGATGGGATCTGCTAGATTTTACCTTTCCGGCCGGAGGTTGCTCCCGGCCGGAAAATGCTTGTATGACGATTCTTCAGGCAACCGTGCGGCCCGTGAGCGCCGCCGACCACCCCGCCGTCGAACGCCTCTGGCTCATGTTCCGCCACGACATGGCGGAGTTCCAGGGCGGGCTGCCCAGCCCCGACGCCACCTACCACGGCGAACGGCTGCGCTCGGCGCTCGAGGACGACGACTGGGCGGCCTACCTGTTCACCAGCGGCGACCGGCCGCTCGGCTTCTCCTTCGTGCGGGCGCTGTCCGGCCCCGCCCGCGTGCTGAACGCCTTCTTCGTGGTACGCGGCGCACGGCGGTCCGGGATCGGGATGACCGTCGTACGAGAGGTGATCTCCCGGCACCCCGGCCCCTGGGAGATCGCCTTCCAGGACGCCAACACGGCGGCCGTCGCGTTCTGGCGGCGCGTCGCCACCGACGTCGCCGGCGACGCGTGGACCGAGGAACGCCGGCCCGTCCCGAACCGGCCCGACGTTCGCCCTGACGTGTGGATCTCCTTCACCGCCGCCGCACCGTCACGGGCGGGATAGCGGCGACCCGGCCCGGTGCTTGCCGAACATTCCGGTCATCTGAATTGTCGCGCGATCAGGCCACCGCGAGCGGGGCGATCGAGGATCATCCGGGAAGCGTAGGCGTCATCGCGACACGTCGGCTTCCGCGTTGCGCAAGTCGGCCAGGGCGTCCCGCAGGTATCCGGCCAGTTCCCAGGCGTCGGGCACCATCGCGCGGTCGGTGATGACGCCGATGTCGAGCGAGCCGTCGTAGGAGAAGGCCGTGATGTTGACGCCGCCGCTCACGTCCGAGATCACGGAGACCGGATAGTGGTGCAGCAGCCGGGCCCCGCACACGTACAGGGGGAACTGGGGTCCCGGCACGTTCGAGACGATCAGGTTGATCGGCGGGGCGGCCTGCCCGAGCAGGGCGAACGCCGAGCGGGAGGCCAGGCCCATGAGAGCGGCGGGCATCGACTCGCTGAACTCGCGCAACCACCGCGCGGACGCCGGCGAGAACCGGTCCTTGAGCCGCCGCATGGCCTGCCGCACGTGCTGCAGCCGGTCGGCGGGGTCGGCGACGTGCACGGCCAGCGGAGCCGTCATGATCGTCACCTGGTTGCCGGGCCCCTCGGCCCCGGCGTCCCGCAGCGAGAACGGCACCCCCGCCACCAGCGGCTGGCTCGGGACGCCCCCGTGCGCGGCCAGCCACCCGCGCAGCGCTCCCGCGCACACGGCCATGACCACGTCGTTGACGGTGACGCCGAACGCCTTGCGCACCTGCTTGAGCTCGTCCAGCGGCAGCGACACGTACGCGAAGCGCCGGTGCTCCGACACGGGACCGCTGAAGGGCGTCCTGGGCACGGGCAGCGTCGGCAGGTCGGGAACCTGCCGGGCGCCGGCCAGCCTGCGGGCCAGCCCGGAGACGAACCGGGCGCCGGGGAGCGCGGACACGACGGGGATCTCGTCCAGGTGGGGGACGGCCATGGACGCGAACCGCACGGCGTGCGCGGGGTTGCCGGCCAGCCTGGCCACGCCGCGCGCCAGCATCTCCGCCTGCCCGGGAGGCGGGGCGTCGCGTTCGGGCTCGGCCTCGGGCGGCGGCGCGGGCCGGGGGCCGGTGTCGAGCAGCGCGGCCAGCACGTCGGCGCCGCCCACCCCGTCCACGGCCGCGTGATGGATCTTCGTGTAGAGGCCCATGCGGCCGCCGGCCAGCCCGTGAATGAGATAGATCTCCCACAGCGGCCGGCGCCGGTCGAGCCGGCGGGCGTGCAGCCGCGAGACCTGCTCGGCGAGTTGCCGCTCGTCGCCGGGCGGCGGCAGGCCGATCTCGCGCACGTGGTAGTCGAGGTCGAGATCGTCCTCCTGCATCCAGTACGGGTGGTCGAGCCCCAGCGGCACCGGGGCCAGCTTGCGGCGCAGCGCGGGCACGTACGGGAGCCGTTGTTCGAGGAGGGCCTGCAGGTCGGCGCGGTGGAGGTCGCCGTCGAGGATGGCCAGGCCCGCGATGTTGGCGATGTTCGTGGCCGTCTCGAAGTGCAGGAACTGCGCGTCCAGGGCGGTCAGCTGGGGCATCCGTCGAACCTCCGCCCGGACAGGCCGGCCACCCACGTCAAGGGCGCGTTCGGCACGTCGTCCAGCCCCCTTCCCGCGAGATCCGCAGACCTCTTCAGCTCCCTGCCCGGCGGCCAGGCCCGTACGGCGCCGCGTTCTTCGCATGACAGCACAAGAAGGTGCTGACGCGTCGGCGCGGCACGATTGAGGTCTCCGAGGCTGAGCATCTACATACCATGCCTTTCCCTATCAAAACGGTACGCGCCACCTATCCCGCACTCTCCGACGGCTACGCCTATCTTGACGGAGCCGCCGGCACGCAGACGCCGCAATCGGTGATCGACGCCATCTCCACCGCATACCGGACCGGGATCGGCAACGTCGGCGGCGCCTTCCCCGCCAGCCACCGCTCCGACGCCATCGTCGCCGCCTGCCGCGCCGCCGTGGCCGACCTGGTCGGCGGCCATCCGGACGGCGTCATCCTCGGCCCGAACATGACCACGCTCACCTACCGCCTGGCCAGGGCCGTCGCCGGTCCCGGCGACGAGGTCGTGGTCTCCAGGCTCGACCACGACGCCAACGTGCGCCCCTGGACCCAGACCGGCGCCACCGTGCGCTGGGCCGAGGTGGACCCGGTCACCGGGGAACTGCCGGTCGAGCAGTACGAGAGCCTGATCGGCGAGCGCACCAGGGTCGTGGCGGTGACGGCGGCGAGCAACATCCTCGGCACCCGCCCCGACGTGCCCGCGATCGCCGAGCTGGCGCACCGGGCGGGCGCGCTGACGTACGTGGACGGCGTGCACGCCACCCCGCACGGCCCGGTGGACATGCGGGCGCTGGGCGCCGACTTCTACGCCACGAGCGCGTACAAGTGGTCGGGACCGCACATCGGCGCGGTGGTGGCGGACCCGGCGCTGCTGGAGACCATCAGGCCGGACAAGCTGGCCTCCTCGGCCGACACCGTGCCGGAGCGGTTCGAGACGGGCACGGCCGCGTTCGCCGACCTGGACGGCGTCACGGCGGCCGTGGACCACCTGGCCTCCATGGTCCCCGGCACGGGGAACCGCCGCGAGCGCCTGCTCGCCTCGATGGCCGCGGCGGAGGAGCACGAGCTGGCCCTGTTCCAGGTGCTGGTCGAAGGGCTGGAGACGATGCCGCACGTCACCGTGTACGGCAAGCCCGCCAGGCGCACCGCCACCGCCTACTTCAACGTGGCCGGCCACACCCCGCGCCAGGTGGCCGAGCACCTGGCCAGGCTCGGCGTGAACGTGTGGAACGGCCACAACTACGCCTGGGAGCTGACCGGCGCTCTCGGCATCCGCGAGTCGGGCGGCGCGGTGCGCGCGGGCCTGGTGCACTACAACGACCGCTCCGACGTCGACCGGCTGCTCGAAGGGGTGGCCAGGCTGGAATGAACCGGGGTCTCCCGGTGCTGTCGAGGAACGCAGTCTTCATGAAAAGAGGCGTTTCCCATGTCCCGGCAGGCCGTCGCCGCCCAGCTGATCGTGCAGGCACTGGAGGCGGAGGGCGTCGAATACGTCTTCGGCATCCCCGGTGAGGAGAACATCCACTTCGTCGACGCGCTCCACGACTCCTCCATCCGTTACGTCCTCGTACGTCACGAGCAGGGCGCGGCGTTCATGGCGGAGATCTACGGCAGGCTGACCGGCAGGCCCGGCGTGGCGTCGGCCACGCTCGGCCCTGGCGCGATCAACCTGCAACTCGGCGTGGCCGACGCGACCACCAACAGCACGCCGGTGGTGGCGATCACCGCCCAGGTGGGGCTCGACCGCATCTACAAGGAGTCGCACCAGGTGGTCGACCTGGTCTCGCTGTTCAGGCCGATCACCAAGTGGGCGGAGCTGGTGCCGTCGCCGCAGGCGCTGCCCGAGATGATCCGCAAGGCGTTCAAGACCGCGCAGACCGAGCGGCCCGGCGCCGTCTACCTGGCGATCCCCGAGGACGTCGAGTCGGCGCCGATCCCCGACGGCCTGGCCCCGCTCCCGGTGAACGTCGTACGCCCGCAGGATCCCTCGGCCGCGCAGATCGCCCGCGCCGCCGAGGTGCTCGACGGCGCCCGCCGGCCCATCGTGCTGGCCGGCCACGGCGCGACCAGGGCGGGCGCCTCGCAGGCTCTGGTGCGCTTCTCCGAACGGCTCGAGCTGCCGGTGGCCACCACGTTCAACGGCAAGGGCGTCTTCCCCGACGACCACCGGCACGCGCTGGGGGCGGTGGGGTTCATGCGCCACGACTACGTGAACTTCGGCTTCGACGAGGCCGACGTGCTGATCAGCGTCGGGTACGAGCTGCAGGAGTTCGACCCCGTCAAGATCAACCCGCTGCGCGACAAGAAGATCATCCATATTCACCGGTTCCCCGCCGAGGTGGACGACCACTACCCCGTGGCGGTAGGGGTGCACGGCGACGTCTCGCGCTCGCTGGACGCGCTCGGCGACGCCGTGCACCGGCGGTTCGAGATGAACGGCACCGGCCAGAAGATCCGCCGCATGATCGGCGAGGAGCTGGCGCAGGGGCGTGCCGAGGGCGCGTTCCCGCTGTCGCCGCGCAGGATCGTCGCCGACATCCGCGAGGCCATGGGCCGCGACGACATCGTGCTGGCCGACACCGGCGCGGTGAAGATGTGGATGGCCCGCATGTACCCGACCTACGAGCCGAACACGATGCTGGTCTCCAACGGGCTGTCGTCCATGGGCTTCGCGGTGCCGGGCGCGCTGGCGGCCAAGCTGGCCCACCCTGAGCGCAAGGTGCTGGCCGCGACCGGGGACGGGGCGTTCCTGATGAACTCCCAGGAGCTGGAAACCGCCGTGCGCGAGCGGATCCCGTTCGTGGTGCTGGTGTGGGTGGACGACGCCTACGGCCTGATCGAGTGGAAGATGGACCTGGAGCTGGGGCGCGACTCCCACGTCGCGTTCGGCAACCCCGACTTCGTCACGTACGCCGAGAGCTTCGGAGCCCGCGGCCACCGCGTGACCAGCGCCGGCGAGCTGCTGCCCACGCTGCGCAAGGCGCTGGCCGACGACGTCGTGTCCGTGATCGCGGTCCCGGTCGACTACGCGGCCAACCTGCAGCTGACCGACAAGCTGGGCGAGCTCACCGGCCCCTTCTGACAGGACGGCGGCCCGGCGCCGGCGCGGAGACGGGTCGCGCCTGGATGGGCTCGTGGACGGAGGGGCCGTAAGATCGGCCCGGTGAGCCTGCCTGCCGTGCCCGATGCCGCGGCGCTGCCGGTCGAGCCGGCGCGCGACCCCTACCACGTCTATCTCGACTCGCTCACCAGCCCCGAGTCGCGCCGCACCATGCGCGGCTGCCTCGACCGGCTGGCTCGGCTGCTCACCGGCGACGAGAGCGCCACGGGCGCGGGCCAGCCGTGGCACCTGCTGCGCTACGAGCACACCGTCCGCATCCGCACGATGCTCACCGACCAGGGCTGGTCGGCGGCGTACGTCAACAAGCACCTGGTGGCGCTGCGGCGGGTGCTGAAGGAGGCGTGGCGGCTCGGCCAGACCAGCGCCGAGGACTTCGCCCGCGCCTCGGACCTCGCTCCCGTACGCCAGAGCCGGCTGCCCACCGGGCACCACGTTCCGCCCGAAGTGGTCGGGGCGGCCCTGTCGGCCTGCGACGACTCCCCGGCCGGGGTGCGCGACGCGGCGCTGATCGCCGTCCTCTACTCCACCGGCTGCCGCCGGGCCGAGCTCTCGGGCCTGGCGCTGGCCGACTACGACCCCGGCGCCCGGTCCCTGCGGGTGCGCGGCAAGCGCGACAAGGAGCGCCTCGTCTATCTGACGGCGGAGGCGATCGGGCTCGTCGAGCGGTGGCTGGCGATCCGCGGGACCAGCTCGGGGGCGCTGTTCAGCCCGATCAGCAAGTACGGCACCCTGCGGCGGCGCGACGGCAGGCCGGTGCGGCTGACCGGGCAGGGCATCGCCGACATCCTGGCCCGCCGGTTCGGGGAGGCGGGCGCGTCGCGGCGTACGGCGCACGATTTCCGCCGTACGTTCATCGGCGAGCTCCTGGACGCCGGGGTGGACCTGGCGACGGCCCAGGCTCTGGTGGGCCACTCCTCCCCCGCCACGACGGCCCGCTACGACCGCCGCCCGGAGAAGACCCGCCGCGACGCCGTCGACCGCCTCCGCCTGCCCGCCCCCCGCCCTCTCGCCTGACCGAGCCGGTCACCTTTTCCCGCCTGCGCGGGCGTCGGCGTTCTTGCGATATTCGCCGGGCGTCGAACCATGCCATTGCTTGAAGGCCAGGTGAAAGCCGACCGCCGACCGATAACCGACGCGCCGCGCGATCCGGCTGTGCGGGAGGGTGCTCTCGGCGAGGAGCCGCGCGGCCTCCTGCATCCTGCGGGCGGTCAGGTGCCGCATCGGCGCCTCGCCGACGAGCTCGCGGAAGGCCGCGGCGAACGCCGAGCGCGACAGTCCCGACTCCTCGGCCAGCGACTCCACCGTCCAGGGCTCGGCGAACCTGGTCTGCACGGCCAGCAGCGCCGCCCCGACGGCCGGATGCCGCAGGGCGCGCAGGATCGGCTCGCCCTCGGACAAATTCGCGAGGGCCGCGCGCAGGGCGAGCACGAAGGCCAGCTCGAAGGCGCGCAACGCGACGATCTCCAGCCCTGGCTCCCCGCCGTCCCAGCCGCCGGACAGCCGGTCCAGCATGTCGCCGAGCAGCGGCTCGCCGTCGATCGCCGCGCGGTCCAGTACGAGCATCTGCGGCAGCGCCCGGTAGAGCGGGGCCGCGGCGGCGGCGTCGTAGTGCAGCCCGCCGCAGAGCACGGCGGTCAGCGGTCCAGGGCCGTCGATCGACACCCTGCGCGCCAGGCCCGGCTCCCGCCCGGGGAGCAGGCTGTCCAGCGGCACGGCGGGGCCGCCGCTGGCGTCGCCGAGCCGGTGGCCCGCGCCGTGCGGGAAGACCGCCAGCTCCCCCGCGCCCAGCAGCACCGGCTCGGCCCCCGGCAGCTCCACCGTGCACGTGCCTTCGCTGATGTAGTGCAGCAGGGCGCAGTCTTCCCGCTCGCCCGTCACGCCCCACGGCGCGCGGGCCGTCCAGCGGCTGCGGAACACCCCGCGCAGGCGGAGCGGTCCCAGCAGCTCGCTCAACAGGTCACCATCCACCGGACGATCCTTAAATATCGTGAGATGTCCTTTTATAGAGCGTACTGCCGCACGCCGGAAGGATGGAGCCCATGAGATTCCTGGTGATCGGCGCCTCGGGCGCCCAAGGCGGCGCGGTCGCCCGCCGGCTGGTCGCGGCGGGGCACGAGGTCCGCGGCTTCTCCCGCACCGCGAACGTCCCTGAAGGGGTGCGACCCTTCCCCGGCGACCTCGGGGACGCGGGGCGGGTGAAGGAGGCGTTCGACGGGGTGACGCACGCGTCGGTGTCGCTGCCCATGGAGTTCGACCCCGCCACGGTCTCCGCCTACGTGCGCCACGTGATCGGCGGCGCCCGGGCCGGCGGGGTGCGGCGGCTGGTGTTCAACACGGGCAACCGGCTGCCCGGCCGCGACACGGGCGTGGCCGCGTTCGACACGCGCGCGAGCGCGGCCGCGACCCTGCTGGGCAGCGGGCTTCCGGTGGTGGTGCTGCGCCCGCCCCTGTACGCCGACAACCTGCTGGCGCCCTGGGTGTCCGGCCCGCTGGCGAGCTCGGGCGTGCTGCGTTACCCCGTCCCCGCGCGGGTCGCCGTACCGTGGCTGACGCACGACGACCTGGGCGCGGTGACGGCCGCGGCGCTCACGCGGGACGGGCTGGACGGGCTCACGCTGGACGTGGGCGGGCCGCAGGCGCTGACGGGGCACGAGCTGGCGGCGGCGTTCGGAGCTCAGGTGCGCTACGAGGAGCAGGACGTGGACGCGTTCGAGGCGGACCTGGCGCGGATGGCGGGCGCGCCGACGGCCGCCGGGGTCGCCGGCACCTACCGGTGGATCCGCGACACGGACGGCTTCTTCGCCACCGCCCACGACGCCGGTGAGCGGCTGGGCATGTCCCTCACGCCGCTGCGCGAGTGGATCGCCGTCAGGGGTCTGTCATGACGGACGCCGAGCGCGAGGTGATCCGCCTGCACCGGGTGATCGAGGCGTGGCTGACCGGAGCGGCCGACCGGGCGGACTTCGCGCCCTTCGCCGGGGCGCTCGCACCGGACTTCACCCTGGTCGGCCCCGACGGGGTGGCGATGGCGCGGAAGGAGGTCGTGGCCTGGGTGGAGGGCTCCCACGGCAGCGCGCCGGATCTCAGGATCACCATCCGCGACGTCCGCGTGGTGGCCGGGTCGGGCGATCTCGTGGTGGCGACCTACGAGGAATGGCACGGGACGGCTCCCGGCGGGCCCGCGCCGCCACCGGACGCGCAGGGGCGCCGGGCGACGGTGGTGTTCCGGCGCGGCGCGGGCCTGGACTGGCTGCACCTGCACGAGACCTGGCTGGCGGCCCCGCCGCCGGCCGTGACCGGGTGAGCCCGCGCGCGGGTCACAGCGCGGGAAGCAGCGAGAACGCCCGCTCGGCCGCGCGAACCGCCTCGGGCTCGACCTCCCCGAGCGGCCGGCCGCCGGCCAGCTGCTCCCAGGTGCGCCGGGCCAGCACCCGCTGCGTGGCCAGCACCTGCCCCGCGAGCAGGCCCGCGGTGAGGTCGTCGGCCGTCTCGGCCAGCGCCTCGGCGAGCGCCCGCTCTTCCTGCGCCATGTGCTGCAACAACCGCGCCGCCAGGCTGGGCGTGAAGAACACCATCCGGTGGTAGGCCACCACCTCGGGGTCGTCGTTGAGCCCGGTGACGGGGTCGTGCCGGGCGAGCCCGTCGAGGAAGTGGCGGCGCAGCGCCCGCACCGCCCCCTCGCCCTCCGCGCGCCGCCGCACCACGCGCGCCGACTCCCCCCGGTGGTCGGCGATGCGGTGGAGGGCGAGGTCCTCCTTGGTCGGGAAGTATTTGAACAGCGTCGGCTTCGACACCCCGGCCGCCGCCGCGATCTCCGTCACGGGCACCTCGTCGAAGCCGCGCTCCAGGAAGAGCGCGATGGCCGCCGTCGAGATGGCGTCGTGCACCCGCTGCCGCTGAAGCTCTCGCAGTCCCGTCATGAGCACACCCTACCAAAGTGTTAACCTGGTTAATCTCTTAACCGAGTTAACACTTTGGGGGTGCGATGGGCACGCTCGACGACGAGAGACGGTACGTCGAAGAGTGCAGGGCCGGACTGCGCAGGATGGTGCAGGGCGCGCGCGACAACGTGATCGTCGGCGAGGCCGTGACCGGAAACAGCTACAGCGCGGAACGGCTGGGACGCCGCCTCAAGAGCCTGGTCAAGGAGCTCGACGAGGAGCCCGACGGGCCGCCCTTCTTCGGCCGGCTCGACTTCGGGGCGGGCTCGGCCGAGCACCGCGGCCGCGCCTACCACATCGGCAGGCGCCACATCACCGGCGAGCACGGCGGCCCGCCCGTGGTGATCGACTGGCGCGCGCCCGTCGCCAGGGCCTTCTACCGGGCCGGCGCCCGCGACCCCCAGGGCGTCGCGGTGCGCCGCCGCTTCGGCTGGTCGGGCACCACCCTGACGAGCTTCGAGGACGAGCGCCTCGAACAGGGCGAGGAAGGCGGGAGCAGGATCCTCGCCGCCGAGATCGAACGCCCCCGCGTGGGCCCCATGCGCGACATCGTCGCCACCATCCAGCCCGAGCAGGACGACCTCGTACGCGCCGCCCTGGACACCTCGATCTGCGTCCAGGGCGCCCCCGGCACCGGCAAGACCGCGGTCGGGCTGCACCGGGCCGCCTTCCTGCTGTACGCGCACCGCCGGCGCCTCGAACGCTCGGGCGTGCTGGTGCTCGGCCCCAACCAGGCCTTCCTCGGCTACATCTCCGCCGTCCTGCCCGCGCTCGGCGAGGTGGACGTCGAGCAGACCACGCTGGGGCGGCTGCTCGGCGCGCTGCCCGTCACCGCGACCGACAGCGAGGAGGCCGCCGCCGTCAAGCATGACGCCCGGATGGCGAAGGTCCTGCGCAAGGCCCTGTACGGCCGGATCAGCAGGCCGGTCGAGCCGGTCGTGGTGCCCGACGGCTCCTACCGGTGGCGGGTGTACGAGGACGAACTGCGCCGCTTCGTCGACGACACCCGGCGCGAGTCGCTCCCGTACGCCGTGGGGCGGGAACGCGTGCGCGCGAGGGTGGTCGAGTCGATCCGGCGGCAGGCCGAGACCCGCGGGCGGACGCCGAACGCGGCCTGGCTCCGCAGGATCGGCCGCGCCGTCACCTCATCGCTCGACGTGCTCTGGCCCGCCGCCAAGCCCGTGGAGGTCCTGTACGAGCTGTTGCGCGGCCCCGCCGCCGGCCCGGACCCTGCCGCCGGCGTGCTGTCGGACGCCGAGCGCGCCGCCATCACCTGGAACAGGCCGCCCCGAAGCGTCAGGAGCGCCACGTGGTCGGCCGCCGACCTGGTGCTGCTCGACGAGCTCGCCGCGCTCATCGAGCGCCCGCGCGGCTACGGGCACGTCATCGTGGACGAGGCCCAGGACCTGTCGCCCATGGAGTGCCGGGCGGTGGCCAGGCGCAGCGAGCACGGCTCGCTGACCGTGCTCGGCGACCTCGCCCAGGGCACCACCCCGTGGGCCGCCACCTCGTGGCGGGAGCGCATGGAGCTGTTCGGCAAGCCGGACGCCCAGATCGTCGCCCTGACCACCGGCTTCAGGGTGCCCGCGGCGGTGGTCGACCTGGCCAACACGCTGCTCGCGGCGCTCGACGCAGAGGTGCCCGCGACGCGCTCGTACCGCGCCGACGGGCGGCTGCGGGTGACCCGGGTGGCGACGCCGGCCAGGGGCGTGGTGGCGGCGGTGCGCGAGGCGCTGGCGTTCGAGGGCTCGATCGGGGTGATCGCGGCCGGCTCGGACGTGGAGGAGCTCGCGTCGGCGCTGCGGGACGAGGGCCTCGACGCGGGCGAGCGGCTGACCGTGCTGCCCGCCGCCATGGCCAAGGGACTGGAGTACGACCACGTGATCGTGGCCGAGCCCGCCGCCATCGCCGAGGCGGAGCCGCGCGGGCTGAACCGCCTGTACGTCGCCCTCACCCGGGCCGTCTCCCGGCTCGACGTCGTGCACGCGCGTCCGCTGCCTCCCCAGCTCACCCCACCCGCTGAAGCCGCGGGAATGCCGATCCGGCTCACCGGCTCGACAGGGCCGCCGTAGCGAGGTGTGATGTGTTTCACGCCTCCGAGAGGAGCCAGCGCAGTGACGACGTCCTCCGAACCGCCCCACGGCGACGAGCCTCCGGCCCCGTGGTCGCAGCCACCGCCCTACTCTCAACCGCCCCATCAGCCGCGGCCGGCCACCCAGGTGCTGTCGATCATCGGGTTCGTCTGCGCCGCGGTGGCCGTGCTGTTCGTCCCGATCCTGTTCGGCCTGGCCGGCATCGTGCTCGGCATCGTCGGCCACACGCGCGGCGAGCCGCTGGGCAAGTGGGCCGCCGTCGCCGCAGGGGTGGGGATGATCCTGGGCTTCGTGCTCGGCATCGTGGTCATGAGCAGCATGTACGCCTGACGCCGCGCGCCGCCGGCGCCCAGGTCGTCATGGTCCCGCGCGCGTCACACGCGCCGTGAGATCCTGGTGGCGTGCTGTCGCCCATCGACGTGCTGCGCGAGCAGATCATCGCCCACCTGGCCGCCTTCGACCGCAGGCAGGTGCCGCCGGTCGGCGGGGTGCGCAGGGCCGCCGTCACCGTGTGCGTGCTGGAGGACGCCGAGCGCCGCCCGTACACGATCCTGATCAGGCGGGCGCCGCACGGCCGCAACCCAGGGCAGTGGGCGCTGCCCGGCGGGCGGCTCGACGACGGCGAGCGGCCGGTGGACGCGGCGCTGCGCGAGCTGGCCGAGGAGACCGGCGTCACCGGGGTCGAGGTGGCCGGGCTGCTCGACGACTTCGTCACCGACTCCGGATTCGTGATCACGCCGGTGGTGGCGTTCGGCGGCCGGCAGGAGCCGGTGGCCGACCCGCGCGAGGTGGCCTCGGTGCACGCGGTGCCGCTGGAGCGGTTCCTCGCGCCGGGGGTTCCGCGCTGGGAGGGGAAGCTGCTGCAGATGCCGCTCGGCCCCTCGATCGTGATCCACGCGCCGACCGGGGCAATTTTGTGGCAGTTCGCGGAGGTGGCGCTGCGTGGCCGTGAGCAGCGGGTCTTCGACGTAGCGCAACCACATTGGACGAGAACGTGACCGATTCTTGGGGGCGTATGGAATTCGTGTCGCCGGATGTCCGTTAGCATCGAAAGGCCGATGTGGTCTGTGTCCCCCGGGCCGCAAATTACCGCCTTCACGGAATACCGTTCGGCTGGAGCCGTGTTGTGCATCTCGCCGAGGAGGCGACCGCCACATCGGCCTTAACAGCTTTTCCAGGCGTCCCGCCCACCGGCGGGGCGCCTGCTTTATGGTGGGTTGGCCGACCGCCCGATGATCGCAGGAGTGCTCGTTGCTGTACGAAGTGGTCAAGTTCGCCGCCGCGCCACTGGCACACGCCATGTGCCGGCCGCATGTCACCGGCGCGGCCCACGTGCCGAGGAGCGGGCCCGCGATCCTGGCCGCCAACCACCTGTCGGTGCTCGACTCGTTCCTGCTGCCCGCGCTGCTGCCGCGCCACGTGACGTTCACCGCCAAGAACGAGTACTTCGACGGCAACCCGGTCTCCGGGTTCTTCATGCGGCTGGGCGGGAGCCTGCCGATCGACCGCGAGAGCGCGCACGCCGCCCAGGTCATGCTCGACGAGGCCGCCGCGCTGCTGGGACGTGGCGAGCTGTTCGGCATCCATCCCGAGGGCACCCGCTCCCCCGACGGCCGCCTCTACCGCGGCAAGGTCGGCGTGGCCTGGCTGACGCTCAAGACGGGCGCCCCCGTGCTGCCCGTGGCGCTCAGCGGCACCGAGAAGGTGCTGCCGCCCGGGACGTCGGTGCCGAGGCCCGCGCGGATCGGCATCGCCATCGGGGCGCCCATGCGTTTCGACGGCGACCACACCAAGGCCCGTGACCGCCGCCGGGTGACCGACGAGATCATGGCGGCCATCCAGCAGCTGTCGGGGCAGGAATACGTGCCGGCCTACGCGTCGAGCCTCAAGGCCGCCGCCAACGGCACACCATGAGCCGGGCCGTCCGGCGTCGATGACGAGGGGGCTGATCAGTGGCGCGGGGTCGTACGATCGCGATCGTGTCCGTCGCCGCCGTGCTCGCGGTGGGGGCCGCGGGCGGCGGCGCCTACTACGTGCTGCACACCAGGGGCACGCCCGCCGAGACGGCGCAGCGCTTCGCCGCCGCGTGGCAGGCGGGCGACAAGGCCGCCATGGCGGCCGAACTGGCCACACCGCAGCAGTTCAGCGCGTACGACCAGCAACGCGAGGCGCTCGCGGTGGAGTCGACCGTGATCCGGCTGGGCCAGGTCACCGAGGGCGACGACCGGGCCAGCGCCCCCTACACCGCGACCCTGACGCTGAAGGACATCGGCACCTGGGTCTACGAGGGCGAGATCGACCTCAAGGTGGCCGACCGCACCTGGAAGGTCGACTGGAAGCCCACGACGCTGCACCCGTCGATGACCGAAGGGGCGTCGTTCGAGGTGAAGACCCGCTGGCCCGAGCGCGCCGAGATCACCGACGCCGAGGGCGGGCGCATCGACACCGGCACGGTCGGCGGTTCGGTGCAGCAGCTCGTCGGCTATCTCGACAAGGCCTCCAAGAAAGACGCCGCCAAGCTCGGCTCCGCCTACAGACCCGGGCAGACCATCGGGCACCACGGACTGCAGAGGACGTTCCAGAAGCAGCTGGCCGGCACGCCCTCCACGGAGATCATGCTGGGTGGCAAGACCCTGGAGACCATCGAGGGCAAGGACGGCGAGCCCCTGCGCACGACGCTCGACCCGAAGGTGCAGGCCGCCGCGGTCGACGCGGTCAAGGACATCGAGAAGCCCGCGTCGATGGTGGCGATCAAGGCGTCGACCGGCGAGATCCTGTCCGTGGTCAACAACAAGGGCGGCTTCAACCGGGCGCTGGACGGCCGCTACCCGCCCGGCTCGACCTTCAAGGCGGTCACCGCGATCGGGCTGCTGGCGGCCGGGGTGTCACAGGAGGACACGGTGACGTGCCCGCAGTACGCCACCGTCGGCGGGCTGAAGATCCGTAACTCCGACAAGGCGGAGTTCGGGTCGGTGTCGTTCCTCGACGCGTTCGCCCACTCGTGCAACACGACGTTCGCGCCGCTGGCCCAGCGGGAGCTGGGCGCCGACAAGCTGCTGGAGGCGGCCGAGTCCGTCGGCTTCAACCAGCCGCTCAACATCGGCGTGCCGGCCACGGAGGCCGGCTTCCCCAAGGCCGAGTCCGACGCCGAGCTGGCCGCGGAGTCGTTCGGGCAGGCCAGGATCACCGCGAGCCCGCTGTCGATGGCCTCGGTGGCCGCCGCCATCGCCGACGGCACGTGGCGGCCGCCGACGCTGGTGCCCGAGCTCGAGCAGAAGGCCTCGGAACAGAAGCTGCCCGAAGGGGTCAAGGACGGCCTGCACGCGATGATGTCCGCCGTGGTGACCAAGGGCACCGCCAAGGCGGCCGGGCTGCCCGCCGGCACCTACGGCAAGACCGGCACCGCCGAGTACGGCACCGGGGAGAAGCTCGACAGCCACGCCTGGTTCATCGGGTTCAAGGACGACGTGGCGTTCGCGGTGGTCGTGGAGGGCGGTGGCGGCGGCGGGTCGGTGGCCGCCCCGGTGGCGGCCACCTTCCTCAAGGGCCTCTGAGCCGGGGCTCAGGCGAGGAACTCCCGGATCTCGGCGGCCACCCGTTCCGGCCGCCCGCGCCGGTCGGCGTTGCAGGTGGCGCTGTGACCGAGACCCGCCATCTCCACCCGGCGGGCGCGCGGCAGCACGCGTTCCAGCGCGTCGAGCGCCGTACGCAGGTAGGCCGGGCTTCTGGAGCCGCCGAGCAGCAGCACGTCGGCGTCCACCGACCGGTAGGCCACCGGATCGCCGGCCGTGGCCGTCTCGGCCACCACCTGGACGTCGTAGTGCAGCGTCGGGGCGAGCTCGTCGAATGTCGGCTCCCCGTTCGCCGCGGCCTTCTCCTGCCCCTTCTGCGCCAGGACGGTGAGCCATTCCAACAGGAAGCGCGGCATCATCGTGAAGATCGGCGGGCCCATGCGGGTGGCCCGCATGCCGGTGACCAGCGCCGCCGTGGTGTCACCCGCGGCGATCTCGCGATCGAAGCGGGGCAGCCAGTCCGTCGGGTTGGAGCCGGCGATGTCCAGCGGGGGTTCGAAAAGCACGATCTTGTCGAGGGCCGCAGAGGTGAGGGCGGTGCGCAGCGCGATGATGGCTCCCGAGCTGATGCCGACGGCGTAGCGGGCGCCGGTCGCCGCGAGCAGGGCGTGGAGGTCCTCCGCCTCCCGCTCGACGCCGTAGGCGGGGCCGTACGGACCGCTCACGCCGCGGCCCCGGCGGTCGGGCAGGTAGCAGGTGAAGTCGTCCGACAGCGCCTGGGCCAGCTCGATCTGGCTCCTGCCGACCTGCATGGTTCCGTGCAGGAAGACGAGGCCGGGGCCCCGGCCCAGCCGGTGGTAGCCGATCGTGGTGCCGTCCTTCGACGTCACGTCGCCCGAGGTGGTGGTGGTCGTCATGCTTGGCTCCCATGGTGGTTTCCGCCCGTGAAGGGAGCCCGGCTATTGTTGCGAGTGCCATCTCGTGGCCGGGGTCCGCTTCGCGGGTCTGCGGTGCGAGGTCTCCCGGCGGCGGTGCTGCAACACCGCCGCCGGTTTTTCGTGGTAGGGCCGGACGCCCGCTCAGCGCGGCCCGGGATTTCCCGGAAAGGCCCGGGGATCGCTCGGCGCGGCCGGGTTCCCCTGCGGACCTGAGGTTCGCAGGGCGGCCCGGGCCAGCTGGTGCGGCCGGACCTTTCCGGGGCCTGGGTTGGTCAGTCGGTGCGGCCCCTCTCGGCGAGGTCCGCCACGTCAGGAGGCATCCGGCCCGTACGGTGATAGGCGCGCCACTCCTCCAGGCCGGGGAACGCGCCTTCGCCGAACTCCGCCAGCAGCGAGCTCACCCAGCGGGCCTCGGCCTCCCGCATCGCCAGCGCGTACTCCGACTCCAGGAGGAAGAGCCGGGGCAACTCGCCGCTCTGATGTTCCAGAGCGCCGCGGTCGTCGCCGATCTGGCGTCGCAGCTCGTCGAGCCGCTGCCGCAACAGCGCCGCGACCTCGTCGGGACCGAGACCGCCCATCACCGACAGCCCGGCCTCGAACGCCGTCGGCTCCCGCTCGGGAACCGACAGCAGCTCGCGGGTCCAGTCGTCGGCCTCCTGGCGGCCCGCGTCGGTGACGCGATAGACCGTGCGCTCCGGCCTGGCGCCCTGCCGCCCGCTCTCCACGACCTCCAGCAGGCCGTGTTTCTCCAGGTTGCGGACCACGGTGTAGAGCGAACCCCACTTGATCGGCATGTCCTGGTCCTTGCCGCGCGCCCGCAGGACCGAGGCCATCTCGTAGGGGTGCATCGGCCGCTGGACGACCGCGGTCAGCACGGCGAGCGCCATCAGGTTTCCGACCCGTCGCCGCTTCGCCATCCCGCCCACCTCCTACTCGTCTACGAATATACGCGTACGAGAAGCAGGCGTAAAGACCGTCACCGGGACGCGGTCGCCTCGTCGTAGTCGAGGCCGAGCCTGGGGGCCATCTCCCGCAGGCATTCCTCGAAGACCGGTTCCAGGTCGGAGTAGGCGAAGCTCAGCTGGTTGAGCGCCTCCATGCAGAGCAGGCCGTACAGCCTGATCCAGCACGTCAGGAAGACGTGCACGGCCTCCACCGGCATGTCCACCCCGGAGGAGTCGGCGTACGCGCGCAACTGCTCCGCGATGGAGGGATGCAGCTCCCCCGGCGCGGGCACCGGGAACGGGCGCGCCTTCCACAGCTCGGCGACCTCCTCGAGGAAGACCTGCTCGAAGTCGCGCCCGGCCAGCTCGCGCGGCGAGTCGGGCCGCCTCCCGGCGGTGATCGGGCTGGCGAACACCCAGCCGAACTCCGCCTGATGCGTGACCGCCCAGCCGCGCATCGCCCGGCACGCAGAAAGCAGCCGGCGGCCGTGCTCGCCGGGCGGGCAGGAGTCGCGCGCCGCCTCCACCACCGCCGTGAGCTCGCGGAAGAAGTCGGCGGTCACCGCGCCGACCAGCTCGTCGTGCCCGGTGAAGTAGTGGTAGAGCGCCGGCCCGCTCATCCCCATCTCCCTGGCCACGGCGTTGATCGTCACAGCGGCCGGACCCTGCTCGATCAGCAGCTTGCGCGCGACCGCGCGGATCTCCGCCAGCGTCGCCTGCCTGACCCTGTCACGCCTGCTTGGGCCCTGCGCGGCCATAGTCCGCCCTCCTCCGGGGACACGAACGGTGACTTCCTCATCGGAGTAAGGAAGCTTAGTGCCTCAAGGAGAACGACCGACGTCACACCGGTGGCGGCAGCACCACGCTCCGCGATCACCTGCGACGGGACGGCGAGCCGTGCGCGGCGATGCGCGCGTGTCACATGTCCGGGCGGGGCCGCCCTTCGACGCGTCGCAGATCCGGCTACGCGCGGCCGGGAGGCGAACGGAAGGCCGGGGTGCAGGCTGGGGGTTAGAAGGCCGTGGTCAGAGCCAGCGCGGCGGCGGCGTCGAGGCGGAGCACCATGATCAGGAGGGTGGCGATGAGGGTCGCGATGAGCAGCCAGCTGATCAGGATGATCACGGTCGAGCGGCGCGGCCTGCGCGAGGCGCCCGGTGGCCGCCGGGCCGTCGCCTCGCTGCGACGGACCCGCTCGTTGAACGACTCGAGCCGAGCCACGAGTCGCGGGTCGTCGTCGACGAGGTGCTGCTCGATCTCCGCCAGCATCCGCTCCTCGTCCTGCGACCAGGCCATGGGCGCACCTCCAGAACGCAAGCTCTTCAGGCGTGTTTCTGCCCAACCATGAAGATCATTAGCCCCCGCCCGACCAGGTAATTGCCGCCTCTTTTCATTTGCGATCACGCTCGAATCCTTGTTCTAATCATGGGATGCGCTGGGACAACCTGCGCCTGGCCGCGCCCGGCCAGGACGATCCGGCCGTGCCGCTGTTCGCCCGCGGCGCGGTCACCCGCACGTTCTACACGCCCGAGTTCAAGGGGATGACCTTCTACGAGATCCAGGCTCGGTCGATCATCAACAAGGTGCCGGGAGCCAGCCGGGTGCCGTTCGAGTACACGATCAACCCCTACCGTGGCTGCAGCCATCGCTGCGTCTACTGCTTCGCCCGAAAGACACACGAATATCTGGACATGGATGCCGGAGCGGACTTCGACTCGAGGATCGTGGTCAAGGTCAACGCCGCCGAGCTGGCCCGCAAGGAGCTGGCCGCGCCCCGCTGGGGCGGTCACCACATCGCGATGGGCACCAACGTCGACTGCTACCAGCGCGCCGAGGGCCGCTACCGGTTGATGCGCGGCATCCTGGCCGCGCTGCGCGACGCCGCCAACCCGTTCTCCGTCCTCACCAAGGGCACGCTCATTCTGCGCGACCTCGACCTGCTGACCGAGGCCGCCGGCGTGACCGACGTGAGCGCCGACGTCTCGGTCGGCTTCGTCGACGCCGGCATGTGGCGGGCGGTCGAGGCGGGCACGCCCCACCCGCGGCGACGGCTGGAGACGTGCGCCACCCTCAACGACAACGGCATCGCCTGCGGCGTGCTGATGGCGCCGATCCTGCCCTACCTCACCGACTCCCCCGCCCAGCTGGAGCGCACGGTCAAGGAGATCGCCGAGGCGGGCGCCACCCACCTCGCGCCCATCGTGCTGCACCTGCGGCCGGGGGCGCGCGAGTGGTGGCTGGGGTGGCTCTCGCGCGAGCACCCACAGCTGGTGCCGCGCTACCTGGAGCTCTACGGCAGAGGTGCGTACGCGCCCAAGACCTACCAGGCGCGCGTGACCGGGCTGGTCAAGGAGCTGGCCGAGCGCCACGGCGTCGGCCGCGCCACCCCTGCCATGGCACGCCGCGTCCCACCCCGCCGCCCACCCGCGCCGGCCGAGCCCGAGCAGCTCCGCCTCCTGTGACCACCGCACCACCCTGACCGCCGCCGCCCCATGGGGTGGTCAGTGCCTGGACGGTCCCAGATGGGCGCGCTCCCCCTGCGCCCCGAACAGGGTGAGCAGCTCCGCGGGCCGGCTGCCGGCGCTGCCGATGCAGTGCGGTATGCGGGTGTCGAACTCCGCGGCCTCCCCGACCCCGAGCAGGAACTCCTGCTCGCCCAGCACAAACCTGACCTGCCCGTCGAGGACGTAGAACCACTCGTATCCCTCGTGGGTCTGCAGCTTCATCGTGGGCGTCGGGCCGGCGGGGGGATAGATGACCTTGTAGGCCTGGATCCCGCCCGGCCGCCTGGTCAGCGGCACCAGCACCAACCCTGATCGCCGCACCGGCCGCAGGTGGATGCGCGGATCGCCGGTGGGCGGGGCCGCGACCAGGTCGTCGAGCGGCACGCCGTGCGCCCGGGCCAGCGGCAGCAGCTGTTCCAGGGTGGGGCGGAGCCTGCCGTTCTCGAGACGGGACAGGGTGCTCGCCGTGAGGCCGGTCTCGCCGGCCAGCTCCGCCAGCGTGGTGCCGCGCTTCCGGCGCAGGGCACGCAGACGTGGCCCGACTCCCGCCAGTACGTCTCCCACAGGGTTGTCCATCGTTCGATAATGCGGATCCGCAACTTTTCTTGCAAGCAGGAAACGGCGGCGGCGATGCTGCCGGTACATCGCCGGCGTCGCGGGCGCGTATCGGATCACGCCTGGCACGCCGGCCGGCGAAGGGGCATCTCTGATGGATTCCACCCGACAACGACCGCCCGCCACCGGCGCCAGGGACGGCCGGGGCACGGCAGAGCAGGACGCAGGGCAGGACGCCGAGCTGTTCTGGGAGCGCCACTACCGCGCCCGGCGCTCCTGGGACGCGCGCGTCAACCCGCTGCTCGCCGAGACCGTCGCACCGCTGCGCCCCGGCGCCGCCCTGGACCTGGGCTGCGGCGCCGGTGGCGACGCCATCTGGCTCGCCCGGCAGGGCTGGCACGTCACCGCCGTGGACATCTCGGCCACCGCCGTCGGACGGGTGCGGGAACGCGCCCGCGATCTCGGCGTCGCGGACCGGGTCGTCACCGAACAGCACGATCTGGGCAGGAGCTTCCCCGCCGGCGCGTTCGACCTCGTCTCCGCCCAGTACTTCCACACCCCGTTCCCCTTGCTGCGCAACCGGGTCCTGCGCACCGCCGCGGAGGCCCTGCGTCCCGGCGGTCTGCTGCTGATCGTCGACCACGGCTCCACGGCGCCCTGGTCGTGGAACCAGGATCCCGGCACCCACCACCCCACGCCCGCCGAGATCTCCGCGGAACTCGCCCTCGACCCCGCGCGCTGGCCCGTCCTGCGCGCCGACATGCCCAGCCGCCGGGCGACCGGACCGGCCGGTGAGAGCGGCACCGTCATCGACCACATCCTGCTCGTCCAGCGAGCCGGCGGAACGGAGTGACCCATGCCGGCAAGAGGCTCCAGCACACGGGCGAAGGACACCACGCCGCCGCGGACCGGCTCCGGCGAGAAGGCCACCCTCCGGGGTTTTCTCGACCACCTGCGCAACGCGATCGCGGACAAGGTCGCGGGGGTGCCGGAACCGCGGGTACGGACCCCCGGAGTGCCCTCGGGCACCAATCTTCTCGGGCTGCTCAAGCATCTGACGTTCGTCGAACGGTTCTACTTCCTCGGCGAGGACGTCCGCGACTGGCGCGCGACCATGCGGCCGTCGCCCGAGGAGACCGTGGAGGGCCTGCTCGCCGGCTACCGGAAGGCCGTCGAGCGAGCGAACCAGGCCATCGACGCCTGCCCTGATCTGGACCTTCCCGCCCCGCGGCCCACCCGCCCCGGGCCGGCGCCCTCGATGCGATGGGTCCTGGTACACATGATCGAGGAGACCGGCAGGCACGCCGGCCACGCCGACATCCTGCGCGAGCAGATCGACGGATCCACCGGCCGCTGACCTGCCGGCCGGTGCGCGGCCCGGCCGGAAAACGGCTGGCTCGGGCGCCGTGCCCGGTGGCAACATGGGCGGGCACGTACCCGCCGACGATCAGGAGCACAAGATGCGGCGCCGCCTCGGAATCTCCCAGCGCCCCATCGGCACGAGAGTTCTCGAGGGCTCCACCACACATGCACATCCTGAACATCGGCATACTCGCGCACGTAGACGCGGGCAAGACCAGCCTCACTGAGCGGCTGCTGTTCGAGACCGGCGTGATCGACCGGCTCGGCAGCGTCGACGACGGCAGCACCCAGACCGACACCGGCGCGATCGAACGCCGTCGCGGCATCACCATCCGCACGGCCGTCGCCTCCTTCACCCTGGACGACCTGCAGGTCAATGTGGTGGACACGCCGGGCCACGCCGACTTCGTGGCCGAGGTCGAACGAGCTCTCGGCGTGCTCGACGGCGCCGTTCTGGTGTTGTCGGCCGTCGAGGGCGTCCAGCCGCACACCCGGGTCCTGATGAGGTCCCTGCGCAAGGTGCGCCTGCCCACGTTGATCTTCGTCAACAAGATCGACCGGTCCGGCGCGAGAGAACGGGAACTGCTGGCCGACATCCGGCGGCGGCTCTCGCCGTACTGCGTCGCGCTCAACACGGTGCGCGACGTCGGCGGCCCGGCCGCCACGACGCGGCCCCTCGCCTCCATGGAGGAGGCGGCCGAGGTGCTGGCCGAGCGGGACGACGGGCTGCTCCAGCTTCTCGTGGACGGCGGAACGCCCGGCGACCGGCAGGTACGCGCGGCGCTGGCGCGGCAGTGCGCCGGCGGCGTGGCCCATCCGGTGCTGTTCGGCTCCGCGCTGACCGGGCAGGGCATCGGTGACCTGCTCGACGGCATCGGCCTGCTGCCCGCCACCCCCCGCTCCCCCGAGCGCGGCAGGCGGCAGGGTGTGCGGGCGAGCGTGTTCGCGATCGAGCGCACCCGCTCCGGCGAGAAGGTGGCCTACCTGCGGATGCGCGCGGGTGTCCTGCGCGCCCGCGAGCAGCTGTCCTTCCACCGCGGCAGGCACGAGTACGCCGGCCGCCTGACCGCGCTCACCGTCATCGGCTCCCCGAGACAGCGGCAGGCGGCGGCGGGCGACATCGTCAAGGTGCGGGGCGTGCCGGAGATCCGCGTCGGCGACCACCTGGGCGCGCCGGGCCCCGCCGGGCAGGCACACTTCACGCCGCCCGGCCTGGAGACCGTCGTACGCGCCCGCGTGCCCGGCCAGGAGTCGCGCCTGCACGCCGCCCTCCTCGCGCTGGCCGAGCAGGACCCGCTGATCGCCACCCGTACGCTGGCCGGCGGCGACACCTCCGTCCTGCTGTACGGGGAGGTGCAGAAGGAGGTCATCGGCGAGACCCTGGCCAGGGACTTCGGGGTGGAGGCCGATTTCGAGCCCAGCCGCCCCGTCTACTTCGAACGTCCCGCGGGCACCGCCGAAGCGGTCGAGGAGATCCAGCGTCACGGCCCGAACACGTTCATGGCCACGGTGGGCCTCCGCGTCGAGCCGGCCGCTCCCGGCTCGGGCCTCACCTACATCATGGGGGTCGATCCGGGGTCGCTGCCCGCCGCGTTCCATCGGGCCATCGAGGAGAGTGTGGGCTCGGCGTTGCGCGCGGGCCCGCACGGCTGGCCGGTCACCGATGTCACGGTCACGCTCACGAGGACCGGCTACGCGGCGCCGACGACGGTCGCGGCCGACTTCCGCGGCCGCACCCCGATCGTGTTGTCGAAGGCGCTGCGCCTGGCGGGCACCACGGTGTACGAGCCGTGCCACCGCTTCGAGGCGGAGGTGCCGCTGGAGTCGTTCGGCGCGGTCACCGGGAAGCTGGCGGTGCTGGGCGGCGTGCTGCGCGACACCCGAAGGCAGGACGACACGTGGCTGCTGGCGGGGCAGATCCCGGCGGCCGCGGTGCACGAGGCCGAGCAGCGGTTGCCGGGCCTGACGCACGGCGAGGGCGTGTGGTGGTCGGAGCCGTCGGGCGACCGTCCCACCCGATAGGCGGTATGTCGGATTTCTTCATTAGTTGGGTATTAACGCCCGTGGTGCACTAATAGGGGTGCACCACGTCCGTACACGGGGGGATTCCCATGGCTGACACGAAGAAGAAACCCGCGGCCAAGACCGGCAAGTCGAAGAAGCAGGCCATCAAGACGAGCAGGCAGGCCAAGGAGACGAAGAAGGAGACCAGAAAGGCTCCGGACGAGGGGTGACCCTGGCCGGACGGCGGGCGGTCCGGGGCACCCGCCCGCCGAGCCGGACACCATGACCGGACAGCCGAGGGAGCCGCGCCTCGGCTGTCCCGTCGACCGGAAGCCGCAGGGCCGCGACGGCACCGCGGGCGAGCGCATCCCGAAGCGTGGTCAGCGTCAGACCTGGGAGATCATCCGGCATAAGCCGCGCGTGCAACCTTAGCCATATATATGGCGTCTAAAGATCATAGGTGGGGAAAGCGCACAGGGGATGAACAACGTGCACTCCGCCGACGCGATGAAAAGGCCGGTGGCAGGGTGGAAACCCGCGCCACCGGCTACGTGTGTTCACAGTTCTTCCGGCCCAGAGGGGATTACGTCAGGTGCGCGCACTGGCTCGTAAGGGTAAGTCGGCCGTGGTCAGGCTGTATCGGGGGTACGACCGGCGCAGGGGCAGGAAGGCCCCGCCACCCACAACGCGGCAGGTTCGCATCCTGTTGCTGCACGCCAACGGGATGGGCGGAACCATCAGGACGGTGTTCAACCTGGCGAGCCACCTCGTCAAGGAGCACGACGTCGAGATCGTGAGCATCCTGAAGGAGAGCGAGCACCCGTTCTTTCCCATCGATCCGCGCGTGAGGTTCCGCTATCTGGACGACCGGCTCAAGCCCGGCGCCAACCCGTTGCGCGCGATGTTGTCCAAGCTGCCGAGCAAGCTCATCCCGAAGGGAGAGACGGCCTACCACCGGTTCTCCCTGTGGACGGACCTCGCGCTCACCCGCTACCTCCGCTCGCTCGACACCGGCGTGCTGATGGGCACCCGCCCAGGGCTCAACCTCGCGATGGCCCAGTTAGCCAGGCCCGGCGTCATCACCATCGGGCAGGAGCACGTGGCTCTGCGCACCCAGGCCGAGCCGATCCAGGAGCTGATCAAGTGGCGGTACCGCCGCCTCGACGCTCTGGTCACCCTGACCAAGGCCGACCTGCGCGACTACCGGGAAATGTTGCCGAAGCAGCCGCGCAAGCTGGTCCGCATCCCCAACGCCGTACCCCCGATGACGGGCGAACAGGCCAAGCTCGACGCCAAGGTGGCCGTGGCGGTCGGCAGGATGACCCGCATCAAGGGCTTCCACAGGCTCATCACCGCCTGGCAGACCGTCTCGGCGGCCCACCCCGACTGGAAGCTGCGCATCTACGGTGCCGGGCCGCAGGAGGAGAGCCTCGCACAGCAGGTCGTGGAGCTGGGCCTGCAGGAGACGGTGGAACTGCCGGGGCCCACCTCCGACGTGGGGGCGGCGCTGGAGAAGGCGTCGATCTACGTGCTCAGCTCACGCCACGAAGGATTCCCGATGACCATCCTGGAGGCGATGGCCAAGGGGCTGTCCATCGTGAGCTTCAACAGCCCGCACGGCCCCAAGGAGATGATCACGCACGAGGTGGACGGGCTGCTGGTCAAGCCGCGTACCAACGCCAACCTGGCGTCTTCGATCATCCGCGTCATCGAGGACGAGGGGCTGCGCAGGGACCTGGCCGCGCGTGCGCTGGAGACGGCCCGCGGCTACGACCCCGACGTGATCGGCCTGAAGTGGGACAAGCTGCTGGCCGACCTGCTGGCCGACCTGCTGGCCCGCCGCGACGGCACGCGCGCCCGCCGGCGCAGAGCGGCCGCGGACGCCGCCCAGGATGCGCCGCCGGACCCCCAGCACGACACGAACACCACCCACGCAGGTGCTCGGGCAGCGGCGCGGGAGAGGTGGCCGGTCCCGGGAACACCTTCCTGACCCGGCCGTCCCTGATCAGCGCGGCGATGACGGAGCGGGTCGTTGCGTTCATCGGCACGACCCGCCCCACACCGACGCCCGCCACCACCGCTCAGGCCGCCGCCGCTCAGGCCACGGCCTGAGCCAGCGCCACTCCGCAGTAGGCCGCGCCCAGCCCGGCCAGCACACTGGCCACCGCGTTGGCCACCGCGTGGAAGCGGGCGCCCTCCTCCACCAGCCGGACCGTCTCGTACCCGAAGGTGGAGTACGTCGTCAGCGCCCCGCAGAACCCCGTGCCCGCCAGCGCCGTCACCCCGTCGCCGGCGGGCAGCACAGCCAGGAACCCGAGCAGCGCCGACCCGGCCACGTTGACCGTCAGCGTCCCCCACGGGAAGACCGTGTCGTGGCGTGCCTGCACCGCCCGGTCCGCCAGATACCGCAGCGGCGCCCCTACGGCCGCGCCCAGCACGATCAGCAGCACCGTCATGGCGCGCACCGGCCGCTCACCGCGCGTGCGCCGTCATCGGCCCGCCTGGCGGGCGCCGCCCTCATTTCGCCCTCGCCCGCGCGACAACGGGGATCCGCCTGGTCAGCCACATGCCCGCGACCACCGCCGCGAGCGCCGCCAGCAGGGTGCCCACCAGGTAGACCAGCCCCGTCACCGGCGCGCCCGCCTCCACCGCCTGCCGCACGCCGTCCGCGTACGTCGAGAACGTCGTGTAGCCGCCCAGCACCCCCACTCCAAGGAACGGCCGCACGAGCCGGTGGGCCCGCCGGACCTCGGTGATCACCACCATGAGCACCCCGATCAGCAGGCAGCCCGACACGTTGACCCAGAACGTCGCCCACGGGAAGTCCGCGGGACCGGCGGGCACGGCGGTCTGCAGGCCGTGCCGCGCCAGCGCTCCCAGCGCGCCGCCGGCCGCGATCACCGCGAGCACCTGACCGCTCACCTCGGCGCGCCGCGCGGGCACGTGGAGATCGGATGCCGGATCGATCGGGCGATCAGTCACGAAACCCTCCCCGTGTCGGCACCCCGGATGCCGGGCACCTCTCTAGACAACCTGGGGAGCCGCACGGAGGACCGGTTGAGCACGAAGGACGCGATCGCCTTCCTCGCAGGAGCCGTCATCGTCGTTTCTCTCATCAACAGCGCCAAGACCGGACCGGCCACCGCGGCCGGCCCTCTGGGCAACGTCAGCGGGACGCTGCCCGGCCTGGCACCTATCATCTCCGACGCGGAGAAGGCCGACGCGCGCGCCCTCATCAAGCGGCTGCGGGTCGAACGGCTCGGCCCCAACACCGGATACCGGCGCACGAGGTACGGAGCGAACTGGGCCGACGACGCCGTGGGGGTGCCGTACGCGCGCAACGGCTGCCGTACCCGTGACGACCTCCTGGCCCGCGACGGCCGCGACGTGACCTACCGGGCGGGCTCCAGCTGCGAGGTCGTCTCGATGAGGCTGGCCGACCCCTACACCGGCCGGATCATCCACTGGCGCAAGTCCCGCGCCGACGAGGTGCAGGTCGACCACGTGGTGCCGCTCAACTACGGCTGGCGCATGGGCGCGCCGCGCTGGCCGATGTCCAAGCGGCTCGACTTCGCCAACGACCCGCTCAACCTGCTGCCCGTGGACGGCGACACCAACGAGGACAAGGACGCCTCCGGCCCGTCACGCTGGCTGCCGCCGCGCCGGGTCATCCGCTGCGCCTACGTCACCCGCTTCGCGCAGGTCGCGCTCAAGTACGGCGTGCCGGTCACCCGCGCCGACAAGAAGGCCATGCTCGCCCAGTGCCGGTGACGGCTACCGCGGGTCGAGCCAGTCGAAACCGCGCTCGAACGTCTGTTCCGCCAGCACCCGCTGCCCGGCCGTGCTCGGATGGAAGTAGTCCCACCTGCTGACGTGCTCGAGGGTGAAGGGGAAGGAGAACACCGCGCCGCCGTCGGTGCGGCAGGCCGGCCCGTACGCGGCGCAGGCCCTGGCCGCCTCGCGGTTGTAGGCCATCACCCGCTCCCGCACCCTGGACCTGCGCTCCTTGTCGGCCCGCTTGGCCGACTTGGGCCTGGCCAGCATCGTCTGGCAGATGCGGCCCAGCGTCCAGAACGACCGGGCGAGCGCCTGGTCCTTGCCCACGCGCCACAACCGCCGCAGGTCGGGAATGCTGGCGATGAACACCCTGGCGCCGGGCATCCCCGCCCGCAGCTCGTGCAGCGCCCGGTCCAGCCGGGCCCGGTAGGTCGACACGGGGGTCATCGCCTGCTCGGTGCGCACGCAGGCGTCCTGGGCGCCGATGAGGATCGTCACGTAGTCGGCCTTGGCCGCGACCGCCTTCTTCACCTGGCCGAGCAGGTCGGCGCTGGTCGAGCCGGGCGCGGCGAAGTTGAGGTTGTGCTTGTGGAGCGTTCCAGAGAGCTGCGACAGGCGCAGGTAGTGGCTGGACACCTCGCCGTGGTCGCCCGACGACCAGGAGCGTGAGGGGCAGGAGACGTACCAGCCGCAGGCGTTGAACCCGGTGGAGATCGAGTCGCCGAGCGCGGCCATGATCTCGGGAACGGGCTGGACGGCGGCGGCGCGCGCGACACCTGAGCCGGAGAGGACGACCACGGCGGCGAGGGAGGCGGAGCCCAGACGAGCGATCATGGCCCTAAGGTAGGGAGCCGATCACGAGGGTCCTATGACGTCAGGGCAAGGTCTGTCATTTCAGGACCGACTTCATATCGCCGCTTGACAGGGCCGCAGGTGGTGAAAGTGTGGCCGATACTCCTGCCCGTGCGGTCATATCCGGGTTCGATGTCCACAACCTCACATTCGCGGGGGTCCGAGTCGAACATGTTCAGTTCCCGCATAGAGTGTCTCGGGTGAGTGTCGCGCTCGGAACAACCCGCCCGCTACCGGTTCGCACCACCCCTGTCGGCGACCCCGGTGACCTGCTGGCTTCCCTGCCCAGGACGACACCTTACGCCTGGGTCAGAAACGGCGAGGGCCTGGTCGGCTGGGGCGAGGCCGCTCGGGTCACCGTCCCCCCGGGCCCCGGCCGGTTCGCCTGGGCCCGCCAGTGGCTGGCCACCGTCCTCGGCGACGCCCACGTCGACGACGCCGTGCGCACCCCCGCCTCGGGCCCCGTCGCCTTCGGCAGCTTCACCTTCGACGAGGACGCCCGCGGCTCCGTCCTGGTCGTGCCCCGGGCCGTGCTCGCCCGGCGCGACGGGCGCGCCTGGCTCACCACGATCGGCGAGGCGCCGCTGGAGACGTTCTCCCCCGTACGCGCGCCGGGCCGCATCAGCTACGGCGACGGCAGCCTGAGCGCTCCCGAGTGGGAGCACGTCGTCGCCCGCGCCGCGCGGCGCATCCGCGACGGCGAGCTGGAGAAGGTGGTGCTGGCCCGCGACCTGCTCGCCACCGCCGAACGGCCCATCGACGTGCGCCTGCTGCTCACCCGGCTGGCGCGGCGCTACCCCGAGTGCTACACGTTCTCGGTGGCGGGGCTGGTGGGGGCCACGCCCGAGCTGCTGATCCGGCGCACGGGCCAGGAGATCGAGTCGCTGGTGCTGGCCGGCACGACCCCGCGCGGCACCGGCCCCGCCGACGACCTCGCCAGGGGCGCCGCGCTGTTCGCGTCGGCGAAGGACCGCCACGAGCACGAGTGCGCGATCGCCTCCGTACGCGACACGCTGGCGCCGCTGTGCTCCGCGCTGATGACGCCCGACGAGCCCGAGCTGCTGATGTTGCCCAACGTCCAGCACCTGGCCAGCCACGTCACCGGCCGGCTGGCCGACGGGGCGTCGGTGCTCGACGTGGTCGCCGCGATGCACCCGACGGCGGCCGTCGGCGGCACCCCCACCGGCACCGCCATCAAGGTCATCCGCGAGCTGGAGGGCATGGACCGCGCGGGCTACGCCGGCCCCGTCGGGTGGATCGACGCCAACGGCGACGGCGAGTGGGGCATCGCGCTGCGCTCGGGGCTGGTGCAGGGGCGGCGGGCACGGTTGTTCGCCGGCGGCGGCATCATGGGCGACTCCGACCCGGCCGCCGAGCTGGCCGAGGCCCAGGCGAAGTTCCGTGTCATGCAGTACGCCCTGGAGGGCTGATCACTCCGGGACGTGGAGGTCTTCGCCCAGCGAGACGCGGGCCCGGCCGGCCGTCAGCCCGGCCACCCAGTCGGTGAACGCCGCCACCTCGTCGGCGCCCACCGCCACGCCGAAGCAGACCTCGCCCGCGTACGTCACGTCCCGCACCGTGTGGCGGGAGGCGCGCAGGTCGTTCTCCACCCGGCCGGCCTGGTCGTGGGCGACCGCCACGCGCACCAGCCTGGCCGGCACCATCCGCACCGGCTCGACCCGGTCCAGGGTCTCGGTCACCGCCGAACCGTAGGCCCGCACCAGCCCGCCCGCGCCCAGCAGGGTGCCGCCGAAATAGCGGGTCACCACCGCCACCACGTCGCTGAACCCCCTGCCCACCAGCGCCTGCACCATGGGCGTGCCCGCGGTGCCGCCCGGCTCGCCGTCGTCGTCGCCCTTCTGGATGCGCTCGCCGATGACGTAGGCCGTGCAGTTGTGGGTGGCGGACGGATGCCGCTGCCTGCGCTCGCCGATGAAGACCGCCGCCTGCTCGACCGTGCGCGCCGGCGCCAGCGCGCAGATGAACCGCGAACGCCGCGCCTCGGTCTCGTGCTCGACGGTGGTGGTGATGGTCAGGTACGACGCAGGCACATCCCCCAGGGTATTGCCTTCCCGCCTCGCACCACGCTCGGGCATGACATGCGACGGCCGCCCGGCCTGGGGCTCGGGCGGCCGTCGCGCCGGGTAATAAGGGGCCGTACAGGAGCGAGCGCCACCGTACGACGCCCGGCGCCTTTACGTTGTAGATCAACAGATCCCCCGATGGCACTAGGCGTACCTATGGGGTCTTTGCCCGGTGCATCCGCCCAGGTGAACGCCGGAATCGGTCAAGTGTCGCCCAAATTCACTCCCGTTCCAGCTCGTGCGCCAGCTCCTCCAGTTCCGCCCCGCCGGACATGAGCGCGGTCAGCTCCTGCGTGGTGATCTCGCCCTTGCCGTACTCGCCGAGGCTCGTGCCCCGGTTGAGCAGCAGGAACCGGTCGCCCACCGGGTAGGCGTGGTGCGGGTTGTGGGTGATGAAGACCACGCCGAGCCCTCGGTCGCGGGCCCTGGCGATGTAGCGCAGCACCACACCCGCCTGCTTGACCCCCAGCGCCGAGGTGGGCTCGTCCAGGATGAGGACGCGGGCGCCGAAGTACACGGCCCTGGCGATGGCCACCGACTGCCGCTCGCCCCCGGACAGCGTGCCGACCGGCTGGTCCACGTCGCGGATGTCGATCCCCATCGCGCGGAGCTCGTCGCGGGCCACCCGCCGGGCCTTGGCCACGTCGAAGGCAAGGCCCTTGCGCGGTTCGGAGCCGAGGAAGAAGTTCCGCCACACCGACATGAGCGGGATCATGGCCAGATCCTGGTAGACGGTGGCGATGCCGCGGTCGAGCGCCTCGCGCGGGCTGGCGAAGCTCACCTCCGCGCCGTCGACGAGCAGCGTGCCCGCGTCATGCCGGTGCACCCCGGCAAGGATCTTGATGAGCGTCGACTTGCCCGCGCCGTTGTCGCCGAGCACGCAGGTGACCTGTCCGGCCGTCACGCTCATCGACACGTCGCGCAGCGCCAGCACGGAGCCGAACGTCTTCCCGATGCCACGGGTCTCGAGAATCAATGCCGCACCTCCTCGGCGTACCGCCGGACCAGGCGGTTGGCCAGCGTCGCCAGCAGCAGCATCGCGCCGAGGAAGAACTTGAACCAGTCGGCGTCCCAGCCCAGGAAGACGATGCCCTTGTCGGCCATGCCGAAGATGACCGCGCCGATGGCGGCCCCGACGGCCGAGCCGTAGCCGCCCGTGAGCAGGCAGCCGCCGATCACGGCCGCGATGATGTAGATGAACTCCTGACCGATGCCGATGTTGGCCTGCACGGACGTGTAACGCAGCGCCATGATCGAGCCCACCAGCCAGGCCGCGAACGCCGTGGTCATGAACAACGCGATCTTCGTCCGCGCGGCCGGCACGCCCACGGCGCGGGCGGCCTGCTCGTTGCCCCCCACCGCGAAGATCCAGTTGCCGGCCCTGGAGCGCATGAGCACCCAGGTGGCCAGCGCGGTCACGAGGATCCACCACAGGATCGCCACGCGGAACGAGGTGCCGCCGATCTCGACCGTGCCCGCGAAGATCGCGCTCGCGCCCTCGAACCCCTCCGCCCGGCGCAGCCCGCTGACCTGGACGGTTCCGGTGATGGCCTTGGTGACGCCGAGGTTGATCCCTTGCAGCATGAGGAACGTGCCCAGGGTGACGATGAAGCTGGGCAGCCGCGTCCTGGTGACGATCAGGCCGTTGGCGTACCCGACGGCCAGCGCCACCACGAGGCCGGCGAGCATGGCCAGCCACACGTTGAGTCCGAACCGGGTGGCCAGCGTGACCAGGATCAGCCCGCTGGTGCCGGTCAGCACGCCGGCCGACAGGTCGAACTCGCCGCCGATCATCAGCAGCGCCACCGCGACCGCCATGATGCCGAGCGTGGCGGCCGGGTCGAGCCAGTTGGCGATGCCGGCCGGCGACCGGAACACCGGTGACTGGGTGGCGAAGAACACGAACACCACGACCAGGCCGACCACCGCGCCCAGTTCGGGCCTGATCAGCAGCCGCCGGACCATGCCGACGTCGGCCATGCGGTCGTCTGCCCGGGCCTGCGCGCCCGTCACGCGGCCTCCCCGGCGGACGGCGTCATCGGGTGCCCGCCTCGGCCAGCTTGGACACCTGCTCGGCGTTGTCCTTGGTGACGAAGCCCGGCCCGGTGTTGACCGGCAGGCCGCCGCCGACGGTGTTGAGGTTGGTCCTGTACAGGTTCAGGAACGTGATCGGCAGGTAGCCCTGCAGGTACTGCTGCTGGTCCACGGCGAACAGGATCTCGTCCGCCTTGATCGCGTCGACCACGTCGGCCGACAGGTCGAACGTGGCCAGCTTGGCCTGCGAGCCCGAGTCGCTGATCGCGTCCCTGGCGGCGACCGCGATGGCCGGGTTGAGCGCCAGCACGCCGTTGACCTGCTGGTCCGACTGGAGTTTCGCGGTGACCTTGGACGTCACGTCGGCCAGGTTGCTGATGTCCACCTGCAGCCGCTCGACCGTGCCGCCCAGCGTCTCCTCCGCGCCCTTGCAGCGCTGGTCGAGGCCGACGTTGCCGGCCTCGTGGACGACGCAGACCAGCTTGGTGACGCCGGCCGCCTTGAGTTGCTCGCCCGCGCCGCGCCCGGCGACGTCCTCCGACTGGCCGACGTGCGTGAGCGCGCCGAACGCCTTGGACGACTCGGCGCCCGAGTTGATCGTCACCACCGGGATCTTCGCCGCGACCGCCTTGCCGATGGCCTCCTTCAGCGCGTCGGGGTTGGCCATGGAGACCACGATGCCGTCCACCTTCCCGGAGACGGCCTGGTCGATGAGCTGCGACTGTTTGGCGGGGTCGCCGTCGCCCTGGTAGGTCACCTGCACGCCGTACTGCTCGCCCGCGGCCTCGGCGCCGTTCTTGACCACGTCCCAGAAGGAGTCGCCGGGCGCGCCGTGGGTGATGACCGAGAAACTCGCGTCACCGCCCCCGCCCGCGACGGGCGAGGAGGCGGGAGGGGCACTCTGCGCGCTCTCTCCTCCCGAGGAACAACCTGTCATGACCAGCGCGCCCACCAGGGCCAGCACGATCGGGGTACGTCTCACAGGACACCTCCAAGACCAACGGGCTAGCCACGGTTCTACCTCAATGTCAACACCATGTATAGACATGCGGACTAATGCGGCGATCTTCTTCTCTTCGCGGCCTGGTGCGTATCGTATACGCATAGCACAGAAAGTAGAACGGAACCGTACGTTCCCATATGATGGCGGCATGACCAGCGCACCCATGAGCGGCCGCAAGGCCCAGGCCGCACGTAACGACGAGCTGATCCTCCAGGCGGCCAGGGCGGTGTTCACTGCCGACCCCGGCGCCCCCATAGCGGCCGTGGCCGAGAGGGCGGGGGTCGGGATCAGCGCGCTCTACCGCCGTTATCCCAGCAAGGAGGCCCTGCTGCAGAAGCTCTGCGGCGACGGGCTGAAGCTCTACATCGAGGTGACCGAGCGGGCGCTGGCCGAGGAGGGCGACGCGTGGGAGGCGTTCGCCGGCTACCTGCGCGGCATCGTCGACGCCGACACCAACTCGCTGACGATCAGGCTGGCGGGCACCTTCCGCCCGACGGAGGAGCTCTATCGCGACGCCGTCAGGGCCGACGGCCTGGCCACGGAGATCCATCGCCGCACGGTCGAGGCGGGCGCGCTGCGGCCCGACGTAACGGTCGCCGACATCGCGCTGCTGCTGGAGCAGATCGCCTCGATCAAGCTGGGCGACGAGAAGCGCACCGCGCAGCTGCGCCACCGCTTCCTGGCGCTGGCGACGGACGCGCTGAGGGTGCCGCCCGGCCACCGCGAGCTGCCCGGCCCGCCACCTGAGGACGACGAGCTCAAGGCCCGCTGGAACCCTGCCGGCTAGTCCTCGCCGGGCTTCCAGCCGAACACGTAGGCCATCACGAAGGCGAGCAGACCGGTCGCGCCCGCCGCCACGGTCATCGGCAGGCCCAGCGCGGACACCACGCCGGAGACCAGGCCCGGGCTTCCGGCGACGAGGCCGACAGCCTGGGCGAGCACGACGACGACCCCGAGGGCGAGGAACAGCACCAGGCCGATCTTGAACAGGACCATGGTCACGGTCTTGACGGCGTTCACGATGTGACTTCCTCTCAGATCGGCAGCGCGCCGGTCGCCACCAGCACGCCGATGACCAGGGTCGGGATGACGAACCAGACGATCAGCCGGACGAACGTCCTGGCAGGGTCCACCTGGGCGATGCCGCAGGCGATGTAGATGGGGGCCGCGCCAGGCGGGGACGCCCCCTCCGTCGAGGCGAAGATCATGACGGCGGTGGCCGCGGCCGCGGGGTCCATCCCGGCCGCGGTCAGCGCGCTGAAGGCCACCCCGCCGACCGCGGCGATCGTCGCGGTGGAGGTCAGCGGCGCGGCGACGACCACGATCAGCAGGCCGACCACGGTGGCGATGACCACGGCGGGGGCGTCGAGCGCCTGCATGATCGTGGTCAGCTGCTCGACCAGGCCCAGCTCGCCCAGGGTGGCGGCGGCCGCGAAGGCGAAGAACAACGTCGCGCCGATGACCGCGTACCTGGGGCCCATGTCGGCGAGCAGCTCGCTCCAGGCGCGGCCGGTGCGCGGCAGCCGCTTCCACGCCACCGCGAGGGTGACCAGCACGGTCAGCACGGGGATCCACACGACGATGCTGACGTCGTCGGCCGCCGCCTCCCCCACCCGCGACTCCATGAGCTTGACGCCGAAGTCCAGGGTCATCAGCACCGGGATGACGATGCCCGCGTACACCAGCAGCGACGTCCACCCGGCCCGCAGAGCGGCCCGCAGCGGGACGATGTCGGCCGCGTCGGTGGCGGCGATCTTGTGCCGCCGCACCCAGAGGAACACCAGGACGAACCGGTACGCCACCGTCCACAACCCGCCCACGAGCGCGGGCACGAACAGCTGGTCGGCGGTCAGCACGGGCGCCACGGCGGCGGAACCGAGCAGCAGGAAGATCGACGAGCTCGGCGGGATCGAGATGCCGAGCCCGGCGTTGCCCGCCACCAGCGAGGCGGCCAGGTCGGGCCGCCAGCCCGACCTGGTCATCCACGGGATGGTCACCGACCCCACGGACGCGGCGATGCCGGACCCCGAGCCCGACGGCCCGCCGAGCAGGGCGGCCGCCGAGGTGGAGACGTATCCCGCGCCGCCGCGCAGCCGGCCGAAGACGGAGTTCAGCACGGTGACCTGCTCCTGGATGAGCCCCAGTTTGGTGAGCAGGTAACCCATGAACACGAACGCCAGCGCGGCGAAGACGACCTCCTCGGCCAGCGCCTCGGTGATGCCCGCCCAGGCCAGGGCGAAGAACTCGGTGCCGCCGAACAGGCAGATGGCGACGAACCCGAGGAGCATCGCCTCACCGATGCCGCGTTTCAGCACGCCGTTCCAGACGACGATGATGGCGATGTAGGCGACGAGCGCCCATACGGCGATTCCCATGGCGAAATTCCTCCAGTGGGGGACGATTCCACGCGTTCCGGACGGCGGACGGCGGACGGGGGTCCGGGGGTCCGGGGTCAGCCGTCCGAGGACGGCGGGTCGGCGAGCCTGCGGGCCAGCTCCACGGTGCGGCGGGCCCTGGCGACGATGGGGGCGTCCACGAAACGGCCGTCGGGCAGCGCGAGCGCGCCCGTGTCGGTCCGCTCGGCCCGTTCGGCGGCCTCGACGATCTCGGCGGCTCTGGCCACCTCCTCGCGGTCCGGGCGGAAGGCCTGCCGGATCACGGGGATCTGGCGGGGGTGGATCGCGGTCCTGCCGAACAGGCCGAGCGCGCGGCCGGCCCGGCACGAGGCCAGCAGGCCGGCCTCGTCCTTGACGTCCGGATAGACGGACATGGGCACCGGCGGCAGGCCCGCCGCGGCGGCGGCCAGCACGACCTGGAGCCTGAGGTGGTTCATGGCGTGCTCGTCGGTGACGGCCAGCTCGGCGGCCAGGTCCTGCTCGCCGAGCGCCACCCCGGCGACGCTCGGGTGGGCGGCGATCTCGCGGGCGGCGACGATCCCCGCCGCCGACTCCAGCAACGCGTACGCGGGCACCCCGGCGATCGTGTCCAACGAGGCGGGCGATTCGACCTTCGGCAGCCGTACACCGTCGGCGAGGCCGGCGACCGCCTCCAGATCGGCCCGGCCGCGCCCGGTCGCCAGGTCGTTGACCCGGACGTGCACCTGGACCGCCGCGTCGCCGGACGGGCCGTCCCGGCGGGAACGCAGGTAGGCGACGGCGTTGGCGCGGGCCTCGTCCTTGCGGGCGGGGGCGACCGCGTCCTCGAGGTCGAGGATCACGACGTCGGCTCCGGACGCGACCGCCTTGCCGAACCGCTCGGGCCGGTCGCCGGGCACGTACAACCAGGTCACGGGCGGGTTCACGCGATCACTCCGGCTTCGCGCAGCGCCGCGATCCGCTCGTCCGGGTAGTCCAGCTCGGCGAGCACCTCGTCGGTGTCCCTGCCCAGGGGCCGGCCCGGCCAGCGGATCTCGCCCGGCGTGTCCGACATGCGGAACAGCACGTTCTGCATGGTGACCGAGCCGAGTTCCTCGTCGGGCACGTCCACGAACGTGTTCAGCGCCGCGTACTGCGGGTCGCCCGCGACGTCGGAGACGTCGTAGATGGGCGCGACCGCGGCCTGCACCTCCTCGAAGCGGGCGATGACCTCGTCGGCGTCCCGCTCGGCGATCCAGGAGGCGACCGCCTCGTCCAGCTCGTCGACGTGCTGCACCCGCCCGTGCCCGCTGGCGAACCACGGCTGCTCGACGAGGTCGGGCCGCCCCACGAGGGTCACCACCCGCTCGGCGATCGGCTGGGCGCTGGTGGAGATGGCCAGCCAGCGGCCGTCGCGGGTGCGGTAGGTGTTGCGGGGGGCGTTGCTGGTGGAGCGGTTGCCGGTGCGCTCGGGCACGATCCCGAGCGCCTTGTACGCGCTCACCTGCGGCCCCAGCAGGCCTAGGATGGGCTCGATGATGGCCAGGTCGATGACCTGCCCGCGCCCGGTGCTCTCTCGGGCGCGCAGCGCCACCATGATCGCGTACGACATGGCCAGGCCGGCGATGCCGTCGGCGAGGGCCAGCGGCGGCAGCGTCGGCGGGCCGTCGGGCTGGCCGGTCATGGCCGCGAACCCGCTCATGGCCTCGGCCAGCGTCCCGAACCCGGGCCGCGCGGACATCGGCCCGAACTGCCCGAAGCCGGTCATCCGTGCGACGATCAGCCGCGGGTTGACGCGCAGGAGGTCCTCGGGGGCCAGGTTCCAGCGCTCCAGGGTGCCGGGGCGGAAGTTCTCGATCAGCACGTCGGACCGCTCGGCCAGGCGGCGCAGGATCTCCTGCCCCTCGGCCTGCGACAGGTCGACGGCCGCGGTGCGTTTGTTGCGCGACAGCGTCTTCCACCACAGCCCCACACCGTCCACGGAGGCACCGTGCCCGCGTGAGGGGTCGCCGCGGCGGGGATGCTCGATCTTGATCACATCGGCGCCGAAGTCGCCCAGCATCATCGCGGCGGAGGGACCGGCGAACAACGTCGCCGCGTCGATGACCCGCAGGTCAGCGAGGCTAGTCATGGGAATGTAACTTATAAGAAATATGTCATAGGTCAAGACGTTCGCCTGATTGGTCCTGAATCTGGGAGACACTTGACGCATGCCGACCCCACGACCGCCCATGAGCAAGGCCGAGTACGTCTACAGCGTGCTCCTCGACGAGATCCGCAGCGCGCGGATCCCCGGCGGCACGGCGTTGCGGGCCGGAGAGGTGGCCAAACGGCTCGGGGTGTCGGTCACGCCCGTGCGCGAGGCCCTGCGCAGGCTGGAGAAGGACCGGCTGATCAGCTATGAGGCACACCACGGCGCGACCGTGGTCGACCTGGGCGACGAGGCGCTCGCGGAATACTACGGCCTGCGCGCGGTCGTCGAGGGCCTGGGCGCGCGGCTGGCGGCGGCCAGGATCACTCCGGAGCAGCTGGCCTCGCTGCGCGAGCTGCACGCCGCGATGGCCGAGGACGCCGAACACGGCCGGTACGACCTGCTCGGCGAGCAGAGCAGGCGCTTCCACCTGAGCATCGTCGACATCGGCGGCCCCGCCTTCCTGGGCGGGCACGCCCGATCGGTGCGCAACAGCTTCCCCGTGCCCGCCGAGGCGTCACTCTGGCTGGACGAGGCCCAGGTCAAGGCCCAGATGGCGGCGCACGAGGGCATCCTCGCGGCGCTCGCGGCCGGCGACGGGGCGGCCGCGGAACGCATCATGGTCGACCACGTCAACCGCGCCGGCGAGTTCCGCAAGGAGACCCCCGGCCCGCTGACGGGCGGCCTGGCATGACCGGCGTCAAGGGGGTCCTGTTCGACCTGGACGGCACGCTGCTCGACCACCGGGGCGCCGCCGACGGCGCCATCGTCTCCTGGGTGTCCGCCCGCGCGCCCGGCCATCCCCGGCTGGGCGAGGTGGCCGCGCTCTGGGCGGAGCTGGAGGGGCCGTACCTCGCGATGTGGCAGCGCGGCGAGTGCTCGGTGCAGGAGCAGCGGCGGCTGCGGCTGAGCGCGCTCTGCGCGGAGCTGGCCGTGCCCGAGCCCGGCGACCTCGACGCGGCCTACGCCGACTTCACCGGCCGCTACCGGCGCGGCTGGGCGGCCTTCCCCGACGCGGCGGAGGCGGTGAAGGAACTGGGCGGGTTCGCGCTCGGCGTGCTGACGAACGGCGCCCAACCGGTGCAGGAGGAGAAGGTCCGGGCGATCGGACTGGGCGGGCTGGTCGGCCCGGTGCTGACGGGCGAGGTGCTGGGCGGGCACTTCAAGCCGTCACCCGCGTCGTACACGAGGGCCGCCGCGGCGCTCGGCCTGGCGCCGGAGGAGGTCGTGCTGGTGGGCGACGACGTGGTGAACGACGTGACGGGGCCGGCGGCGGCCGGGATGCGCTCGGTCTGGCTCGACCGGCTCGGCGTGCAGCGGCCGCCCGCCGGGTTCCCCCGCATCACCTCACTGACCGGCCTGGCGCGGCTCGTCGGCGACCTCGGCCAGCACGGAGTGCTCTAAGGCGAAGCCGCCCACGTGCGCCAGGTAGTCGCCGGGGGCCAGAGGATCTCCCAGGTAGACGCCGCCCGCCCGGCGCACCAGCAGGGCTCCCGCCGCCACGTCCCACGGGTTGGCCCGGGTGCCGTACGCGGCGTCGGACCATCCGGCGGCCACGTGCGCCAGGTTCAGCGCCGCGCTGCCCGGCCTGCGCACGGCGGCGAAGGACTCGAGGAAGCGCCGGTAGCGCCGCAGCGCCTCGTCGCCCTCCGCGTCCAGGTCGTGGGGTGAGGGGTAGCTCGTCAGCAGCATCGCCTCGCGGTCGGCGGCGGCGCCGGCGCTGCGCAGCGGGATGCCGTTACACCAGGCGCCGTCGGCGGAGGCGGTGAACTCGTCCTCGCGCACCGGGTCGTACACCACCCCCGCCACCAGCTCGCCCCCGACGGCGGCGGCGATGGACACGCAGAAGAACGGCAGCCCGGCGGCGAAGTTGGCGGTGCCGTCGATGGGATCGACATACCAGACGAGGTCGCCGGAGCCGGTCGTGCCGCCCTCCTCCCCCACGATCACGCTGACGGGGAAACGGGCGCCGATGACCGCGCGGATGGTCTCCTCGGCCGCCCTGTCGTGCTCGGTCACGGGATCGTGGAAGTCCCGTTTGGTGGTCACACCGGGCCGGGATCTGAAGGCCTTGCGCAGCCTGGGCCCGACGGCCCTGGCCGCTTCGGTGGCGGTGTCCAGCAGAGGGGTCACGTCCATGTGGTGCTCCAGCTTCAGCCGATCGAGGTCATCGCAACGGTCATGCCCAATCCCGAGCGCCGCGCACGCCCTTTCATGACCTGTTTGTCAGGACATTATGACCTCGGTTAAGCTGATCAGTATGAGCCGCGATCTCGCCATCGACCTGGATCGATCCAGCCCTGTGCCGCTCTATTTCCAGGTGGCCGAGCAGATCGCCGAGGCGATCCGGCGGGGTGACCTGGCTCCGGGCTCGCGGCTGGACAACGAGATCCTGCTGGCCGACAAGCTCGGCCTGTCGCGGCCCACGATCCGCCAGGCGATCCAGTATCTCGTGGACAAGGGCCTGCTCGTCCGCAAGCGCGGCGTCGGCACGCAGGTGGTGCACGGGCAGGTCAAACGCTCGGTGGAGCTGACGAGCCTCTACGACGACCTGCGCAGGGCCGGCCAGGAGCCGGCCACGCAGGTGCTGGCCCTGGAGCCGCGCCCGGTCGACGACGACATCGCCGCCATCCTGGGCGTGGAGGCCGGCACGGAGATCCTCTATCTCGAACGCCTGCGCTTCGCGGCCGGCGAGCCGCTGGCCGTGCTGCACAACTGGCTGCCGCTCGGGCTGGCCCCGCTCACCGCCGCCGACCTCGAGGGCCGCGGCCTGTACGAGCTGCTGCGCGGCGCGGGCGTGCGGATGAGGGTGGCCAACCAGCGCATCGGCGCCCGCGCCGCCAGCCAGTCCGAGGCGAAGCTGCTGGACGAGCGCCGCGGCGCCCCCCTGCTCACCATGATCCGGACGACGTACGACGACCAGGGCCGGGCCGTCGAACACGGCTCGCACGTCTACCGCGCCTCGCACTACTCCCTGGAGGTCACCCTCATCGAGCGCTGAGGCCCAGACTCCTCGCGTGTCCAGCCGGACGGATATGCGCCGCACCGAGCACATGTACTCCGACAGCGGGCTCACACGGACTCAACAGGTTCTCAACACGGCGCCGCCTACCGTCCTGTCATCAGCCCGGTCACGGGGACCGACACCGACGGAAGAGGAAAGATGCGCACCAGAACGATCGTCGCCGCGGGCGTCTTCGCGGCCGCCGCCATAGCCGTCTCCCCCGCCCCCGCGCAGGCGGCGGCGCCGTCCTGCCTCACCTACAAGCTCGACGACGACGGCGGCAAGGACGAGCTGTGGGTCTGGAACACCTGCAAGGGGGCGAAGAGCTACAAGGTCAGGCTCGCCAACGGCCAGGACATGCCCTGCACGTACAAGAAGCCCGGCAGCGGCTACGACAAGTGGTGGTGGAACTGGCCACGCCGCTTCGACGGGCTCGTGAGCTGCTGACCGTACCTCCTTCACACCGACGAACCCTCACAAACGAACAGGGAGCACCCCACCATGCGCGCAACCACCATCGCCATGCTCGCCCTGGCCGGGTTCGCGGCCACGACGGTCGCCGCCCCCGCTCACGCCGCCGCCGCGGCCTCGGGGCGGGCGCCCTCCTGCCTGGCGTACAAGCTCGACGACGACGGCGCCCAGGACGAGCTGTGGGTCTGGAACAACTGCTCCAAGGGCGTGGAGTTCCGGGTCCGGCTGGCCAACGGACCGGACGGCGTCTGCACGTACAAGGAGCCCGGCAGCCGTTACAGCAAGTTCACCTGGGAATGGCCGCAGCGTTTCGACGGGCTCAGGACCTGCTGAGACACGCCGGCCGCGCGCGCCGGCGCCGGCCTGGCAGCCACGAATCCCGACCCGTCCGGAAATTTCCGGACGGGTCATCTTCTTGTCACCAGTGCACTCCCGGCCCTTGGCAACAGACCATCCCGACATTTATCGTTCAGTGCAATGCCACACATTACTGGGATGGTTCATGACGTCTAAGCAGGTCAAGCCCCCGGCGGGCGCCGTGCGTACGGCCGCCGGAGCGGTACGGCCCGTCTCCGGGGTGCGCATGACCGGCGGTCTGCTCCACGACTGGCGGCGCCGGAACAGCACGGCCACGATCCCGCACACCATCGAGCAGCTCAGGGCGGTCGGCAACGTCGCCAACCTGAGCCGCCTTCTGGAGCCGGACCCCGCCCCCTACCGCGGCCGCTACCCGTTCCTCGACACCGATCTGTACAAGACCCTCGAAGGGCTCGCGTACGACCTGGGCGACGGCGTCGCCGCGGAGCCGGTGCGGGAGTTCTACGAGGAGGTCGTCGGCCTCCTGGAACGTGTCCAGGCCCCCGACGGCTACCTCAACTCCTTCTTCCAGGACCCGGCGGCGGCCAAGAAGCCGTGGGAGGACCCGGGCTGGGGACACGAGCTGTACAACCTGGGCCACCTGATCCAGGCCGCCGTCGCCGCGCACCGCCGGATGGGCGACGACCGGCTGCTGCGGGTGGCGGTGCGCTTCGCCGACCTGGTGGTCTCCCGGTTCGGCGAGGCGGGCGTCTGTGGGCACCCCGAGGTCGAGATGGCACTGGTCGAGCTGTACAGGGAGACGGGCGAGCGGGGCTATCTCACCCAGGCGGCGCGGTTCGTCGACCGCCGCGGCACGGGCGCGCTCAGGCACACCATCTTCCCCGGCGACTACTTCCAGGACCACCTGCCCTTCCGCGAGCTGCCGTCGGTGACCGGGCACGCGGTGCGCATGGGCTACCTGGCGGCCGGCGCGGCCGACGTTTTCCTGGAGACGGGCGACCCGTCGCTGGCCTGGGCGCTGGAGCGGCTGTGGGACGACATGGTCGCGACCAAGCTGTACATCACGGGCGGGCTGGGCAGCCGGCACTCCGACGAGGCGATCGGCGACCGCTACGAGCTGCCCTCGGAACGGGCCTACAGCGAGACCTGCGCGGCCATCGCCGTCATGCAGTGGGCCTGGCGGATGTTCCTGGCCACGGGCGGCGCGAAGTACGTGGACGTGTTCGAGCGCGTGCTCCACAACGCCTACGCCGTGGGGCTGTCGGCGGAGGGCACGGCCTTCTTCTACGACAACCCGCTCCAGCGCCGCCCCGACCACGAGCAGCGCAGCGGCGCGGAATCCGGCGGCGAGCCGCTGCGGCGGGCCTGGTTCGGCTGCCCCTGCTGCCCGCCCAACATCGTGCGGTGGATGGCCCAGCTGGCCGACTACGTGGCGGCCGAGCGGGACGGCGCCGTGCTGGTCGCCGCCTACACCACCGCCAGGATCGAGGCCTCGGAGCTGGGCCTGGCCATGGAGACCGGCTACCCGTGGGACGGCGACGTGCGCCTCACCGTCGAGCGGGCGCCGCGCGAGCCGTACGAGCTGGTGCTGCGCGTTCCCGGCTGGGCCAGGGACGTGACCGTCACCGTCAACGGCGAGCCGCCGGAGGCCGCCGCCCGCGACGGATGGATCACCCTGCGGCGCGCGTGGTCAGCGGGCGACGAGGTACGGCTGAGCCTGCCCATGCCGGTCAGGGTGCACGGCTCCCACCCCTACCTCGACGCCACCAGGGGCGCGGTCGCCCTGGCCCGCGGCCCGCTCGTCTACTGCGTGGAGCAGCAGGACAGCCCCGTGCCCGTCGATGACCTGGTGCTCGGCGTCGCCGACATTGTTAACGCGAACATCGAGCGGCGGGACGGGACCGTCGTCCTCCGCGTGGCGGCCGGCGCCGCTCCCCTGCCCTCCGCCGAGCTCTACCCCGAGCTGCCGCTGGAGGAGACGTCCCCGCGAGTGAAGGTCACCGCGACCTTCACCCCCTACTTCCTGTGGGGCAACCGCGGCCCCCAAGCCATGCGGGTCTGGGTCAGGACCCCCGCGACCAACGGAAAGAAGGCGACATGAGGAGATCGGCGGCGCTCGCGAGCGTGACCATGACCGTCGTGCTGGCGCTGACCGCGTGCGGAGGGGGTAGCGGCGCGGCTCCCGGCCCCGGCACGGCGGCGGCCGGGCCGGCCGCGGAACCCGCGACGGGCGGCACGGTGCACGTCCTGGCCAAGGCGGACTTCTCCCACCTTGACCCGGTGCGCGGCTTCGACGGCGGCGTCAACAACTTTTACCGGCTCATCTACCGGGGGCTGACGATGTTCGGCGCGGGTCCGGGCGCCGAGGGCACGAAGATCGTGCCCGACCTGGCCACGGACACGGGCACGCCGTCCGACGGCGCCAAGACCTGGACGTTCACGCTCAAGGACAACCTGTTCTTCGAGGACGGCACGCCGATCACGAGCGAGGCAGTGAAGTTCGGCTTCTCACGAACGTTCGACCCGGAGGCCGGGATCGGCTCACCGTACGGGAAACTGCTGCTCGACGCGCCGAAGGACTACCAGGGCCCGTACCTCGACGGCGACCTGGACACCATCGAGACGCCCGACGACAAGACGGTCGTCTTCCATCTGAAGAAGCCCTTCGCCGACTTCCCGAGCGCGCTGGCGCTCGCCAACTTCACGCCCTTCCCCAAGGGCACGGGGGCGGGCGCGGCGTTCGACACCAAGCCGATCGCGAGCGGTCCGTACAAGGTGGCGAGCTACCAGCGCGGCTCCTCACTGAAGCTGGTGCGCAACCCGCAGTGGAAGCCCGAGACGGACAGCGTGCGGGCGGCCAAGCCGGACGCCTTCGAGTGGACGTTCGGCCTGGACCCGGCCACGATCGACGAGCGCATGCTGGCCGGGCAGGGCGCCGACGCCGACGCCATCGGCGAGTCGATCCAGGCGGCGACCGTGGCGCGGGTGCAGCAGCCGCAGATCAAGCAGCGCACCCTGTCCGGGCTCAACGGCTGCACCACGTACATGAGCCTGAACACCACCAAGAAGCCCCTGGACGACGTGCGGGTGCGGCAGGCGATCAACCACGCGATCAACAAGGACACCGTCGTCGCTGGGATGGGCGGCAGCGCCCTGGCCGCCAAGGGCACCTCGATCCAGCCGCCCACGGTCGCGGGCCGGGTGGACTACGACCCGTACCCGTACAACGTCGCGCAGGCCACGAAGCTGCTGGCCGAGGCGGGCCTGGCGGACGGGTTCTCCCTGACGCTCGACACCCGCCCGGACCCGAAGATGGCGGCGGTGGCGGTGGCGATCCAGGACGCCCTCAAGCAGGTGAAGATCAACGTCAAGATCAACAACATCGACACCTCGACGTTCTACGAGGTCATCGGCACGCCGGCGCAGCAGCACGACGCCGCCGTCACCGGCTGGTGCCCCGACTGGGCCTCCGGCGCGACGTTCCTGCCGCCGCTGTTCGACGGCCGCAACATCACCACCAAGGGCAACGCGAACCTGGCCCAGATCGACGACAAGGCGATCAACGAGCGGATCGACGAGATCGCCGCGATGACCGCCGTCGATGAGGCCAACGCCGCCTACGGCGAGCTGGACAAGGAGATCATGAAGCAGGCGCCGATCGTGCCGCTGGCCTACGAGAAGCTCATCCTCGTCGTCGGCTCGAACATCGCGGGCGCCTACCAGTCCAGCTCGTTCTCCGGCGGCATCGACCTCATCTCCGTCGGCCTGACCAAGCCGACCACGTAGATGACCGTCGCAGCTCACTCACAGCAGGTGGCGGGCGCGCCCGCCACCCCGCCCACCACCTCGGGACGGCGGGTCGCGGGCGCGCTGCTGCACGACAGGGCGGCCGTGCTCAGCAGCGCGTTCCTGGCGCTGATCGTGCTGATGGCGATCTGCGCGCCGCTGATCAGCCTGATCATCGGGCACGGCCCGAACGACTTCGACACCGCCGCGGTCGACACCGACCTGGGCGGCGTCCCGCACGGGCCGCTGGGCGGGATCAGCGCCGAACACCCGCTCGGCGTCGAGCCGCAGAACGGCCGCGACATCCTCGCCCGCATCGCGTACGGCGCCCGCGTGTCCCTGCTGATCGCGCTCGCCGCCACCGCGCTCACGACCCTGCTCGGCGTGGTGCTGGGCCTGCTGGCCGGGTTCTACCAGGGCTGGGCGGACCAGGTGATCTGCCGGGTCATGGACTTCCTGATGGCCTTCCCCGCGCTCATCTTCATGATCGCGATCCTGTCGTCGCTGCCGCAGGGCAACCGGCCGGTGCTGCTGGTCGTGGTGATCAGCGTGTTCGGCTGGCCGTACCTGGCGCGGGTGGTGCGCGGGCAGACGATGACGCTGGTGAACCGGGAGTTCGTGGAGGCCGCGCGGGCCTCGGGCGCCTCCACGGGGTCGCTGGTGTTCAAGGAGATCCTGCCCAACCTGCGCAGCTCGCTGATCGTCATGACCACGCTGGCGGTGCCCGGCTACGTCGGCACCGAGGCGGGCCTGTCGTTCCTGGGCGTCGGTGTCACGCCGCCCACGCCGTCGTGGGGGCAGATGATCGCGAGCTCCGTCGGCTGGTACGCCGTCGACCCGATGTACTTCGCCATCCCCGGCACGTTCCTGTTCCTCACCGTGCTGTCGCTGACCGTGCTCGGCGACCGGCTGCGGGCCGCGTTCGACTCCGGGGAGGCCGCGTGATGGCGCGTTACCTGGCCGGGCGGGCCGCCGGGGTGGTGCTGATCCTCTTCCTGGTGTGCCTGTTCACGTTCGTCATCTTCTTCACGCTCTCCCCCGACCCGGCGGTGATGATCTGCGGGAAGACGTGCACGCCGGAGCGCATCGACCAGATCCGCGACGTCCTGGGCCTCGACGAGCCCTTCCTGGCGCAGTTCTTCGGCTTCCTCATCGGGATCCTCGCCGGGCGCGACTACGGCGAGGGCGCGAACCTCGTGCACTGCGCCGCGCCCTGCCTGGGCTACAGCTTCCAGACCAACCAGTCCGTGTGGGACATGGTCGTCGAGCGCCTGCCGGTCAGCGCGACCGTGGCGATCGGCGCGGCGGTGTTGTGGTTGCTCCTCGGCGTCGTCGCGGGCCTGCTCAGCGCGGTCAAGGAGGGCACCTGGTGGGACCGCGCCGCGATGGGCCTGGCACTGGGCGGCTCCAGCATCCCCAACTACGTGCTGGCGCTGGCCCTGCAGTACGTGCTGGTGGTGCAGCTGCAGGTGCTGCCGTTCCCGCAGGCGGTGCCGTTCGCCGACGACCCGGCGCTCTGGTTCCAGTCGTACCTGATGCCGTGGCTCGTGCTGGCCACCGGCTACGCCTGCCTGTACGCGCGGCTCACCCGCGCGAACGTGATCGACACCCTGGCCGAGAACTTCATGCGCACGGCCAGGTCGAAAGGGCTCAGCCCGGCGCTGACCATGCGCAGGCACGCGCTGCGGCCGGCGCTGACGCCGATCGCCACGATCTTCGGCATGGACTTCGCGGCGCTGCTGGGCGGCGCGCTGATCACCGAGACGGTGTTCGGGCTGAACGGCGTCGGCAAGATGGCCGCCGACTCCATCGCCAAGAACGACCAGCCGGTGATCATGGCGGTGACGCTGCTGGCGGCGTTCTTCGTGGTGATCGGCAACGTGGTGGTGGACGTCGTCTACACGAGGCTGGACCCGAGAGTGAGGATCACGGCGAGATGAGCGAGCTGCTGGTCGTAGAGGACCTCACCGTCACCTTCCCCACCACGCGCGGCCCCGTCGACGTGGTGAAGGACGTCTCCTTCACCGTCGGCAGGGACGAGACCGTCGGCATCGTCGGCGAGTCGGGCTCCGGCAAGTCGATGACCAGCCTGGCGATCATGGGCCTGCTGCCCAAGGGCGCCACGACCCGCGGCAGCATCCGGCTGGACGGCGCCGAGGTGCTCGGCGCCTCCGCCAGGGAGCTGCGGCGGCTGCGCGGCGACCGGATGTCGATGATCTTCCAGGATCCGCTGTCGTCGCTGAACCCGTACTACACGGTCGGCCTGCAGATCGAGGAGCTCTACCGCGCGCACCGCGGCGGCTCGCGCGCGGCGGCACGCGAGGTCGTCACCGCCGCGCTGCGCCAGGTGGGGCTGCCCGACCCCGAGCGGCGGGCGCGCCACTACCCGCACCAGTTCTCCGGCGGGCAGCGGCAGCGCATCATGATCGCGATGGCGCTGGTGTGCTCGCCCTCGCTGCTGATCGCCGACGAGCCGACCACGGCCCTGGACGTGACCGTGCAGGCGCAGATCCTGCGCCTGCTGACCGAGCTGCGCGGGCAGAGCGGCATGGGCGTGGTGTTCATCACGCACGACCTGGCCGTGATCAGCTCGATCGCCACCCGCGTGCTGGTGATGCGGCGCGGCGAGCAGGTCGAGTACGGCACCGCGGAACAGGTCTTCGCCGAGCCCCGCCACGACTACACCCGGATGTTGCTGGACAGCATCCCCCGTATCGACGACCCCCTCGACGAGGTGAGCGCATGACGCTGCTGCGCGCGAAGGACCTGACCAAACGCTTCGTCGCCCGCGGCCCGCTCGGCGCGAAGGCCGGGTTCACGGCCGTCGACCGGGTGAGCTTCGACGTACGGCTGGGCGAGACGCTGGCCGTGGTGGGCGAGTCGGGCAGCGGCAAGTCGACGACCGCCAGGATGATCGCCAAGCTGCTGGAGCCGAGCGAGGGCACGCTGGAGTTCGAGGGCGAGGACGTCACCCACGCCAAGGGGGCGGCGCTGGCCCGCTTCCGCGGCAACGTCCAGGTCGTCTTCCAGGACCCGTTCTCCTCGCTGAACCCGCGGCACACGGTGGAGCGCATCCTCATGGCGCCGCTGGTCTACCAGGGCATCGCGCCCAACGGCAGCCGCCGGGCGCACGCCAAGGAGCTGATGGAACGCGTCGGTCTCAACCCGGACCACTCGCTGCGCTACCCGGCGCAGTTCTCCGGCGGGCAGGCGCAGCGCATCGGCATCGCCCGCGCGCTGGCCGTCAACCCCAAGCTGGTGATCTGCGACGAGGCCGTGTCGGCGCTGGACGTGTCCGTGCAGGCACAGGTGATCGAGCTGCTGCGGCGGCTCCAGCGCGAGAGCGGCTTCAGCTACGTGTTCATCACCCACGACCTGGCCGTGGTGCGGCAGATCGCGCAGCGCGTCGCCGTGATGAGCGAGGGCAGGATCGTCGAGCTGGGGACGACCGGCACGGTGTTCGACGACCCCCAGGACGAGTACACGCGCACGCTGCTGGCGGCCATCCCGCGCATCGACCCGGAGTGGGAGCGCCGCAGGAGGGAGAAAGCTTGATCAGCGCGACTTACACGATCCCCGGGATGCGGATGCGCGACCACGTCGTGGAGGTGCCGCTCGACTGGTCGGCCCCGGATGCCACGATCACCGTGTTCGCCCGCGAGGTGGTGGACCCGGCGCGCGACGGCGAGGACCTGCCGTGCCTGCTCTACCTGCAGGGCGGCCCCGGAGGCAAGGGGCCGCGCCCCACCGGCACGTCGGGCTGGCTCGGGCAGGCGCTGGAGACGTACCGCGTGATCCTGCTCGACCAGCGGGGCACGGGCCGCAGCTCGCGCGTCGACGGGCGCGTGATGAGCGCGCTCAGCCCGCGGGAGGGAGCCGACCACCTGGCCCGCTTCCGCGCGGACTCGATCGTGGCCGACGCCGAGCACCTGCGCACGACCGTGTTCGGCGGGCGGCGCTGGTCGACGCTGGGGCAGAGCTACGGCGGCTTCCTCACCCTCACCTACCTCTCGCGCGCGCCCGGCGGGCTGAGCGCCTGCTACGTGGCGGGCGGGCTGCCCTCGCTCGACCCCGACGCCGCGGAGGTCTACCGGCGCACCTATCCCCGGGTGGCGGCCAAGAACGACGCCTTCTACCGCCGTTACCCGCACCACGTGGAGACCACCGGCCGGCTGGCCGACCGGCTGGCCGCCGGCGACGTGCTCCTGCCCGACGGCGACACCCTCACCGTGCGGCGGCTGCAGTCGCTCGGCATCGACTTCGGCATGAAGCCGGGCTACGAGCGCATGCACTGGCTGCTCGACGAGGTGCTCGACGAGGTGCCCGACGAGCTGCCCGACAAGGCCCTGCCCGGTGGGCGCGGCGACCTGCCGGAGACGTTCCTGCACCAGGTGCTGGCCCGCTCCTCCTACGCCGACAACCCGCTGTTCGCGGCGTTGCAGGAGAGCATCTACGGCTCGGGGCCCGGCGCGACCGCGTGGGCGGCCGAGCGGGAGCGCGCCCGGCATCCCGCCTTCGCCGAGGACGCCAGGCCGCTGCTGTTCACCGGCGAGATGATCTACCCCTGGATGTTCGGGGAGATCCGCGCGCTGCGCCCCTTCGGCCCGGCCGTCGAACTGCTCGCCGAGCGCGCCGCGTGGCCGCCGCTGTACGACCTCGACCGGCTGGCCGCCAACGAGGTGCCGGTGGCCGCCGCCGTCTACTTCGACGACATGTACGTCGACGCCGGCCTGCAACTGGACACCGCCGCCCGGGTCGGCAACACCCAGGCGTGGGTCACCAACGAGTACGAGCACGACGGCATCGGCGACGACCGGGTCTTCACCCGGCTGACCGGGCTCGTCCGCGACCTAGGAGGAGGAATCACCCCGTGACCGACGACCGGTTGCCCAAGCTGGCGGAGATCCCCGCGTTCGCCGCGTACATCGCCGAGGGCTGGGACTCCCCCGCGTGCACACCTCCGGTGGAGCCCGGCGCGGCCGAGGCCGCCGCGGCCCACCGGACCAGGCTCGCCGCCGCGCTGCCCGGCACGACCGCCGTCGTGGCGGCCGGCCGGGCTCCGGTGCGCAGCAACGACACCGCCTACGACTTCCGGGTGGACAGCGACTTCTACTGGCTCACCGGCTGCGCGGTGGAGAACGCCGTGGCCGTCGTCGCGGGCGGGGAGGCCACGCTCTACCTGCCCGCACCCGCCCGCCCCGGCGACCAGGGCTTCTACGCCGACGCCGCCCACGGCGAGCTGTGGGTCGGCCCCTCGCCGTCCCTGGCCGAGTGGGCCGGGGCGCTCGGGGTGGGGGTGCGGCCGCTGCCGGAGTTCGCCGGGCCGCCGGGCGGCGCGCTGCTCGCGGGACCCGGCTGGGCGGAACCGTCCGAGGAGCTCGGGCGGGTGCTGGCCGAGCTGCGCATGATCAAGGACGGGTGGGAGACCGCCCGGCTCCGCGAGGCGGTCGACCGTACCGTGGAGGGCTTCGCCGCGGTGCTCGCCGAGATCCCGGCCGCGGTCGCGGGCGGCGGCGAGCGCTGGTTGCAGGGCACCTTCGACCGCTACGCCAGGACGCACGGCAACGGCCCCGGCTACGCCACCATCGTCGGCGGCGGCGCGCACGCCCCCACGCTGCACTGGGTGCGCTGCGACGGCCCCGTCGTGCCCGGCGAGCTGCTGCTGCTCGACATGGGCGTGGAGGTGCGCGGCCACTACACCGCCGACGTCACCCGCACCTTCCCCGTCTCCGGCGCCTTCTCCGCCGCCCAGCGGCAGGTGCACGACCTGGTCGAGCGGGCGCACCGGGCGGGGCTGGCGCAGGTGGCGCCGGGCCGCCGCTTCACCGACTTCCACCACGCGGCCATGGAGGTCATCGCGCGCGGGCTGCACGACTGGGGGCTGCTGCCGGTCTCGGTGGACGAGGCGCTGTCCGAGCGCGGCCAGCACCACCGCCGCTACCTGGTCTGCGGCATCGGCCACCACCTGGGCCTCGACGTGCACGACTGCGCACGATCCCGCCCCGAGGCGTACCACGGCGCGGAGATGGCGCCGGGGATGGTGCTCACCGTCGAGCCCGGACTGTACTTCCACGCCCACGACCGCACGCTCCCCCCGGAGCTGCGCGGGATCGGCGTGCGGATCGAGGACGACCTGCTGGTCACGGCGGGCGGCGCGGAGAACCTCTCCGCCGCCCTGCCCATCGACGCGAGCGGGCTGGAGAACTGGAGCAAGGAGAGATCATGAACGCCCCCGTCTGGCACGGCGTGCACGTCGCGACCGCGCTGCCCTTCAACGACGACCTGTCCGTCGACTACGACGGTTACGCCGAGCACGTGCGGTTCCTGGCCGAGGGCGGCTGCGACGGCGTCTGCCCCAACGGCTCGCTCGGCGAGTACCAGACGCTCACGGCCGAGGAGCGTGCCCGCGTGGTGCGCACCGCCATCGAGGCCGCCCCCGACGGCTTCCACGTCATGCCCGGCGTGGCCGCCTACGGCGCGGCCGAGGCGCGGCGCTGGGCCGAGCAGGCGGCCGAGGCGGGCGCCGGGTCCGTGCTGCTGCTGCCGCCGAACGCCTACCGCGCCGACCGGCAGGCCGTGGTCGGCCACTACCGGGAGGTCGCCAAGGCGGGGCTGCCGGTCGTGGCCTACAACAACCCGCTGGACACGAAGGTGGACCTCACTCCCGACCTGCTGGCCGAGCTGCACCAGGAAGGGCTGATCGTCGCCGTCAAGGAGTTCACCGGCGACGTGCGCAGGGCGTACGAGCTGGCCGAACTGGCGCCCGGGCTCGACCTGCTCATCGGGTCGGACGACGTGCTGCTGGAGCTGGGCATCGCCGGGGCGGTCGGCTGGATCGCCGGCTACCCCAACATGATCCCGCGCTCCACGGTCGAGCTCTATCGTCTGGCCACCTCCGGCGACCTGGACAAGGCGCTGCCCATCTACCGCGACCTGCACCCGCTGCTGCGCTGGGACTCCAAGACGGAGTTCGTGCAGTCCATCAAGCTGTCGATGGACCTGGCGGGGCGCAAGGGCGGCGTCTGCCGCCCGCCGCGCACCGCGCTCCCCTCCGAGCTGGCTGCCCGGATCACCCACGACACGCGGCAGGTGCTGGCGAAGGGCTACCGCTAGGCCTTCGCCAGCGCCTCTAGGCCCGCTCCACCTCGATGAGCAGCGCCGACGCCGGCCGCAGCGTCGGCGCCGGCAGCCCCAGCTCGCCGAGCACCGAGCCCGGCAGCCGCACCGGGGCGGCGGTCCACCCGGGCAGCCCTGCCCCCTCGGGAAGCGGCCCGGCCACCCGCACGTCGTAGGTGGCCGCGGAGTCGAGGCCGGGCAGCCGCAGCGGGCCGGGCCCGGTGGTGAGCCGGGTGGTGAGCTGCACGAACGCGAACACCCCGCGCCCGGGCGTCACCACGCCGTGCAGCAGCGCCGACGGGTCGGGGTGGTCGGCCCGCACCACCCGGCCCGCGTGCAGCACCGGGCGCAGCCGCTTGTGCAGGGCGATCCACGTGGCCAGCTCCTGGAGCTCGGCCTCGCTCGCCGAGGTCAGGTCCCACTCGACGCCCATGTGCCCGAACAGCGCGGTGGCGGCCCGGAAGGCCAGCGGCAGCCGGCGGCCGGAGCCGTGGTCCTTCGGCGCGCCGACGTGGCAGCCCAGCCGCTCCGGCGGCACCAGCAGCCCGGTCCAGCGCTGGATGGCCTGCCGGTCGAGCGCGTCGTTGCTGTCGGAGGTCCACACCCGGTCGGTGCGGGCCAGGATGCCGTAGTCGACGCGCGCGCCGCCGGACGAGCACGACTCGATCTCCAGCCCCGGATGGCGGCGGCGCAGCTCGTCGATCAGCCGGTAGGCGGCCTCGGTCTGCGCGTGCACGCCCGGCGCTCCGTCGTGCACGGGCTCGGCGATGTCGCGGTTGTGGTCCCACTTGATGTAGTCGAGCGCGTACTCGCCGACCAGGGTGTCCAGCCGCTCCAGCAGGTACGCGTACGCCTGCGGCCTGGCGACGTCGAGGACCTGCTGGTTACGCTGCGGCGGCGGCAGGCGTTCGGCCTGGCCGAGGATCCAGTCGGGATGCTCGCGGGCCAGGTCGGAGTCGGGGTTGACCATCTCGGGCTCGAACCAGAGCCCGAACTGCATGCCGAGTTTGCGCACCCGGTCGGCCAGCGGGTGCAGGCCGTCCGGCCACACGCCCTCGTCGACGTACCAGTCGCCGAGCCCGGCCCGGTCGTCGCGGCGGTGGCGGAACCAGCCGTCGTCGAGCACGAACCGCTCGATCCCGGCCGCCGCGGCCCGCTCGGCCAGTTCGAGCAGCCGGTCGAGGCCGTGGTCGAAGTAGGTGGCCTCCCAGTTGTTGAGGGTGACGGGCCGCACCTGCAGCGGGCCCTGCGCGCGCAGGTGGTCGTGCAGCCGTCCGCTCGCCTCGTCGAGCCCGCCGCCCGACCAGGTGAAGAACACCCGGGGCGTGCGGTAGCTCTCCCCCTGCGCCAGCACGACCTCGCCGGGCTCGAGCAGCTCGCCCGCGGCCAGCAGCGCCGGGCCCTCGGGCAGGCGCTCGGCGTGGTGCAGGTGGTTGCCGCTCCAGCCCGCGTGCACCCCCCACACCTCGCCGGAACGGAAGCCGAACCCTTCGGTCCCGGCCATCAGCAGGCCGGTGCCGTCGTGCCCGGTGCGGCCCCGCCGGCTCTCCCTCGACCACACGCCGAACCCGAACGCCCGGCGCTGCGGCGCCTTCTCCATCGCCCAACGGCCGGTGAAGTCGAGCAGCTCCCCCGCCCGCGGCGGCACCGGCAGCGAGCAGGTCAGCCCCTCCAGCCGGTAGGGGGAGGCGGCGGTGTTGGTCACCGTGTGCCGCATCGTCACCAGACCGTGGGCGTCCATGGCCAGCTCGCTCTCCAGCGCGAGCCCGGCCCTGGCGTCGGAGGCCGCGACGGTCACCGTGCCGCCCGCTCCGGGGGTTGCCGTCACGTCGAGCCGGTCGAGGCTCCAGCGGACCGGCCAGTGCTCGCCGCCCCGGCCACCCGACAGGCCCGGCCTGCCGTACCAGCCGTCTCCCTGGGCGGGCAGCAGCGGCGGCGCGGGAGTCAGGGACGCCAGCACCGGCTCCAGCGCGGATCCGGCGACCGGCCCCAGGCCGGCGCCGAAGTGGAGCACCCGTGGCAGACCTGGACCGGAGCCGTCGAGCACCAGGGCGACGCCCGCGGCGGAAAGGATGTGGGGGGACACGTCGGCCTCCTCGGCTCGGGGGCAGGCGCGGGCCGGCGCCTTGAGGTTTCAGCGGTATGACGCTACCGGACGGCCTTTCGCCGCACCGCGACCGAGGCGCCTGGCGCGGGAGTAGCACGTCTTTCGCCATATACGGAAATATCCGGCGACCTTGCATCCACCTCCCCCGGCTGGCCATACCGCTTCCGATCCGTTAGGTTAGGCTCACCTAATTAAGATCGGAGAGTGCGCGGGGATGACCGAGCCGTATCGCATGTTCGACGTACGGGTGGACCGGCTCGAGCGGTTGAGCCCGTCCTTCCTCCGGGTCACCTTCAAGGGTGAGAACCTGCGCGTGTTCGCCGACAACGGCTACGACCAGCGGCTCAAGCTCATCCTGCCGCTGCCGGGGCACGGCCTGGCGCACCTGCCGACCGGCCCCGACTGGTACATGCGCTGGCGGGAGCTCGACGACGACAAGCGCAACCCGATGCGCACGTACACCGCCAGGCTGGTGCGCCCCGAGGCCGGCGAGGTCGACGTGGACGTGGTCATGCACCCCGACGGCGGCCCCGTCGCGCGGTGGGCGGAGAAGGTGCGCCCCGGCGACGTCGCGGCGCTCTTCGGCCCCGACGCGCGCTACGAGGGCACGCACGGAGGCCTGGAGTTCCGCCCGCCGACCGGCACCGGCTGCGTGCTGCTGGCCGGGGACGAGACCGCGGTGCCGGCGATCTGCGGCGTGCTGGAGCGGCTGCCCGCCGAGCTGGCGGGCGAGGTGCTGATGGAGGTACCGGGAGAGGACGACTTCCTGCCGGTCGAGACGGCCGCCTCCGTCAAGGTGACCTGGCTGGCCAGGAACGGAGGTGAGCGCGGCGCGGACCTCGTCCCCGCCGTACGGGCCGCCGCCGGGCGCCTGCTGCCCCCGCTGCCCGTGCCCGACACCTTCGACGACGTCGACGTGGACGCCGAGGAGCTGTGGGAGGTGCCGCAGGAGGCGCCGCCGTACGGGCCGCTGTACGCCTGGCTGGCCGGCGAGGCGTCCGTCATCAGGACCCTGCGCCGGCACCTGGTCGCCGAACGCGGCATGGACCGGCGCGCGGTGGCCTTCATGGGCTACTGGCGCCAGGGCCGCGCCGAGAACTGACGGCACACCGTCCCGCCTCGTGCGACGCGCCCCGGCGCCGCGCGCCGCGAAGGCCCGGCCCGCGCCCTCTGCCGCGGGCCCGCACGGCGGAGGGCGCCGGTGTCGGCGAAGCCCGTACGGGCCGGATCAGCGCAGCCCGGGCGAGCCCGTGCCGGCGAGCACGATGCGCAGGTCGTCCGGTGAGGGCGGCCGGGTCCAGGTCAGCCCGGGCCCGCCAGAGGCGATCAGGCGCGGCAGGACCTCGCGCAGCAGCGCCTCGGGGGTGGCGTCCGGCTGCTTGCCGCGAGCCTCCCGGTAGCGGTCGAGCACCCGGGCCAGATCCAGCATCATCGTGTTGACGCGCCCTCCCGGCGCGGGCGAAGCGCCCAGCGGTGGAGCGTCCGGCACGGCCGGAGCGTGCTGTCCGAGCGGAGCGTCCGCCACAGGCGGAGGGTCCGAGACAGGCGGAGGATCCGACACAGGCGGGGGATGCTGCCCGAGCGGAGCGTCCGACCCGAGCGGTGCGTCCGAGACGGCGTCCGTGCGGTCCTTGACCGCCGTCGTGGCCGGCCCGGCCGTCGCGGGCACCGGCCTGCCGTTGACGGGCGCCGGTTCCCCGGCCTGCGCGGCGGACGGCTCGCCGAGCACGGCCACCTGGAGCGCCCCCACCGTCTCGTCAGCCGACCGGCTCACGACGCCCGCGGCCCGCTCGCCGCACACGATGTCACGCACCGCCTCGGTGAAGCGCGCCCGGTCCATGCCGTCGACCTCACCGCTCAGCCAGCCGGGGCGCAGGTGCAGCACTCCAGGCCGCTCGGCTCCCGCCAGCCGGTCCATCAGCGCCGCCACCGTCTCCTGCGGGTCGTGCAGTGCGGCGTCCCCCCGGGCCGCGAACACGTCGGCGAGCAGGTGCAGCGAGATGAGCCGCGGCGGGTCGTACGTCGTGAGCACTCCCTGCTCGCCGGCGACGGCCAGGCGGTTGCCCGCGTCGTTGTAGGCCCGCAGGCCTTCCATGAACGCCGCCTGGGCCTCCGGCGTGAGCCGGAGCTCCCAGCCCCGCTTCCGCTCCACCTCGAACTGACCGGCGGCATCGCCACCGACGGTGTCCCTGCGGAGCCACCAGATCACCATGCCCACGACGATGGCGGCCGGCACTGCGATTGCGATCCACACTGTTCTGTACTTTCCCTCGTATCTTACCGAGGAGCAGCGTAGTGTGACCTTGCCTGTCAAATCATACAATTTCCCTAAATTTCGTCTGGTCGCCTCCGGCATGAGAACAGCACCCGGGTGGTCGGCGCCGTTCCACGGCGACAGGCCTCCGCGCGACACCGTTCGCCCCGCTCCCGCCCGTGGTCCGGCGAGCTCGCCCGCGCGGCCCCCGCCACGGCCCGCACGTCGTCGGGCCGTGCGGGCCGTGGCGGGCCGTGGCGGGGGCCGCCTGCCACCGTCCCGGCGCGCTGAGCTGCCCGGCGACCCGCGGGACTTCGCCGGTCATCCTTCTCGGGGCCAAACGACGCTGAAGGGCAGGGAATCTTGCATCTGGTAACCGGAATTGTTTTCCTCGGGATTTCTCTTTTCCCCCGAAACCCCGCAAGTCCCCTGAACAAGCGGCGCCGGACCTGTACACTCCACCAGAAACACGCACGAAACTACGTGTAACACGAATACAGCATCCGGCGTGTACGGCAAGGGCGGGGTTCGCGCCACCTACGGGACGATTCCAGCCCTGGAGAGAACGCGGATGGACCCACTGCACCTGACCACCAGCCGCCACGACGGCACGGTGACCGTCAGCGTCTCCGGCGAGCTCGACATCGCCACCGCCGAGGTGCTCCGCGGGCGGCTGGCCCGGCTGCTGCGGGAGGCCGGTGCCCGCAACGGCGCGTTCAGCCTGGTCGTCGAGGTGAGCGGCCTGTCCTTCATCGACGCGGCCGGGCTCGGCGCCCTCGTCTCCGCCCGGAATCAGGCCATGAGCCAGGACACCCCGCTGCGCGTCACGGGCGCACCGCCCCCCATGAGACGGCTCCTGCGCATCACCGGCCTGGACGCGCACCTCACATCACCTTGACGTGCCCCGGCCAAGAGGTCAGCCGGGGGGCCGCATGCCGTCGCAGACCACCTCCGCCATCCGCACCGTGCCGTGCCTGGACCGCGCCCTCCGCTCGGCGACCAGGCATCCTCTCAGCAGGTCGGCCACGTCCTGGCCGGTCAGGCCCGGGCGTACCGCGCCGACCCGCTGGGCCCTGGCCAGCAGACGGTCGATCGCGGCGGCGAAGTCGTCCTCCAGCGTGGAACCCGGCCGTAAGGCCGGCCGGTGGCCTCCTCCCAGCATGTCGCAGAGCGCCTGGTTGGCCGCGGCCTCATCGACGACCTTCGCGAACCAGCCGAAGAACGCCCTGCCCGGGTCTTCGGAGGTGGCCAGCCCGCGCGCGTCGGCCAGGAACCTCTCGATCCGCCCCAGCAGCACCGCCTCGAACAGCGCCTCCTCGGTGGGGAAGTGCCGGTAGACGGTGCCGACCCCGAATCCGGCCCGCCGGGCGATCTCGTCGAAGGAGATCGTCAGCCCGTCTCCGGCCAGGGCCTCCCGCGCGATCTGCAGCACCCGCTCCCGGTGGCGCCGGGCGTCGGCGCGCAGCGGCCGGGCCGAGCTGTGGTCGTCGCCCATCAGACCCGGCGTGAGGACTGCCGCGCGACCCCGCGGGGACGCCGTCTCCCTGGCGGAGTTCCTGTGCTCGCGACGGGCCGGGCCCGGGTGTCGCCGGTCTCGGCATGGGGACGCGAGAAGCCGCTCCCACCAGGCACTGGAGGAGTCACGAGGGGAACCTGCCTTCGACGCGGGGAGAGTCTCTCCACGCGGTCGGGCGCGAGCGGAGAGAGTTCGCGATTCTAGCGGGCGGCCGCTCCGGCGGCGAGCCGGGCCCGGAACCACGACACCCGCCCCGTAGGGCGGGTGTCGCGGGCCGGGGCAACCATCCGGCGGGTCAGAGAGGTGGTCAGCAACGCACCGGGGAGCGGGTGCCGCGGGCGCCGACGCGCTTGAGCCGGATGCGCTCCGGCGCTCGCACCGGCTCCAGCTCCACCCTGCGCGCGCCTTCCGGCACGTGCCGCGGGTCGTGCGTGATCATCAGCGTCGTACGCCCTGCCATGAGCCGCCGCAGCGGCTGCATGATCTGCGCGGCCGTCGCGGCGTCCAGCCCGGTCATGGGCTCGTCCAGCACCAGCACGGGCGCGTCGCGCAGGATGGCCCTGGCGATCGCGATCCGCTGCCGCTGCCCGCCGGACAGGAGCCGTCCCCGCTGCCCCACCGGCGTGTCGTAGCCCTGGGGCAGCACCTTGACGAAGTCGTGCACGCCCGCTGCCTCGGCGGCCCTGATGACCTCGTCGAGCGAGGCGCCGGGCCGCCCGTAGGCGATGTTGTCGCGGACCGACCCCGAGAACATCAGCGTCTCCTGGTGCAGGATCGTGACGTTCTCGCGCAGCGACCGGCGCGTCAGGCCCCGGATGTCGGCGCCGTCCAGCAGGATGCGTCCGGCGTCCGGGTCGTAGAAGCGCAGCAGCAGCTTGGCCAGCGTCGACTTGCCCGATCCGCTGGGCCCGGCGATGACGACGACGTCGCCCGGCTCGGCGGTGAACGACACGTCCCGCAGGACCGGCCGCCCTCGTCCCGGGTAGGCGAAGCCCACCCGCTCGAACGCGATCCGCCCGCTGCTCCTGCCCGCGGGCACGGCGTCGGGAGCGTCGGTGACGGTGGCCCCGGTCCGCAGGATCTCGATGACCCGGTCGGACCCGGCCGCCGCCTCGGACACCGTCAGGGCCAGCTCTCCCAGCCCCTGCACGGCCGGGTACAGCATGGCCAGGTAGGCGGCGAAGGCGAGCAGGCCGCCGATGGTCAGCCGGCCGGCGGCGATCTCCCACGCGCCGAACCCGAGGATGACGATCAGGCAGACGGTCTCGATGACCTGCACGGCGGGGCCGTACAGGCCGGACAGCCAGGCCTGCGTCATGTTGGCGCGCAGCCAGTTGCGGCCCTCCCCGTGCAGGCGCCGCGACTCCGCGCCCTGCCGGTTGTACGCCTGCACGAGCGGCTGGTTGGCCAGCCCCTCCTCCAGGACGCTGTTCATGACGCCGTTGCTCTGGCGCTCGCGCGCCGCGGCGATCCTGAACTTGGCGGCGAACACCTTGGAGACCACCAGGAACGCCGGGATCAGGGCCATCGTGATCAGCGCGAGGTCCCACCGGATGAAGAAGGCGGCTCCCGCGAAGAAGATCACACTGGCGACCGTGGTGACGGCTTTGACCACACCCGATCCGACGAGTTCCTCGATGGCCTCGACGTCGTCGGTCAGGCGTGCCATCAGGTCGCCCAGCCGCCGCTTCTCCGAGAACTCCGGCGCGAGCGTCTGCAGGTGGGCGTAGACCCGGTCGCGCAACTTCAGCAGGAACCGTTCGGCGCCGAGCGCGGTGATGTACGTCCCGCCGAAGGACGCCGCACCCGCGATCGCGGCGAGGCCGAGCCAGGTGAATGCCGGAGTCCAGAAGGCCCCGAGTTCTTTGGTGGTGAGCACTTCATCGGTGATGTGACCGAACAGGCGGATCGCGGCGACCTCGCAGAGCGCGGCGACGATGGCGAGGACGACACCGGCCGCGAATAGGCGGCGCAATCCGCGAGTGTCCGGCCAGAACTGGCGGAATGTCCGGCGAATGGAAATCGCCGGAGCGAGCTCTCGGCCGGAGACAGAGAATGAGAGCCGGCGGCTCAGCCGCCGGCTCTCAGCGGGGCGGTTTACCACCCCCAGCCCCACCAGCGGCGACGACGGCATCCGCCGCACCAGCGGCGACGACGCCGCCTACGGCATCCCCATCCGAGCTGGTGGCCGACCTGTGTGAACTGCGTGCTAGCCATGATTCCTCCCCCGTTGGCTAACTTGCACAAAACGGACACTAGCACCCGAATTGCGATATAGCACGGCATATTCGCCATTTAAAAGAGACTTGACCGGAGAATCCCGGCGAGAACGGCACTTCGCATCGCCGTTAAATCTCATGTAAACGGGATAATGTCCTAGGAGAAGTCAGGCGAACGTCAATGATGCTTCTGAGAACTGGTTCCAAGGAACAGGGGCGCCGATACTTTGGTTCGATGATCCGGCCGCCTCGACCTGCGATCGTCGAGGCATGGCAATCCTCGGTGTGCTCCTCATGATCCAGGGCTTCGGCGGCCTCATCGCCGACTTGGTCTTCGACCGTCACTTCGGCCTGCTGCACCTGGTGCTCGACGGCGCCGCGCTGACGGCCGCCAGCGTCGTCGCCGGCCTGCTCGGCCTGGCACTGACCGTGTTCGGCGGCCGCGCCGGGAAATAGCCCGAAGAGGCAGCCCGGGGATCCAGCGCTGCGGAGTACTCCCTAACGCCCGCGCGCGGCTCGTACGGGGCTCGCGCGCGGGCGGGTGCTCAGGTGAGCGAGGAGTAGGCCACCACGCCGCGCCGCATGGCGTCCATGGCCTTGACCGACGTCTGCTTGATCTTGCTGCCCTGCGGCGCGGCGCTCCCCAGCTGGCCGAGCAGGTCCATCAGCTGCTTGACCCACCGTACGAAGTCGCCGGCGGCCAGTTCGTTGCCGTTGACGCCCTCCAGGAGCACCGCGTCGAGGCTGTGCCCCTTGGCCCAGCGGAACGCCGCCCACGCGAAGCCCATGTCGGGCTCCCTGATCGTGGACAGCCCGTGGTCGGACTCGATGGCCTCCAGCTCGCCCCACAACCGCGTCATCGAGGTCAGGGCGTCCTGGGCCCGTCCCGCGGGGATCTTGGGCCTGCGGGCGTCGTCGGCCGCCCGCGACTCGAACACGAGGGCCGACACGCACGCCGCCAGCTCGCTCGGGTCGAGCTCCTCCCACAACCCCATCCGCAGGCATTCGGCGGTGAGGAGGTCGAGCTCGGTGTAGATGCGGCCCAGCCGGCGGCCCTCGTCGGTGACGGCCTCGCCGTCGAGGTAGCCCAGCTGTTCCAGCACCGTGCAGATGCGGTCGAACGTGCGGGAGATGACGTGGGAGCGGCCTTCGACCCGGCGGCGCAAGCCTTCGGTCTCGCGCAGCAGCTTGTGGTAGCGCTCGGCCCAGCGCGCGTGGTCTTCGCGCTCGTCGCAGCCGTGGCAGGGGTGTTGCCGGATGCGCCGGCGCAGCTCGTTGACCTCGTCGTCCTCCACCGCGTGGTCGCGGACCCTGGGCGGCTTGCCCAGATCGCGGTCGCCGATCTTGGCCAGCAGCGTGGAGACCAGGTTGGCGCGCTCCTTGGGCGAGCGCCCGTTGAAGTTCTTCGGGATGCGCAGCTTCTCCAGCGGCTCGACCGGCACGGGGAAGTCGGCCGGGTCGAGCTTCTTGACCTGCTTGCCGATGGTCAGCACCAGCGGGCTGGGCCCGGTGCCGGCGGCGCGGCCGCGCGGGTTGCGGCCGGGGTCGAGCACGATCGCCAGGCCCGCCCGGCGCCCGCCGGGCACCCGGATCACGTCGCCCGGCTGCAGCGCCTCCAGCGACCGCACGGCGGCGGCGCGGCGGGCGGCGCCGCGCTGCCGTGACAGCTCGGCCTCGCGGTCGGACAGGCGGCGGCGCAGCGCGGCGTATTCGGGGAAGTCGCCCAGGTGGCACGTCATGGCCTCCTGGTAGCCCTCCAGCGCCTCCTCGTGCTTGCGCAGCTGCTTGGCCAGCCCCACGACCGCCCGGTCGGCCTGGAACTGCGCGAACGACTCCTCCAGCAGCGCGCGGGCACGCTCTCTGCCGAACTGGCCGACGAGGTTGACCGCCATGTTGTAGGAGGGCTGGAAGCTGGAGCGCAGGGGGTAGGTGCGGGTGCCGGCCAGGCCCGCCACCGACAGCGGGTCCATGCCGGGCTGCCACAACACCACGGCGTGGCCCTCGACGTCGATGCCGCGACGCCCGGCCCGACCGGTGAGCTGGGTGTATTCGCCGGGGGTGAGGTCGGCGTGGGTCTCGCCGTTCCACTTGTCGAGCTTTTCGATCACCACGCTGCGGGCCGGCATGTTGATGCCCAGGGCCAGCGTCTCGGTGGCGAACACGGCCTTGACGAGCCCGCGCGTGAACAGCTCCTCCACGACCTCCTTGAAGGCCGGCAGCATGCCCGCGTGGTGCGCGGCCAGGCCCCGCTCCAGGCAGTCGCGCCACTCGAGGTAGCCGAGCACCGCGAGATCCTCGTCGGGCAGGTGGGCGGTGCGCTCGTCGACGAGCTGCCTGATCTCGTGCCGCTCGCGCTCGGTGGTGAGCCGGATGCCGGCGTGCAGGCACTGCTGCACGGCCGCGTCGCAGCCGGCGCGGGAGAAGATGAACGTGATCGCCGGCAGCAGCCCCTCGGCGTCGAGCTTCTCGATCACCTGCACCCGGTCGGGCGGGCGGGAGCGCTGCGGCCTGCCGTAGCCGCGCCTGCCCCGGCCCGCGGTCAGCCGCTCGGCGTCGCGCGTCACCCGCATCAGCGTGGGGTTGATGCGGGGCGTCAGGTCGTCGCTGACGAACATGTCGTAGACGCGGTTGCCGACCATCATGTGCTGCCACAGCGGCACCGGGCGGTGCTCGTCGACGATCACCGTGGTGTCGCCGCGCACCTCTCCCAGCCACTCGCCGAACTCCTCGGCGTTGCTGACGGTCGCCGACAGCGCCACCAGCCGGACCGACTCGGGCAGGTGGATGATGACCTCTTCCCACACCGCGCCGCGGAAGCGGTCGGCGAGGTAGTGGACCTCGTCCATCACGGCGAACCCGAGCCCGGCCAGCGTCGCCGAGCCAGCGTAGAGCATGTTGCGCAGCACCTCGGTGGTCATGACCACGATGGGCGCCTCGCCGTTGACGCTGTTGTCGCCGGTCAGCAGGCCCACCTTGGCGGTGCCGTAGCGCTTGACCAGGTCGTTGTACTTCTGGTTGGACAGCGCCTTGATGGGGGTGGTGTAGAAGCACTTGAGGCCCTGCTCCAGCGCCAGGTGGACGGCGAACTCGCCGACGACCGTCTTGCCCGACCCCGTGGGGGCCGCCACCAGGACGCCGTCACCGGCCTCCAGAGCCCGGCAGGCGTCCAGCTGGAAGTCGTCCAGCGCGAAGTCGTAGAGGCCTCGGAACGATCTGAGAGCGGCCCCGTCGTCTCCGTGCTTCTGACGGAAGGCCGCATAGCGTTCCGCTGGCGTTGTCATACCGGCCAGCCTACCGAAATCGCCATTCCGGTCCGTCCCGCCGGGCTTGCGGGGCGGGCGCGCGGGCGCCCGGACCAGGCGCCTTTACTTTGTAGATTTCATACGAGAACGCGTAACGCCCCAGGCCGGACCTCGCAGTGCACCGGCACCGGCCCCACCCGTTCGCCGTCGGCGTAGGCGACGACGTCCGGCGCCTCCAGCCGCACGCTGCGCACCCGCCGGATCGACACGGCACGATGAGCCACGTGCGTGCCCCGGTAGACGCTGGGGAAGACCCGCAGGAACTCGGCCTTCGGCACGGCTTCCAGCATCACCACGTCCAGCAGCCCGTCGTCGGGGCTGGCGTCCGGCGACACCCGCATCCCCGCGCCGTACGAACGCGTGTTGGCGACGGCCACCAGCATGGCCTCCCGCTCGATCACCTCGTCCTCGTCGAGCGTGACGCGGAACGGGATGGGCCGGAAAGACCGCAGCTCGTCCACCATCGCCACGACGTATCGCAGCATCCCCGGCGGCCAGGTGAGCCGGTTGGCGCGCTCGTTGACCCGCGAGTCGAACCCGCAGCACATCACCCCGGCGAACAGCTCGTCCGCCGGCCCTGCCACGACGCGGGCGGCGTCGACGCGCCGCGCTCTCATCCGCAGCACGGTCCTGGCGGCGGCGACGGGGTTGCCGCACGGCACTCCGAGCGCCGCCGCGATGTCGTTGCCGGTGCCGGCGGGGATGATGCCGAGCGGCACGTCCGTGCCGGCCACGGCCTGCACGGCGAGGTGCACCAGGCCGTCGCCGCCGAAGGCCACGAGCGCGTCCGGGCGCTCGGCGACGGCGGTGCAGGCACGGTCGAGGGCGTCGCCGGCGTCGTCGCCGACGATCACCGACAGCTCGGCCCCGCCGGCGCGCAGGCGGCGCGCCACCGGCTCCAGCAGGCGCAGGGTGCGGCCACCGCGCGCGGCGGGGTTGACGAGCAGGGCGAGTTGAGGGGACACGCCCGGAACTTATCGCCTATCGCCCGGAACCGGAATCCTCTTCGGCGCGGGGGGTGTCGGGACCGTCGTCGAGCGGCGTGTCGTCCGCCTCCAGCGGTGAGGCCTCGTCGTCGGACAGGTGCCCGAACTCGCTCGCCGGGTTGCGCTTCTCCCGCAGGTACATGAACAGCTCGGCCGCCGCGAACAGCACGATCATCGGCGCGGCCAGCGCCATCATGGTGATGGGGTCGCCGCCGGGCGTGACGACGGCGCCGAACACGAACATCAGGAAGATGACCAGCCGCCGGTGCTTGGCCACCGCCTCGTGGGACAGCACCCCGATGATGTTGAGGAACACCAGCAGCAGCGGCAGCTCGAACGACACCCCGAAGATCAGCAACATGATCAGGACGTAGTCGAGGTATTCGTCGATCGCGATGGTGGCGACCGAGCCGTCGACCGAGAAGCCCAGCAGGAAGCCGAGCGCGGTGTCCATGATGAAGTAGGAGAGCCCCGCGCCCAGCGCGAACAGCGGGATGGCCAGCGCCAGGAACAGCACCGTGTAACGCTTCTCGGTGCGGTAGAGGGCCGGGGTGACGAACGCCCAGATCTGGTAGAGCCAGGCCGGCGACGACAGCACCAGGCCGACCATCAGCGAGACCTTCAACGTCAGGAAGAACGACGAGAAGATGCCGTTGTAGGTCAGGCTGCACTCGCCCGTGAGCTGACGCGACTGGGCGGTCGAGCAGTAGGGCTCCTTGAGCACCGCCCACACCGGGTCGAAGACGATCCACCCGATGATCAGGCCCACCACGACGGCGGCGAGCGCGATGAGCAGCCGGTTGCGCAGCTCGCGCAGGTGCTCCATGAGCGGCATCCGGCCTTCGGGATCGGCCTCAGGCTTGGGCTTGGGCCCCGACCGTTTCAGCAGCGCCATCACCAGTCCAGGGAGTGAGGAGGAGAGAGGTCAGGGGCGCTTGTCGGCCTGGGCGCTCGCACGCAGCTTGGCGGCCTGCTCCTCGAGCCGGCGGGCCTGCTCCTCGGCCGACGGCTCCGGCGCGGGGGCCGCGGCCTGAAGCTGCTGCGGCGCGGCCGGCTGCTGCTGGGCCTCGGGCTGTGCCTGCACGACGGTCGGCTTGTCGTCGTCGTCATCGTTCATCTTGCTGGTCTCGGCCTTGAAGATGCGCAGGGACCGTCCGACGCCACGGGCGAGGTCCGGCAGCTTCTTGGCGCCGAAGAGCAGGACCAAGGCCACCAGGATCAGGATGATCTCCGGAGCTCCCAAGTTCATGTGACGTCCTTCATGGTTAACGAGTGCTGTCCTTCACGACCGATCGTACGCTGCCGGGGCCGCTGCCTCATCCCTTGGCGTCCTGTTTATCCCTGAATTGCTCATGAACCTGAGCGATCTCCCTGTTCAGGTCACGTGCGGCGGCCACGACCCGGGCGCCCGCGACCCCGAGCACGGCCAGCCCGGCCAGGCACAGCCCGGCGGCCAGGAGAATCCACGTCATGACCGGTGAGCGTACAACGCCAGGGCCCGCTCGGCCTCCTGGCGCACGGCCTCGGCCATCGCGGGCGGCGCGACGACCCTGCCGGTGTCGCCGAGGCGCAGCGCCAGCTTGAGGATCCAGTCCTGGTCGCGGGCGCGCAGCGCCACCCGCAGCCGCCCCTCGCCCAGCTCGGTGACCTGCTCGCACGGGTAGTACTCGGCGATCCACCGGCCGGCGGCGCTGACCTCCAGCTCGACCAGCTCGTCGGTGGGCGAGGGCCGGAAGACCCCCTGGGCGAGGTCGATGGGCTCGGCCTCGGCGGGCGGGTCGGCGGGCACGTCGAGGAGGTCGACGCCGAGCATCCGGTCGAGCCGGAACAGCCGCATCGCCTCGGCGCGGTAGCACCAGCACTCCAGGTAGGCGCGGCCGTCGACGACCACGATCCGCATCGGGTCGACCTCGCGCGGCGTCACCTCGTCGCGGCCCGGCACGTAGTAGCGCAGCGACAGCCTGCGTCCCTTGGTGAGGCCCTCGCGCACGCGCGGCAGGGCGTCGGGGGCGGCCTCGACGTCGACGGCGACCTGGCTGCTGACGGTGGCCGCGCCCTCGCCGGCCGCCTGCTCCAGCTTGGCCATCACGCGGGGCAGCGCGTCTCCCGCGCCCTGCACGTCGGCCAGTTGCGGAGTCGCGGCCAGCATGCGCAGCGCGACCAGCAGCGCGCTGGCCTCGTCGATGCCCAGCCGCAGCGGCCTGGCGATGGTGTCGGCGTTGTCGATGAGGATCTCGCCGCCGTCCCAGGACACGTCGATGAGGTCGCCGGGGGTGTGACCGGGCAGCCCGCACATCCACACGAGCTGCAGGTCGTCGATGAGCTGCTTCTCGCTCAGCCCGAACATCGCGGCCACCTCGCCGACCTGCGCCCCGGGGTGGGACATCAAGTACGGCACCAGCGACAGCAGTCGCGGCAGCCGGTCGGCGGACCCGCTCATGCGAGCGCCCCTTTCAGTCGGCGGATGACGGCCTCGCGGGCGTCGGGGGGCTCGACGACCTCGACGTCGCCGCCGAGGCTGGCCATCCACCCGGCCAGCCGCTCGGGGTCGGAGAAGGTCAGCTCGGCGTCGTCCCACCCGTCCGCGCCGGTGTGCACGGCCCTGGCCAGCTGGCGAACCCCCTCGCACGTCCCCTGGCGCACGCGGACCACCGCGACCCGCTCGTCCGTCGCCTCGTCGGGGTAGCCGACCATGGACCGCACGTCGACGCCTTCCGGCACCTCGACCGCGCCCGGCTTGCCGACCGCCGCGACCTGCCCGGTGATGCGGCTGAGGCGGAAGGCGCGCGGGGCGTCCCTGCCGCGGTCGAACCCGGCGAGATACCAGCGGCCGCGCCTGCTGACCACGCCCCACGGCTCCACGGTGCGGGTGCGGACCTCCTCGCTGCCGGCGCCGCGGTAGTCGAAGCGCACCACCCGCCGGTCGCGTACGGCGTTCCACAACGCGGGGAAGGCGGGGTCGCGGGTGTCGACGCGCAGTTCCAGCGCTCCCCCGCCCATCGCCGCGCCGACGGGCTGGTCGGTGGCGACGCCGCCGGCGCGCAGCTTCAGCAGCGCCCCCGAGGCGGCCTCGGCCAGGCTGGCGCGCTGCCACACCTGGGCGGCCAGCCCCAGCACGGCGGCCTCGTCGGGTTCCAGGGTGATCTCGGGCAGCTCGTACGACTGCCGCTCGATCCGGTAGCCGGGCTCGTCCTCCCACGGGTCGCGCACCACGTCGATGGGGATGCCGAGCTCGCGCAGCTCGTTCTTGTCGCGCTCGAACATGCGCTGGAACGCCTCGTCGCCGTCGCGGTCGTAGCCGGGGACGGCGTGGCGGATCTGCTCGGCCGACAGCGGGCGCCGGGTGGCGAGCAGGCAGATCACCAGATTGAGCAACCGTTCTGTCTTCCGGCGCGACATCTGCCTCACTCCTCCTTCAATCGACGCTACCCTGCCCCCGTGATCAGATGGCGCAAGGGCGAGGTTGTCCGGATCCGACGCGAGTGGCCGGGAGCGGTGGAGCTGGATGTCGCCGTCCCCGAGGGGGAGTGCCGGGCGCTGGCGTATCCGCCGTTGGTCGGGCGCCCGGAACCCGGCGACGAGGTGCTGCTCAACACGACCGCGCTCGCGATGGGTCTCGGTACGGGAGGTTACGCCATGGTGGTGGCCGTCCCGAACCGTTTGCCGCAAGATCCTGACGGTCCCGGGCACCTGGTGAAGGCCCGGTACACACCGCTGCAGGCCACGGTGCTGGGCGCCGACGAGCAGGACTCCCCTCATCACGACCGGTTGCGGGAGGCCGACTCGCTGGACGGCATGCCGGTGATCGTGGCGGATCTGCACTCGGCGCTGCCGCCGATCCTGTGCGGCCTGTACGCCTCGGCCGCGCGATCCGGGATCCGCGTGGCGTACGTGATGCTGGACGGCGGCGCGCTGCCGGCGTGGTTCTCGATGGCGGCGGCCCGGCTGCGTGAGACCGGCTGGCTGGCGGGCGTGGTGACGGTCGGGCAGTCGTTCGGCGGTGACGTGGAGGCGGTCACCGTCCACACCGGGCTGCTGGCGGCCAGGCACGTGCTGGAGGCCGACCTGGCGATCGTCACGCAGGGGCCGGGCAACCTGGGCACGGGGACCCGGTGGGGCTTCTCGGGGGTGTCGGCGGGTGAGGCGGTGAACGCGGCGGGCGTGCTGCTGGGGCGGCCGGTGGCCGCGCTGCGGGTCAGCGAGGGCGACAAGCGCGAGCGCCACTACGGCGTCTCGCACCACTCGCTGACCGCCTACGGCCGGGTCGCCCTGTCGCCCGCCGACGTGCCGGTGCCCGAGTTGCCGGGCGCGTTCGGCGAGCGGGTCAGGGACCAGGCGGAGCTGCTGGCGGTGCGCCACCGCCTCGTCCCGGTGCCGGTGGACGGCCTGCACGAGGCGCTGCGCGGGTCTCCGGTGCGGTTGTCGACGATGGGCAGGGGCCTCGAGGAGGATCTGCCCTATTTCCTGGCCTCGGCGGCGGCCGGCAGGCTGGCGGCCTCGCTGCTGGCGTAGGAGTCCTTGAAGGTGAACGCCTCGGGGCTCGGCCCCTCGGCCTTGAGGCGTTCCAGCCGCCGCATGCCCTCAGCCAGCGGCGGGATGTGCCCTTCAGGGATCCACCACATGACGGTGTACGGCTCCGCCACGCGCAGGAACCACTCCCTGCGCCGGCGCAGCACGCCCAGGTGAGGGCTGCGGTAGACGTAGTTCCACAGCGCGTCGCGCGACTCCCACACCGAGAAGTTGACCAGCAGGTGGTCGCCGTAGTCGTGCACGACGGTGGCGGTGGGGTCGGTCTCGCTCTCCTTCAGCCGCCACACGAACCCCGGCGCCGCGTCGGCGATCGCGTTGACGGGTTCGAACAGGGCGATGAACTCGGCGAGTTCGGGGCTGTCGACGGGCGCGCGCAAGTGCGCGACGTTGAGCTGGGCCAGATGCATGCCGCTCAGCACATCACCCCTCCGCCTTCTATGTCAATCTTCATTTGTTTTAGAAGCGGCGAAGGCCACGCAGCACTCCCCCGGCCGGGGGTCGAGCCGCGCCCTGCCCGGGTCGTCGCCCAGCCCTTCAAGCAGCCCCTGGCACAGGGCCAGGTTGACCGAGCACACCAGCAGCGGCTGCTCCTTCGCCAGCACGTGGAACGGGCAGTTGCGCAGCCGCAGCAGGCCGTCCTCCTCGTAGGGCTCGTAGCCGCGCTCGCCCAGCACCCGCTCCACCGGCTCTCCCCGGTGCCGCCCCGCCATCCTCGCGCCCGCGTCGCGCGCCGCCAGCTCGGCCTGCTCCTCGGCGCCGAGCAGGTCGACCACGCCGGCCAGGACGGAGGCGAGGGTCGTGTAGTCGCGCGGCGGCAGGCTCACCGACCGCTCGCCCCCGGCCCTGCGGTAGACCTTGGCGGGCCGGCCGCTGCCCGGCCCCTTCTTCTCCGGCCGCCGCAGGCCGCTCTCCAGCAGCCCGGCCTCGACCAGCCGGTCGAGGTGGTGGCCGGCGAGGGTCCTGGACACGCCCGCGGCCTCGGCCGCCTCTCCCCTCCCGACGTCGCCGCCGCTGCCCGCCACCACGTCGTACAGGCTGCGGCGTACGGGGTCGTGCAGCAGGGCCAGCGCGTCGAGGTCGTCGCTACTCACAGCGGGAGTCTACGAAAGCCTCCGGCCGGCCGGAGCGGGCCCCGGCGGGCCCCGGCGGCGTCAGTAGGCCGCGACGACGTCCACGACGAAGACGAGCGTGTCGGAGCCCTTGACGCCGTACGCGGGGTTGCCGGAGCGTCCGTACCCGTCGGAGGGCGGCACGATCATCACGACCCGGCTGCCGGTGGGGACGCCGACGAGCGCCCTGTCCCACGCCTTGATCAAGCTTCCGTCGCCGAGCTTGAACGCTCTGGGCCCGCCGGTCGTCCAGGTCGTGTCGAAGACGCGGCGCCGGCCCCAGATCGCGCCTTCGTACTGGGCGACCACGAGCTGCCCCGCCTGGGTCCTGCGCCCCTTGCCGCGGTGCAGCACCTTGGCCGCGAACCGGGCGGGCGGCGCGGTCGCCGGCACCGACAGCGCCGGCGGGCTGCCGTTCCTGGCGCCGCCGGAGACGCGCACGCCGGCCAGCGAGCCGCCGCGCGCCTCGATCGACACGCCCTTGGGGTGGGCGCCGAGGATGTCGACGACGTAGAGCAGTTCCTCGTCCGGCGCGATCCCCCGCGGCGGGTTGGCGCCGAAGCCGTCGCCCGGCGGGATGGCGGCGATCACCCTGCTGCCCACCCTGCGGCCCTGGAGAGCCCGCTCCAGCCCCGGCAGCAGCCGCCCCACCGGGAACGCGGCGGGGGTGCCCCGGGTGAAGCTGGAGTCGACCAGGCGGTTGTCCCTGCCGTTCCAGACGCGCGCGGTGTACTGGACGATCGCCACGTCGCCGGGGCGCAGCCGCTCGCCCTTGCCTGCGGCCGGCTCGTCGACCTGCAGCTCGTCCACCGGCTTGCCGGCGGGAAAGACGATCGTGGGCCGGGCGCCGAACGCGCCGTCCACCTTCAGCTCCGGGCCGTCCGCGGCCTCGCCCGTGCAACCGGCCGGCGCAAGCAGCGCCGCAAGCAGCAGCGCGACGGTACGGCGACGCATAGGAGACCTCCCGCGTGGCCCAGGCGGAGGGCTGCCGGGGCCACGCGATGCTACCGCGCAGCCACGCCGCGGACCGGCAATCATGAGTAGTGCATGTTAAAATGAGGAATGCATGATTCCAACACGACAGCGAACCTGTTGGGCGCCACCGCGCTGGCCCTGACGGACGTGACGCTCGGCAACGTGACCCGCGCCGCCGGAGTGACCGCCCGGGCGGCTACGGCGCTGGTCACGCTGTCCGCCAGTCCCGGCCTCAGCGTGTCGGAGCTGGGCCGGCGCGTGGGACTCACGCAGTCGGCCGCCGCCAGGATGGTCGACACGCTCGAAGCCGACGGCCTGCTCAAGCGCTCACCGCACCCCTTCAACAGTCACTGGGTCACCGTCTCGCTCACGGAAACGGGCTGGGCCACGACCCAGCACATCCTGGGAGCCCGGGCGACCCCGCTCAGCGGCGTGCTCGAATGCCTCGACGAAGGAGAGCGGCAGACCCTGTCGTGCCTGCTCGTCAAGATCCTCACGCGGCTGTACGAGGACAACGGGAACGCCCAGTACATCTGCCGGCTCTGCGACCGGGGCGCGTGTGCCACGGAGCATTCGACCTGCCCGGTCGGTGAAGCCGAGCGCCAGGACCGGCGACAGCCGAACTGACAGCACCGCCCGGGACGCCCGGGGCAACGGGCCGGCTGGGAGGGCCGTACGCCGCGGCTGCTGACATCCACCGGAAAAAAGTTCCGAGGGGATGTCGAGAACCCGCGCGCGGCTCCGTCCCCGCAGCGAACACCGGCCACAATGGGCCGTATCGCACGAAGGAGAACATGATGGCCAAATACCTGCTGCTCAAGCACTACCGTGGCGCGCCGGCAGCGGTCAACGACGTGCCGATGGAGCAGTGGACGCCGGAGGAACTCACGGCCCACGTGCAGTACATGCAGGACTTCGCCACCCGGCTGGAGAGCACCGGCGAGTACGTCGACGGCCAGGCGCTCTCCCCGGAGGGCACGTTCGTCCGCTACGACGGCGAGGGCCGGCCGCCGGTCACCGACGGCCCGTTCGCGGAGACCAAGGATCTGATCGCCGGCTGGATGGTGATCGACGTCGACACCTACGAGCGGGCGCTGGAGCTGGCCGGCGAGTTGTCCGCGGCACCGGGTGCGGGTGGCAAGCCGATCCACGAGTGGCTGGAGGTGCGCCCCTTCATGCACGAGGCCCCCACGGTGACCGAGTGAACGAGTCGCTGCTGCGGGAGCTGGTGCCCGCGGTGATCGGTGTCCTCGTCCGTCGCGGAGCGGACTTCGCGGCGGCCGAGGACGCCGTGCAGGACGCCCTCGTCGAGGCCGTGCGCGTGTGGCCGGACGACCCGCCGCGGGAGCCCAAGGGCTGGCTGGTCACCGCGGCCTGGCACAAGTTCCTCGACGCCGCCCGCGCCGACACCTCCCGGAGGAACCGCGAGGTGCGCGCCGAGGGCGAGCCCCTGCCCGGCCAGGCCGAGGCGGTGGACGACACGCTCCGGCTGTACTTCCTGTGCGCGCACCCGTCCCTGACCCCGGCGTCGGCCGTCGCGCTGACCCTGCGCGCGGTCGGCGGCCTGACCACGCGGCAGATCGCGCAGGCCTACCTCGTGCCCGAGGCGACCATGGCCCAGCGGATCAGCAGGGCCAAGCGGACCGTCTCGTCCGTCCGGTTCGACCAGCCCGGTGACGTCGCCACGGTGCTGCGCGTGCTCTACCTCGTCTTCAACGAGGGCTACTCCGGCGACGTCGACCTGGCCGCAGAGGCGATCCGGCTCACCCGCCAGCTGGCGGCCAGGACCCGCCACGAGGAGGTCGCGGGCCTGCTCGCGCTCATGCTGCTCCACCACGCACGGCGCCCGGCGCGGACCGGCCCCGACGGCAGGCTCGTGCCCATGGCCGAGCAGGACCGCGGCCTGTGGAACAACCGCCTGATCGCCGAGGGCGTCGACGTGCTCCAGGCGGCCCTCGCCCGCGACCGCCTGGGCGAGTACCAGGCCCAGGCCGCCATCGCCGCGCTGCACGCCGACGCCGGCACGGCCGAGGAGACCGACTGGGTGCAGATCGTCGAGTGGTACGACGAACTGCTGCGCCTCACCGGCAGCCCGGTGGCCAGCCTCAACCGGGCCGTCGCGGTCGGCGAGGCCGACGGCCCGCGGGCCGGCCTGGCCGCCCTGGCGGAGCTCGACCCTGCCCTGCCCCGCCACGCCGCCGTCGCGGCGTACCTGCACGAGCGTGACGGTGACCCGGTCACCGCGGCCCGGCTCTACGCCGAGGCCGCCCGATCGGCGCTCAGCGTCCCCGAACGCGACCACCTCACGCGGCAGGCCGCACGGCTCAACGCACGGCTGCGCGCTTGAGCGGCGAGCGCTCATGGGTGCGCGGGCCGGCTGACCGGGCCGGCTGACCGGGCCGGATGACCGGGCCGGATGACCGGGCCGGCGCGCTCAGCCGGGGGCGCTGCGCGCCTCCAGGCGGTCGATCGCCTGGGTGCCGGCGTTGCCGCGCAGGCCCGCGGCGTAGTGCCAGCCGTTCAGCGCGCCCGGCAGGGTGAAGTCGACCCGGCCCTGGGTCGTGGCCGTCATGATCTGGGACCAGCCCCAGCCCCGCCCCCGGTCGACCCAGGTGCTGATCGTGTTGCCGTCCAGGACGTACGCCCAGCGGTCGCCGGGTTCGAGCGGCGCCGTGGAGCAGCAGGCGCTGGTGAGCCTGCCGTCGATCCTGATGTCGACGCCGTGCTGGCCCTTGATCCCGGTCCAGGCCATGACGTAGTTGCGCTCGTCCTTGACCAGCCCGTTGAACAGGGCGTCCTGCCCCTTCCCCGTTCCCGCCCACCTGCCGTGGTCGACGATCACCACGGCCCGGGAGCTCCGCGGCCCCGAGCCATGGGCGACCAGCCCGTAGTAGGCGCCGGACCCCTGCGCCCGCAGGCTGCCCGCGCCGAAGGTCAACCGCGGCAGCGCCTCGCCCGCCGACGGCTGGTGCACCGTGTAGCCGGCGCTGGAGTCGGTGTCGAAGGTGTCGTCCACGCCGGCCTCGGAGTAGGCGCCGGGGTCGAACGCCACCGTCGATCTGCTGATCACCTGGATCGCGTGCTCGCCCCAGCTCGCGGTGGCGGTGAAGTCCGCGGTCTGGCCGGTCAGCACGTCCGACTCCGCCCGCACGGTGTACGCGATGTGCCGGGCCTGGCCGGGCTTCAGCGAGCCGATGGTGTCCGGCTCGGCGGCGGTCGCGCTCCAGCCGCCGGGGGCCGACATCCGCACCCGCACGTTCCGGACCGTCCTGCCGGTGTCGTTGACCACGGAGACGATCGCCGTCCCGGTGCCGGATCCGGGCGCGATCGCGGCCGGGGCCTGGTACACCGAGAGCCGCGAGTCGACGGCCTTGAACCGCGGGCGTTCGTCGGGCACGGAGACCCTTCCGCCGGCCAGCGCGGGCGGCGTGCCGTGGCGGCCCGCGCGGGCGCCGAAGATCGACAACCCGCCGCCGTCGGAGGCGAAGCGCAGCGTGACGGTGCCCGCGTCGCCGAGTTGCCTCCCGGTGATCGGGACGGCGACGCGGTAGCCGTAGCGGTTGCCGAAGTCCCCCGCGAGGGAACCACGCGATCGACCGGCCAGCGCCGCCGGGCCGTGGGGATCGTCGGGCAGCTCGACCGGCGGCAGCGGGCTGCCGTTGACGGAAACGGTGAGGCGGGTGGGGTGGCGGCGCGCGCTGGTCTTGTTGTTGGGGTCGTACCAGCCGCGTGCCTGTGCGGAGGCGACCTCCGCGACCAGGGTCGCGCCGCGCGCCCCGCGCAGCTTCTCGGGCACCTTGACCTCGTACTCGAAGTAGCCGCGGCCGTGACCGGTGACCCGGTCCGATCCGCCGGTGGTGTGGGCCTGAGCCCCGCCGGTCCACTCCTGCGCCGTCACCTCGCCGGCGGGGAAGCCGGTCTCGCCGCCGGGGGCGTCAAAGGTGAGGTAGTTCTCGGCGAGGGTCCTGCCGCCGGCCTCGAGCCAGATCCACAGATGCCCGGCCCGCAGCCCGGCGGGTGCGGTGACCGACACGGTTCCGGCGTCGGTGACGGTGTACCGCGCGGGTGCGACCTCGCGCGAGCCGCCTCCGGCGTCGGCGATCCAGCGGCCCTCGTCGTCGTACCCGCCGATCTTCCAGCGCAGCTTCGCCCGGGAGAGGTCGTGGTCGCTGAAGTGGCTGATCCTGACCGGGACGTCGATCGTGCCGCCGCGTTCGACGGTCCGCGCCGACCTGCCCATCAAGGAGATCGCGTCGTCGGCCTGGAACATCTCGATGCCGCGGGCCCTGCCCCGGTGGTCGGTGAACTCCGGCTGGTTCGGCTGCCGGTCGAAGGTGACCGGGCTGTGGACCTCCTGCTCGGTCTCGGCCAGCTGCACGCCGACGTAGCCGTTGAGCTTGGGGTAGGCGCGGAAGAGGCTCGCCGTGTGGGGGAACTGCCCGCCCCTGATGGCGAACTCGGAGTTGAGCCAGGGTTGCCCGCCCTGTGCCCCGTCGTCGAAATTCCAGGTGGAACCCGGCTTGACCTGGGCGTCGAACCCGTCGAGGAGCTTCTTCCACTCGTCGTACGTGGCCAGGTAGTAGTGCCAGTCGTTGAGGTCGGTGTCGAGGTGGCCGTTCTGGCAGCAGGCGGAGTTGTCGACGACCAGCCGGGACGGGTCGAGGTCGTGCGCGATCCGCACCATCCTGCGGACGTACGGGAACGCCTCCGCCGGGATCGGCTGCTGCCACGGATCCTTGTTGATCCCCCACGACTCGTTGAAGATCGTCCAGATCACGATCGACGGGTGGTTGTGATCGCGCTGGAACGTGGTGCGCAGCAGCCCTTCGAAGAGCCGTTCCGCCTCCTCTCCCAGGGAGTGCCAGCCCGCGTTGGGCAGGTCGTACCAGATCATCAGCCCGAGCCTGTCCGCCCAGTGGTAGTAGGCAGGTTCGTTGACCTTGAGGTGGTTCCTGATGACGTTGAAGCCGAGTTTCTTGGCGTTCTTCAGGTCGAGCAGGATCGATCCGCGGCCCGGCTCGGCCTCGCTGCCGGTGCGCAGGTCGGGGCCGGCGGTGACCCCGGTGTAGGTGTACAGGCCCCACGGGTTGTAGCCCTGGTCGAGGACGCCGCGCACGTAGATCGGCCGGTTGTTGAGGTGGATGTACTGGTACTCGCCGGTGTGGCCGGGGGCCCATTTGCGGTCGATCGTCCGCAGCCCGAAGGCCGTCCTGACGCCGTCGTCGTCTCCCAGCCGGACGTCGGCGGTGTACAGCGCCGGGTCGTCCGGCTCCCACAGGCGCGGGCGCTCGATCGGGATCCGCGCCGTGCCCCGGCCGCCGTCCAGCGGCACGGTGGCGGTGCCGACGACCTTGCCGCGCGGGTCCTTCACCCGTACGGTCGCGCTGTCCGCCGCGCCGTCGGCCGCGAGGTCGATCTTCGCGGCGGCCGCGGACGGCGTGCGCGACTCCCCTTCGAAGGTCAGCTCGGGGGTGATCCTGGTCCCGGTGAGCCGGGCGCCGTCGTAGGGTTCGATCCACACCGACTGCCAGATGCCGCCGACGTCGGTGAACCAGCCGGTGTTCTCGCCGTCGGGGACGCCCGTCTGCTTGCCCATCGGGTAGGGCGAGCCGGGTGTCGTCGGGGGCGCGACCACCCGGATCGTCAGTGTGTGGGTCGAGCCGGGAGCCAGCGCGCCCAGCCTCGCGCTGATCTCGGTGTAGCCGTCGCCGGAGTAGGGCAGCACCGGCTCGCCGTCGAGCCAGACCGCCGCGCCCCAGTCGGCGGCCCCGATGCGGAGCCTGGTCTCCCGGCCGGAGAAGTCCTCGGGGACGGTGAAGGAGCGCCGGTACCACACCGTTCCGCGGTAGGAGGAGAAGGCGCTGCGGAAGATCTCCTTGGTCGCCAGCGTCTCCTCACCCCAGGCCGCCATCGACTGGTAGCCGAACGGCACCCGGATCGCCTTGCCGAACGCGTGCCCGGGGTCGAACCAGCGCTCCCGCTCCCCGGCGTCGCCGGGGTCGAAGTCGAACGACCAGGTGCCGTTCAGCGACATCCATGCGCCGCCGGTGAACGGGCGCCGGTCGGCGTCGGGACGCGGATATTCCGCCCTGGCCGGCGCGGTGTCGCGCTCAAGCTCGAGCGTGACCGTACGGGCCGTGGTCGTGGAGGCGAAGGCGTACCCCTCCTTGGCCGCGACCACGAGGGCGCTGCCGTCCGGCACGCCGGTCAGGGTGAAGGCGCCGTCCCTCGCGGTCGTGGCGAACGCCTCCGACCTGGAGGCGTGCACGGTGGCGCCTTCGACCGGCGCGCCGCCGCGGGCCTCCACCACCCGGCCGCGCACGTCGATCGTCCTCCCCGCCGGGGCTCCGGCGGCCGGGCCGCCCCCAGGGCCCGGGTCCGGCTCGGCGAGGGCCGGGATCCCCGGGCACAGCAGCGCCAGAACGCTGATCAGGGCGACGGCCAGGTTCCGGCGTGTCGTCGCGGCCGGGGCCCGCACGCCCCGCCCGCCTGTGGCTCCAGACATCGAGGTCACCGATCTACATGGTGGGTGAAGAGGAGGACGTGGAGGCCCGCTCGATGGCGGCCGGGCGTCGCTGCGCCGCACGGATCCGCGAGACGTCCAGCTTGCTCGTGCGGTCGAAGCGGTAGACGCCGTTCTGTTCCTGGAAGACGTCCGTGAGCTGGGTGTAGCAGTAGCCGAACATCAGGGGGTCGTCCAGCAGGACCCCGACCAGGCCGGCGAAGCGCCGCTGGAGCTCCTCCTCGCTCGTGGGCCGTTCGCCGTACCCCCAGGAGCTCTCCCCGGGACGCACGTCCGGGTTCCACCAGATGCCCCCGAACTCGCTGCAGAAGTACGGCTGCCCGCGGTACGGCACCGACCAGGCCGTGCCGTCGCGGCCGGCGTTGACGTACGGCTCCCCCTCGGCCAGGCCGGCCATGAGCTTGCCGAACACCTCGGGATCCTGCTCGTAGCAGTGCGAGTCGTAGACGTCGGCGCCGGGAACCCGGTGCGCGTAGCCGGACGCGTCGAGCACCGGGCGGGTGGGGTCGGCCGCCTTGGTGGCGAGGTACATGCCCAGGGTGACGTCGTCGAGGACGGTGATCCGGTCGTGCAGCCGCTGCCAGGTCTCGTTGAGCGGGCACCACCCGACGATGCTCGGGTGGGAGTAGTCGCGCTCGACCGCCTCCAGCCACTGCGTCACGAACGTCGCGGTGGGCTGCTGGTTGTCGCCGGCCGGCCCGCCGGTGTTCGCTCCCCAGTCGCCGAACTCGCCCCAGACCAGGAAGCCCGCCCGGTCGGCGTGGTACAGGTAGCGCTCCTCGAACACCTTCTGGTGCAGCCGGGCGCCGTTGAATCCCGCGGCCACGGCCAGCTCGATGTCGCGGCGCAGGGCCTCGTCCGTCGGCGCGGTCATGAGGCCGTCGGGATAGTAGCCCTGGTCGAGCACGAGTCGCTGGAAGCACGCCTGGCCGTTGAGCAGGACGGCGTGCCCGTCGATGGCGACCGAGCGCAGCCCGGCGTAACTCGCCGCGGTGTCGACCACGGCGCCGTCGCCGTCGAGCAGGTCGATGCGCAGGTCGTACAGGTGCGGGTCCTCGGGGCGCCACAGGCGTACCCGGTCGTCCGGCAGCGCCAGCCACACCTCGGCGGACAGGTCGAGGTCGGCGCGCGCCCGCGCCTGCGCGAGCTCGCCCGCCTGGTCCGACACCGTCACCCGCACCTCGTGCCCGGCGCGGTTCGCCGACAGCGGCACCGTGACCCGGAACGCGGACGCGGCGACGTTGGGCGTGATCCGCGGCCGGCCGAGGTGCGGGCCGGGCACGGGCTCGCACCACACCGTCTGCCAGATGCCGGTGGTGCGTCCGTAGCGCGCTCCGCGCCCCTCGTAGGTGGTCGCCTGCTTGCCGCGTGCCTGCGGCCCGGTGCGGGGATCGCGGGCGCGCACGACCACGGTGTACGTGTGCGCCGGATCGGCCGCGGCGGCCAGGTCGCAGGTGAACGGGGTGAACCCGCCCCGGTGCCGGCCGGCTTCGACGCCGTCGACCCACACCGTGGCGTCGTGGTCCACCGCCTGGAAGTGCAGCAGCACCCGCTGCCCCGCCCACTCCTCCGGCACCTCGACGGTGCGGCGGTACCAGACGGCCGGGTGGAAGTCGGGGTCGCCGACGCCGGACAGCGACGCCTCCGGGCAGAACGGCACGACGATCTCGCCGGCCAGGTCGCGGTCGAGCAGCCCGCGCTCCAGCCCGGAATCGCCGGGGTCCCTCTCGAACTGCCAGGTTCCGTTCAGGCACTGCCATGCGGCGCGGACGAACTGAGGGCGGGGATACTCCGGGCGGGGAACCACGGGGTTCTCAGGCACGATGCTCACTTTCTCGATGGGGATGTGCTCAGGACTTGACGGCGCCGGCGATGCCTTCGACGAAGTAGCGCTGCAGGGCGATGAACAGCGCGACGACCGGCAGCAGCGAGATCGTCGCCGCGGCGGCCATGCCCGACCAGTCGGTGGCGTTCTCGCCCACGAACGCGAGCATGCCGACGCTCACGGTGCGCAGGTCGGGCCGGGAGAAGGTGAAGACCAGCGGCAGGAAGAACGCGTTCCAGGTGTTCAGGAAGGTGAGCACGGTCACCGTGGCGGTCACCGGCTTGGCCAGCGGCAGCATGATGCGGAAGAAGACGGTCCCGAACCCGGCGCCGTCCATGAGCGCGGCTTCGGTGAGCTCCTTGGGGATGCCGCGGAAGTAGCCGATGTAGAGCAGGATCGCCGCCACGTGCGCGGCGCCCGACATCGCCAGGATCATGCCGGTCAGCGAGTTCAGCATGCCCAGCCGCTGGGCGAGGTCGACCAGCGGGATGATGGTGTAGCCGGCCGGCACGAACAGGGTGGCGATCAGGGTGCCCATGACGATCTTGCGCCCGCGGAACTCGTGGCGGGCGAGGACATAACCCGCCATGGCGCACCTGACGACCACGACCACCACCGTGGCCACCGTGACGATCACGGTGTTGAGCAGGTATTTCCCGAACTGGGCGTCCCCCCAGGCGCGCTCGTAGTTCTCCCACTGCGGGTTGCCCGGCAGCAGGTCGAGCCCCTGGGTGAACACCTCGGCCGACGTCTTCAGCGACGCGGCGACCATCCACAGGAACGGGTAGATCCAGATCAGGCAGCCGATGGCGAGCGCGGCGGCGGCCAGCCACCAGGGCAGCCGGCGCAGCGCCTTGGACAGGGTCATGCCGCCCCCCTGGCCTTGCGGGTGGCGCGGACCGCGAGGAGCTGCAGCAGCCCGACGACGCAGACGAACAGGCCGAACAGGACGGCGGCCGCGGAGGCGTATCCGAGCCGGGGCACCGTCGCGGCGAAGGCCCACCGGTAGATGTAGACCTCGATCACCTCGGTCGAGTAGAACGGGCCTCCCCCGGTCATGGTCAGGACGAGGTCGAAGACCTGCAACGAGGCCTCGATCGACAGCAGGGTGATGATGACCAGGAACGGTTTGAGCAGGGGCGTGGTGATGTGCCGCAGGGTGGCCAGCGCGCCGGCCCCGTCGAGGCGCGCCGCCTCGTACACCTCGTCGGGCACGGTCTGCAACGCGGCCAGCCAGTAGACCAGGGTGATCCCGAACCACTTCCACACGTAGACGGCGATCGTCGTGCCCAGCGCCGTGGACGACTGGCCGAGGAAGTCGACCCCGTCCGTCACCAGGCCGGCCTCGCGCAACGCGAGGTTCACCGGGCCGCTCGCCGGGTCGAAGACGAACTGCATGACCACGCCGACGATCGCCGTCGTGGTGACCACCGGCAGGAACAGCGCGGTGCGGAACAACGTGCGCAGCGGCATGCGGGGCGAGTTGAGGACGATCGCGACCAGCAGGGTGGTCAGCACCTGGAGCGGTACGGCGACGAGCATGAACGTCAGGGTCAGCCGGAACGAGCTCCAGAACATCGGGTCGGCGAGGACCTCGCGGTAGTTGGTCACGCCGATGAACGACGGGCTGGCGTCGAACCCGTTCCAGTCGGTGAGCGAGTAGACGTAGCTGCCGACGATCGGGTAGACGGTGAACGCGCCGTACAGCAGCACGGTCGGGGCCAGGAACAACCACACGTACGTGGTGGTGCGGGCGCCGCGCGGTTTCCGCGAACCGGCGGACGGGACGGCGAACGTCATGCGCCCGCTCCGGCGACGCCCGTGGTGCTCTGGTCGACCATCAGCCGCCAGGGCGCCTCCAGCTCGGCCGCCGGCTCCCGGTCACCCTCGACGCGCTGCAGCAGGCGGGTCACGGCGAGCTCGGCGATCTTCTTCTTGTCGGGCACGATGGTGGTCAGGGGCGGGGTGACGAACCGGCCCTCCTCGATGCCGTCGAACCCGGCGACGGCGACGTCCTGCGGCACCCGCAGCCCTCGGGCCAGCACGGCTCGCACCGCCCCGATCGCGAGCAGGTCGTTGTAGCAGAACACCGCGTCCGGCGGCTCGTCCAGGTCGAGCAGGCGCTCCATCGCCTCCCGCCCGTCCTGGCGCTGGTAGCGGCGCACCGTCGCGGGGATCTCGGGCAGCCCGGCCTCCTCCAGCGCCTGCCGGTATCCGGCCGTCCGGTGCGCCGCCGTGTTGCCCACCGGCCGTTCCACCGGCCCGATGGCGGCGATCCGGGTCCGGCCCAGCGAGACCAGGTGAGCCGTGGCGGCCCGCGCGGCGGCCGTGTCGTCGATGGCGACGTGGTCGAGGCCCTCCACCCGGACCTCACCCAGGATGACCGCCGGGCAGTTGCCCGCCCAGCTGCGCAGCTCGTCCTCCGTCAGTCCGAGCGGGCTGAAGATGATCCCGTCGAACAGCGCCGACCGGTCCCGCCGCATGGTGATCTGCCGCTCGCGTTCCGCCACGCCCTCGGTCCGGTCGAGAAGCACCGTGTATCCGCGCTCCTCGGCCTGGTCCACCACGTGGGCGGCCAGCTCGGTGAAGTAGGGCACGTCCAGCGGCAGCACGAGGGCCAGCAGGTTGGAGCGCCCCCGGTTCAGGCTGCGGGCCGCGAGGTTGGGCCGGTAGTCGAGCTCCTCCAGGGCCCGTTGCACCTGGGCGCGGGTCTCCTCGGACACGTAGGCGAAGTTGTTCACGACGTTGGAGACGGTCCGTACGGAGACTCCCGCCAGCCGCGCCACGTCACGTTGTGTCACCACGACCGTCCAACCTCCAGATCGGGAGCCGACTTCCAAGAGAGTCTTGCCGCGCGGCATGCCGCGTGGCAAGAATGACTTTGCCACGCGGCAACACTGCTTCACAAGACCTTTGACCGCCGCGGGGTGGAAGGCAGGACCGATGAGCGCGATGACTCGGCGAGGGTTCCTCGCCGCGGCGGGCACCCTGGCCGCCGCGGCGGCGACCAGTGCGTGCGGCGGGGGCGGAGGCAGCGGCGGCGGCGCCTCGCTGACCTGGTGGGACCACCAGAACCAGCTGCAGAAGGCGAAGGCGGAGATCTTCGCCACGTATGCCAAGAGCCCCGGCGGCGTCCCCGTCCAGTACACGTACTACAACCCGGCGAAGATGGGCCAGGCGCTGCAGCTGGCCAAGCAGAGCGACCAGCTGCCGGACGTCCGCTCCAACGCCGGTCTCAACCTGCCCCCCGCCGCGCTCGTCGCCGCCGGATGGGCGCAGCCGCTGGACCTCAGCGAGGAGGCGACGGCCCGGGTCAAGGACTCGCTCGTCGAGGGCGTGCACGTCTTCGACGGCAAGATCTACGCGTTCCCGATCTTCAGCCACCAGGTCTACGTCGCCGTCAACTGGTTCAACACCGAGCTGGTCGGGCGCGCCGGGCTGGACCCGCAGGCGCCGCCGAAGACCTACGACGAGTTCCGCGCGGCGGCCCGCGCGGTGCAGCAGTCGGCCGGCGAGGGCACCTACGGCTGGGTGTGGAACATCGGCATGCCGGACCGGCTCGGCGAGCAGGTCCACGACCTGGCGCAGGCGGCCGGGTTCGCCGGCGGGCAAGGACGGTTGTACGAGAGCGGCGAGTACGCCTTCCACGCCGGCGAATATCTCGACGTGATCGAGTTCCTGGTCTCGCTGCGCCAGGACAAGGTGCTGGTGCCGGGGTCCAACTCCTGGGTCGACGACGTGGCGCGGGCCCGGTGGACCGCGGGGCTGGCGGCGTACTATTTCGACGGCCCTTGGTGCCCCGGCGTGGCGCTGCAGGAGATGCCGGAGTTCGGGGAGAAGCTGGGCGTCGGGCCGATGCTCGTGCCCGACGCGGGCACCGCCGTCGCGAGCTACCACGTGCCACAGCCGGGCGACTACTGGTTGTCACCGACGACCCGGCACGCCCAGGCGGCCAACACCCTGTTGAGCGACTACTTCACCACTCCCGACTACTCCCGCCGGGTCGCCGAGACCATGTCGCAACCCCCGCGCGACATCGACGTCGTCGAGCAGTCCCAAGCGCACCCCGCCTACAAGAAGCTCATCGGCTGGTTCCGGGAGAGCGTCCACCTCGGCCCCGACCCGATCGCCGGCAACGCGGACATCCAGCAGGTGCAGATCGCGTCCAAGCCGGTGCGCCCCACCCTCGGCGACATCGTGCAGGGCGCGCTCACCGGCGACGTCACCGACGTCCGCGCGGCGCTGACCAGGCTGTCCAGCGACACCGCCAAGGACCGGGACCGCGCGATCGCGGAGGCCAGGAAGAAGGGCGCGAAGGTCAGCCTGGACGACTACGCCTTCCCCAACTGGAAACCGGGCAAGGACTACACCAGGCCGATGTACGACGAGCGCTGACGATGGAGAACGTTCCCGTGCAACGACCGAACATCGTGCTGATCATGACCGACCAGCAGCGTGCCGGCTGGACGGCGGCGGGCGGATTCCCCCTGGACACCATGCCGTTCCTCGACGGGCTGATGGACGCCGGCGTGCGGTTCAGCCGGGCGTACACGACCTCCCCGCTGTGCGTCCCTGCCCGGATCAGCCTGCTCACCGGGCGGTATCCGTCCGCGCACCGGGTCAGGCAGAACAGCGCCGCCCATCACGTGCTCCGCGGCGACGACCTGGTGGACGTGCTGCGCGAGTCCGGCTACGCGCTGCACCTGGCGGGCAAGACGCACTTCCACCGCAAGCCCACCGATTTCGACACGTTCGCCGCGCCCTACTGGCACGAGCGCGGCCCGGCCGACGCGGCGACGCCCGAGCAGGAGGCGTTCGAGGAATGGCTCGTCTCGCTCGACCACTCGGTCAGCCATGAGCCGGCGCCGTTCCCGCTGGAGTGCCAGTTCCCGCACCGGATCGTCACCGACGCGATCAGCGCGATCGACGAGACGCCCGCCGGGCGGCCGTTCTTCACCTGGCTGTCGTTCCCGGAGCCGCACAACCCCTACCAGGTCCCCGAGCCGTACTTCAGCCTGTTCGCGGAGGACGAGGTGCCCGACCGGCAGTCCGGACCCGAGGGCGCCGAACGCAAGGGCGGCATGTACACGTGGCTGCGCCGGCTGACCGAGGAGAAACGGCCCGGCTACGACGCCGAATGGCGGCGCTACCGCGCCAACTACTGCGGCATGCTCCGCCTCATCGACGACCAGCTGCGCCGGTTCTTCACGCACCTGCGCGAGACCGGGCGGGACGCGGACACGCTGGTGTTCTTCGTCGCCGACCACGGCGACTACACCGGCGACTACGGCCTGCAGCGCAAGGGCGCGGGCATGCCGGAGTGCCTGATGCGCATCCCGTTCGCCGTGGCCGGACCGGGCGTGCGGCCGATGGCCAACGGCACCGACTTCGTCTCGCTCGCCGACCTGTTCCCGACGGTCTGCGACGCCCTCGGCGCCGGCATCCCGCCCGGTGTCCAGGGCCGCAGCCTGTGGCCCATGCTCACCGGGGAGCCCTACCCGGCCGAGGAGTTCGCGAGCGGCTACGGGGAACGCGGGTTCGGCGGGCTGTCGTACACCGTCGACGAGCGCCCCCCGCTGCACTTCCCCTACGAAGGGCGCACCTTCGACGAGCTCAACACCGTCACCCAGTCCGGGACGACGGTGATGCTCCGGCGCGCGCGGTGGAAGCTGCTGCTGGACGAGCGCGGGACCGGCGAGCTCTACGACCTGGACGCCGACCCCGCCGAGCTGGACAACCGCTACGACGACCCCGCGCTCGCCGGGGTCCGCGCCGACCTCACCACCGACCTCGCCCGCTGGATGATCCGCGTCAGGGACGACCTGCCCCAGGCGGTCTACACGCTCAAACGTCCACCACACAACTGGAGCCAGGCGTAGCCGGGCTCACGTCCTGGCGCGTCCGCCGGGGAGGACGTCGATCACGCGAACGCGAGGCCGGGCGGCATGCACCCGGCCGTGCTCCCACGGTGCCGGACGACCGGCGATCACGCGAGTCCGTCCGGCACCGTGGTGCTGATCAGTAGGCGCCCAGGACGTCCACCACGAACACCAGGGTGCTCTTCGCGGGGATGCCCTGCTGCTCCTGGTCGCCGTAGCCGAGGTCCGGCGGGATGCTCATCACGACCCGGCTGCCGACCGGCACCCCGACCAGTCCCTGCTGCCAGCCCTTGATCACCTGGCCGAGCGGGAACTCGGCCGGCTGGCCGCGATCCCAGCTGGAGTCGAACTTCTTGTCGGTGCCCCAGATCTTGCCCGTGTAGTGGACGGCGAGCGTCTGGTTGGCCTTCACCTTCTCGCCGGTGCCCTTGATGACCGTCTTGACCTCGAGCTTCGCCGGCGGCTTCGCATCGGTCTTCGTGGTCAGCCCGGGAGCCTTCTCACCGCCGGGATTGTCGACCTTGACACCCTTGATGCTGTCGCCGATCTCCTTGCCCTCGGCCGCCTTGAGCGGCGGCGGCTGGGTGCCGACCACGTCGAACACGAACACCTTGGTCGGCTGGGCGGGCGCGGCCTGCTGCTGGGGAGCGGCGTCGTTGGCCAGCACGGCCAGCAGCCGGCCGCCCTTCTTGACCTTGGTGAAGCCCTCCTGCAGGACCTTCGGCAGCTGCTCGTTGACCGGGATGGCCTCGGGCGCCTTGGTGTCGTAGGAGGAGCCCTGCACGGCGTTGCCCTGGCCGTCCCAGTTGTAGACGGTCAGGTTGACGACAACCCGGTCGCCCGCCTTGATGGCGTCGCCGTCGCCGGGATGGATCACCTTGTACGACGACGTGGTGGCGGGCGAGCCGGACGGGAAGGTCACCGTGGGCTTGGCCCCCACGTTGCCCGCGACCCCCACCTTGGCGCCGTCGGCCGACGCGGCGCTGGACGTGGCGCCGGCGCTGGACGTGGCGCCGGAGTTCGCGCCGTCATCGGAGCCGCACGCGGCGGCGAACAAGAGCAAAGGCACGGCGGCCGAAACGGCCAGAGCGCGGCGCATGAATGTCCCTCGGAAAAGACGTCAGATTCGCGTCACACTACCCGACATTCAGGTAGGGCCGGGGTAAACGCGACACCACGCTCTGGCACGGGTCACATGCCGGCGATGAGCTTGTCGACCCGCTCGTCCACGCTGCGGAACGGGTCCTTGCACAACACCGTGCGCTGCGCCTGATCGTTGAGCTTGAGATGCACCCAGTCGACGGTGAAGTCGCGCCGCTTCTCCTGCGCCTTGCGGATGAACTCGCCGCGCAACCGCGCCCGCGTCGTCTGCGGCGGCACCGACTTGGCCTCGAAGATCTTCAGGTCGGACGCCACCCGCTCCACCGACCCGCGCTTCTGCAGCAGGTAGAACAGGCCGCGCTTGCGGTGCACGTCGTGATAGGCCAGATCGAGCTGCGCCACCCGCGGCGAGGACAGCGGCAGGTCGTACTTCTTCCTGTAGCGCTCGATCAGCTGGTATTTCGTCACCCAGTCGATCTCCCGCGAGACCAGGTCGAGGTTGCCGGTGTCGACCGCGTGCAGCGTGCGCTCCCACAGCTCCAGCACCCGGTGGGCGATGGCGTCGCCGCCGCGGCGGTCGACGAAGTCCTTCGCCTTCGACAGGTATTCCTGCTGGATCTCCAGGCTGGAGGCCTCGCGCCCGTTGGCCAGGCGCACCCGGCGCCGGCCCGTCATGTCGTGGGAGACCTCGCGGATCGCCCTGATCGGGTTTTCCAGCGACAGATCACGCATCACCGTGCCCGACTCGATCATGCGCAGCACCAGGTCGGTGGCGCCGACCTTGAGCAACATCGTGGTCTCGCTCATGTTGGAGTCGCCCACGATGACGTGCAGGCGGCGGAACCGCTCGGCGTCGGCATGCGGCTCGTCGCGGGTGTTGATGATGGGCCTCGACCGGGTGGTGGCGCTGGAGACGCCCTCCCAGATGTGCTCGGCCCGCTGCGAGACGCAGTAGACGGCGCCGCGTGGCGTCTGCAGCACCTTGCCGGCCCCGCACACGATCTGCCGCGTCACCAGGAACGGGATCAGCACGTCGGCCAGCCGCCCGAACTCCCCGTGCCTGCCCACGAGATAGTTCTCGTGGCAGCCGTAGGAGTTGCCGGCCGAGTCGGTGTTGTTCTTGAACAGATAGATGTCACCGGCGATGCCCTCTTCGCGCAGCCGCTTCTCGGCGTCCACGAGCAGGCCCTCGAGAATGCGCTCGCCCGCCTTGTCATGGGTGACGAGCTCGATGACGTTGTCACACTCAGGTGTTGCGTATTCAGGGTGGCTGCCCACGTCGAGGTAGAGACGTGCGCCGTTGCGGAGGAAGACGTTGCTCGATCGGCCCCAGGACACGACCCGCCGGAACAAGTAGCGCGCGACCTCGTCGGGCGACAGCCTGCGCTGCCCCCTGAACGTGCAGGTCACGCCGTACTCGTTCTCCAGCCCGAAGATGCGACGATCCATCACCTCACACTATGCCCACGGATCGGCATGCGGGAGAGATCTTCGCAGGTGTTTTCCCGCACCCGCCCCATCGGGTGTCCCGTTGACCGGGCGTTTACGGGCGTTCGTCCCGCACCCGCCCCCTCGGGGCGCGGGTCACGCGGCGCGGGTCAAGGGGTGTAGATCTCCTGCACCTTGACGATGTGCCCCTTGTGGACAGTGATCAACGCGGGGTGCGGACGAGCGCCGTGCCGCTTGATGAGCGTGGCCCTGGAGCAGCGCTTCGCGCCGAGCCCGGTCTTCCTGCTGACCGTCATGTCCGACATCGTGGACTTGCACCCATACGCCGACAGGAACACCACGTTCTTCGCGATCGGCGAGGCATACGCGCCGACGCTCCCCTCGCGCGGGCCGACGAACAGCCCTTCGGTGTGGGTGCCCTTCTTCCACTTGATGGGCTCGTACTCGGCTACTCCGCCGCGCACGTGGGTGATCCGGCCGCGCAGAATGCCGTTGTGGCGGGAGTGGATCCCCTTGGTGAAATCGTGCCCCGGGTCGGCCTGGAAGGTCGTGCCGAAGGTCTTGGGCGCTTTGTACTTCGGGTAGGCGGCCGCGTCGGCGGCGCCGCCGGATACCAGCACCAAGGCCCCGGCCGCCCCGGCCGCGAGGATGCCGCGCAGGGAAGCGTTCATGGAACCTGAGATCTTCGACGGCCCTCCGAAGTTCACCCCAACCAATGTGAAACAGATCACACTCTTGGAGAACCCCAGGAAGCCACGAACGCCGCCCCGCCGCGTGCGGGTGGAGGGATCGCCCCGCACGACGTGTGAGACCGTCGGCGCCACGGCGACGTCGCCACCACCGGGCATGCGACACCAGCGGCGGAACCACCACGGGGCACCCGGTACGACGGCGAGGGTCCCCGAGCCACGACGCGGCGGCGACCGCCGGGCGGCGGCCGGGACCGCCACGGGGCGCCCGGCACGACCGCAGGAAACCACCGGATGCCCGGCTGTGGCTGCGGGGACCGCCCATGGCAGGCCCCCGCAGAAAAGTGTGTCTACAGCGGCGAGGAGCCGTCGTCCACGTCGCCGTCCGGGCCCGTGGGCGGGGGCGTGTCCTTGCCCTCACCGGCGGGAGGCGTGGGCTGGGAGGCCGGTGGGGTGGTCGTCTGGGCGAGCAGCCGCTCCAGCCGCGCCCCCGTCAGCCGGAGGAACTTGCGGTGCTCGCGGTTGCGGTCGAGCACCGCCACCTCCAGCTGCGCCACCGGCGGCCGCTCGCCGCCCGGCTCGGTGAGCGCCGTCAGCGCCACCTCCAGCGCGTCGGCCAGCGACATCGACTCGCGGTAGCGCTCCTTCAGCCGGGTCGCCACCGCCTCGGCCTGGCCGCCCATCGCCGCGAAGCCGTGCTCGTCGAAGACGGACCCGTCGAACGTCAGCCGGTAGATCGCGTCGCCGTCTTTGGTCTCGCCCACCTCGGCGACGACGACCTCCACCTCGAGCGATTTGATCGACTCGGTGAAGATGCGGCCCAGGTTGGAGGCGTAGAGGTTGGCCAGGCCGCGTCCGGTCACGTCGGAGCGGTCGTAGGTGTAGCCGTTGATGTCGGCGTAGCGGATGCCGCCGAGGCGCAGCTCCTCGAACTCGTTGTAGCGCCCGACGGCGGCGAACCCGATGCGGTCGTAGATCTCGCTGATCTTGTGCAGCGCCCGCGACGGGTTGGGCGCCACGAACAGGATGCCGTCGACGTACTGGAGCACGACGACGGACCGGCCCCGCGCGATGCCCTTGCGCGCGTAGTCGGCCTTGTCCCGCATGATCTGCTCAGGGGACGCATATCCAAAAGGCATGGACACGTGCGGTGGTCCTTTCTAGCGCAGCGGGGCGATGGGGCCGTCGGGCGAGATCAGGCGGGCTTCGAGCATCTGCTCCACGTAGGAGGAGACCTGCTCGTCGGTCAGCCGGCGGAAACCGTCGGCGTCGATCATCGCGACGACCGGCCAGATCTTCCTGCTCACGTCGGGCCCGCCGGTGGCCGAGTCGTCGTCGGCCGCGTCGTAGAGGGCCTGGATGAGGGTCATCACCATGTCGTCGGAGGAGGCGCCGTCGCGGTAGAGCTTCTTCAGCGACCCGCGGGCGAAGATCGAACCGGACCCGATCGCGTCGAACCGCTCCCGCTCGTAGGGGCCGCCCGCGACGTCGTAGCTGAAGATGCGACCTTCGTCCTTGTCGGGGTCGTAGGCGGCGAACAGCGGCACCACCACCAGCCCCTGCATCGCCATGGCGAGGTTGCCCCTGATCATGGTCGCCAGCCGGTTGGCCTTGCCGGCCACCGACATCGTGCGGCCCTCGAGCTTCTCGTAGTGCTCCAGCTCGACGCGGTAGAGGCGGGCGAACTCGAGGCCCGTGCTGGCCGTGCCGGCGATGCCCATGCACGAGTAGTCGTCGGCGCGGAACACCTTCTCCACGTCGCGCTGGGAGATGATGTTGCCCGACGTCGCCCGCCGGTCGCCGGCCATGATCACACCGCCGGCGAAGGTGGCGGCCACGATCGTGGTCGCGTGCGGGACCTGATCGCCGATCGGGGTGGCCAGAACCTCATCCCGCTGTGGCAGCAACTCGGGCGCATATGAACTGACAAACTCCGAGAACGACGAATTTCCCGTGTTCCGGAAAAGATGGTTCACCAAGCCGACGGGCAGATCCCTGTGCGATGCCACGCGACTCCCTCCAAACGTCAGTGTTCCTAGGGCGACCCTACTCATGTTGGGTTGCTGTCTGCACTTCCCACGATCAGCTCACGGCGAACCATTGTGCGCGGGCTTCACCGGCGCACCCCTTGAAACCCCGAACCAGACACCACGCCCGTGGACAGCGCTCCCCCGTGCTGGGCCCGTCACGGACCCACCGGCCATACTGGACACCATGGCCACCAGGTCCACCCGGGACTGGATCCTGCACGTCGACCTCGATCAGTTCATCGCCGCGGTCGAGCTGCTCCGCCATCCCGAGCTCCGCGGCAGGCCCGTGGTCGTGGGCGGCACAGGCGATCCCACGCGCCCCCGCACCGTGGCCGCCACCGCGACCTACGAAGCCCGCGCCCACGGCATCCATTCCGGCATGCCGCTGCGCACGGCGTACAAACGATGCCCGGAAGCGATCTTCCTGCCCAGCGACCCGCCCGCCTACGAGGCCGCCTCGCGAGAGGTCATGGCCGTCCTCCGGGAGTTCCCCGTGCGCGTGGAGATCTGGGGCTGGGACGAGGCCTTCGTCGGCGCCACCACCGACGACCCCGAAGCCCTCGCCGCCGGCCTCCAGCAGGCCGTACGCGCCCGCACCCGGTTGACCTGCTCCGTCGGCATCGGCGACAACAAACACCAGGCCAAGCTCGCCTCGGCCTTCGCCAAGCCGGCGGGCGTGCACCAGCTCACCGGCGACAACTGGGCCGAGACCATGAACCACCGCTCCACCGACGCGCTCTGGGGCATCGGCGCCAAGACCGCCAGAAAGCTCGCCGCCCACGGCCTGCGCACCGTCGCCCAGCTCGCCGCTGCCGACCCCGCCGATCTCGCCCGCCGTTTCGGGCCGACCAACGGCCCGTGGTATCGCTATCTCGCCCTCGGCAAGGGCGAGGCGGAGGTCGTCACCACACCCTGGATCGCCCAAGGCCACAGCCGCGAAACGACCTTCGAACACGATCTCACCGACAGGGGCGGCATCGCCCACCACATCACGGCACTCGCCGGGCGCGTGGCTCAGGACACCATCGACGCCGGACGCCAGGCGACCCGCGTCACCGTCAAGGTGCGCTACACGCCCTTCCTCACCCGCACCCGCCAGGCCAAGCTCCCCGCCGCCACGGCCGACCCGGGGGCCATCACCCGGACGGCCCTCACCGTCCTCGGCCGCTTCGATCTCGACCGCCCCGTCCGCCTCCTCGGCGTCGCGGTCGACTATGCCATGCCCGACCACACGCCCGACCATGCCGTGCCCGACGACCAACCCACTCTCGACCACCTGGACTAGAGAACAGCCTGGAGCCCGGCCCTTCGCCGGTTCCCCATGCCCCGCAGAAAAAAGCGCGCTGAGCCCGCCCTCGTGGGCGAGCATGCGCGCGACGTCGTCCTGGTGGTGCCGTAACGGCAGGCGAACGGATGGTTCCGGAGGAGGATCCCGCCGACGCACGCTTGCCCATCGGGCCTGCCCCAGATGGGCCCGGACCGGGTCACGGCCGTGGCCTCACCGCGGTCCGGGCAGGTCAGTCGGCCCGGCGTTCCCACCCGAATCATCCCTTTAGTTGATGTTTGCCCTACTCTCCGCCCTTTTGGACATAGCTGCGCACGAACTCCTCTGCGTTCTCTTCGAGAACTTCGTCTATCTCATCCAGAATCGAGTCGACATCGTCCGTGAGCTTCTCCTGCCGCTCCTGAACGTCCGGCGCCGCCGAGGCCTCGGTCTCCTCGACTTCGGACTCGCGCCGACCGGTCTGCTTCTGGCCGCCGGTGTCCTTGGTTGCCATGTCCTACCTCCGTCTGGGGGACTGCCTCTCCTGCATATCTTCCCCGAACCGGGCGACATTTCGCGCCCATCACCCAGTGATCTTGCGGGGTTGACCAGATAGTAAAGCTATCCAATAATGGAACCCCTGTACGCACAGGAGGTTGCGATGTCCCCTTCGTCCCTGAGCACTGCCGGTGTGCTCCTCATCACAGTTCCCCTGGTCGCCTTCGGCGGTGTCTCGTTGTTGTCGTTCCTGATGCGTAACGTTCCAGGCTACCTCGACAATCCGGTGCGCCGCGGCCTGTGGCGGGCGGGTCACGCCCACGCGGGCGTGCTGGTGCTCTTCGCCCTGGTGGCGATGGTGTACGTGGATCAGGCGAGCCTGCCGGAAGGCGCCAAGGCCGTGGTGCGCACGCTGATCGTGGCCGCGCCGATCCTGATGCCGCTGGGGTTCTTCCTGTCGGTGGTGCGCCCGAGCGACACCAAGCCGAGCAGGCTGATCTGGCTCACCGTGGCGGGCGGCGTGAGCCTGGCGGCGGGCACGCTGACGCTCGGCGTGAGCCTGCTGTGAGGCGGGTCCGCGCGCGGCGTGTGGTCGGCCGCCGCCGTGGACGCGGCCACCAGCGGGTGGTCAGTCGCCGCCGGTGAGCGCGGCCACCAGGTCGGCGGCGGTGCGGCAGCGATCGAAGAGCTCTCCGACATGGGCCTTGGTGCCGCGCAGCGGCTCAAGGGTCGGCACGCGCTGCAGTGACTCCCTGCCGGGGATGTCGAAGATGACGGAGTCCCAGGAGGCCGCGGCGACGGCCTCGCTGTACTGGCTCAGGCAACGGCCGCGGAAGTAGGCGCGGGTGTCGGTGGGCGGGTGTTCGACGGCACGCTGGACCTCTTCCTCGCTGACCAGGCGCTGCATGCGTCCGCGGGCGACGAGGCGGTTGTAGAGGCCCCGGTCGGGGCGGATGTCGGAATATTGCAGGTCGACGAGCTGGAGCCGGGGGTGCGACCAGGCCAGGCCGTCACGGCTGCGATAGCCCTCGAGGAGTTCGAGCTTGGCGACCCAGTCGAGCTCGCGGGCGAGCTGCATCGGATCTTCCGCGAGGCGGGTGAGCACGGACTCCCAGCGGTCGAGGATGTCCTTGTTCATCTCGTCGTGGGCGGTGCCGCGTTCCTCGACGTATTTGCGGGCCTGCTCGAGATATTCCATCTGGAGCTGGATGGCGGTGAGCTTGCGCCCGTCGCGCATGGGGATCTCGTAGCGGCAGGCGGGGTCGTGGGAGACGGCCCGCAGCGCCTGCACGGGGTTGTCGACGGCGAGGTCACGGGTGAGGAAGCCGTCCTCGATCATGGCGAGGACGAGTGCGGTGGACCCGAGCTTGAGATAGGTCGAGATCTCCGACATGTTGGCGTCGCCGATGATGACGTGCAGCCTGCGGTATTTCTCGGGGTCGGCGTGCGGTTCGTCACGGGTGTTGATGATGGGCCGCTTGAGCGTGGTCTCGAGCCCGACCTCGACCTCGAAGAAGTCGGCCCGCTGGCTGATCTGGAACCCTTCGCCGCGGGAGTCCTGGCCGATGCCGACCTTGCCGGCGCCGACGACGACCTGACGGGAGACGAAGAAAGGAGTGAGGTGCCGGACGATGTCGGCGAAGGGGGTGGCGCGCCGCATCAGGTAGTTCTCGTGGCAACCGTAGGAGGCGCCTTTGGCGTCGGTGTTGTTCTTGTAGAGCTGGATGGGGGCGTTGGAGGGGATGGCAGAGGCTCGGGTTGCCGCGTCGTACATCACTCGCTCGCCCGCTTTGTCCCAGATGACGGCGGCCCGAGGGTTGGTGCACTCGGGCGCGCTGTACTCGGGGTGGGCGTGGTCGACGTAGAGCCGGGCGCCGTTGGTGAGGATGACGTTGGCGAGGCCGAGGTCCTCGTCGGTGAGCTGGGTGGGGTCGGCCACCTCCCGGGCAAGGTCGAACCCGCGCGCGTCGCGCAGCGGGTTCTCCTCCTCGAAATCCCACCGTGCCCTGCGCGCGCGGGCCGCCGAGGCGGCCAGGTAGGCGTTCACGACCTGCGAGGAGGTCACCATCGCGTTGGCGCCTGGCTGACCAGGTACGGAGATGCCGTACTCGGTCTCAATGCCCATCACCCGACGCACCGTCATGCAACACCCTCTGTTCGTCCGGGTCTGTCTATCCGCCGTTTATATGCCCGAGCCTATGCCCTTCACAGTGCCCCAAGGCCACAAGGTTATGGCACCGACGTCTTTTCAACCTGTACGGCAGGAGCTGACGTGCTTTGCGGTGCCCTGCGCGGCTTGAGAAGTCGCTGGATAGGACGTTCCGCAAAGGCATGGACAAGATAGGACAGCAGAATCGCGACCAGCGTCGCGGTGACGGCGACCGCCCAAGGGGGCAGGTCCTCGACGAGCACGGGGATAAGGGCCACCGCGACCACGCCATGGAACAGGTAAAGCGGGTACGTGACCCCGCCGAGCGCGGTGAGCGTCCTCGACGACTTCAGCCTGAGCAGGCCGAGGGCGACCAGGGCCATCACGGTGAAGATCAGGGTGATGGTGATGATGACGCTGACATCGGTGACGGGCATGTTCTTGAAGCCCGCGGCCTCGACCCGGCTGTGCACACGGCCGAGCGCGGCGTTGATCGACAGGCCGTACCCGCCGGCCACGTACAACCAGGGCAGCCAGGCGCTGCCGTGCTTGTGGATGAGGTACAGGGACATGCCGGCCACGAAATAGGGGGCGTACCGCGGCATGACGATCTCGTCGAGCAGGTCGTTGCCGAGCAGTTCCGCGCCGAGCGCGGCGACCAGCCAGACGCCCGCGAAGACCAGCACGCGCCGGTACGTCACGCCGATGATCACGAGGACGGCCATCAGCAGGTAGAAGCGGAGCTCCGCCCAGAGCGACCAGTAGACGCCGCTGGCGTCGGTGACCTTGAACAGCCGCTGGAGCATGGTGGCGTTCACCAGGTATTCGCCTGGCGAAAGTTTTGGGTTGAGCGCCTTGGCGCCGGTGATCGCGTAGAGGGCGGCGACCGCGCCGAGGCTGAGCCAGTACGCGGGATAGAGACGCACGAACCGGGACCGGGCGAAGCCGCCGAGCCCTCGGCCCCAGACGGTCATCAGGATGACGAACCCGCTGATGATGAAGAACAGCTCCACGCCGAGGATGCCTAACCCCGCGATGGGCGCCAGCGCCGGGAACAGCTCGGCGGGCCTGTCCCCCCAGACGGAGGCGTACGCGACCAGATAGTGGAAGGCGACGACGGCGAGGGCGGCGATGAATCGCAGGAGGTCGAGCTCGGCCAACCGGCCGTCCCCCCGGACATGCTTCGGCCGGTTGGGTGAATGCACGCCCCTTTGACGTAGATGTCGATCATTTTGGTTCCACCGGTCCCTCTGTTCCCACGAGCAACACGCGTGAGCGCTCGTCGACACCGAGCGCACGCCGGGAGTCGTCGCTCAGTTCGAGCAGCCCGGCGGCTCCGGCGGCTCCGCACGGCGACAGGGCCACGCCGTGCCCGGACAGGAGCCGGACCGCGGCGTCCGCCTCCTCGTCGGTGATCGTCATGTAGAGGTCGGCGAGGTGGGACAGGAGACGATGGGCGATGAGCGAGGGTTCGAGGCAGTCGAGCCGGCCGAGCGTGGTATGTCCGCCTCTGATCCGGACGGACGTGCCGGCCCGGGCGCTTTCGAGCAGGCAGGGCGCGCCCTCGGGCTCGACGACGATCACTTTGGGCTGCTCGCCCCAGCGGTCGCGTACGTATCCGGCCGCCGCCGCGGCCAGCCCGCCTACCCCGGCCTGCACGAACACGTGCGTGGGCGCGCCGGGGCTCTCGTCCGGGCCGTCTCCGGCGGGCTCAGCCGCGGAAGAGAGCTCGCCGAGGCCGGACAGTTCGTCGAACAGGACCGCGTAGCCGCGCATGACGTCGAGCGGGACGGCGGTGTAGCCCTCCCACGAACTGTCGGAGACCAGCCGCCACCCCTGCTCCTCGGCCGTGCGGAGCGCCGCGGCCATGCTGTCGTCGTAATGCCGGCCGCTGCGCCGCACCTCCGCGCCGAGGGCGCGCAGCCGCCGCTCGAACGCCTGGGGCACGTCCTCGCTCAGGTAGACCACGCACGGCACGCCTGCCTCCGCGGCTCCTGCGGCGACGGAGATGCCGTGGTTGCCGGCGCTGGCGCACACGAAGGGCGGGCCTCCTGGCTCGCGTTCGGCCATCAGGCGCACGGCGTAGGCGCCGCCGAGCGCCTTGAAGCTGCCCAGACCCATGCGCAGGCTCTCGTCCTTGATGTGCACGGCGTACGTACCCGCGAACCCGCGCAGGGTGTGGACGGGCGTGGGCCGGTAGCCGCGGTGCCCGGCGAAGCGGGTGCGGGCCTGGCGGGCGTGCTCGACTCCGATGAGCTCGCGGTCCTGCGCGGGGTACGGGCCGCGACCGGGGTTGAGGTACTCCATGATCGCCATGCTAGGCGCGGCCGGCGCCTTCCCCGGCGGGCGACCCGCCACCGATGCGGCCGGCGACCGGGTCCGCAGACGCGGGAGGGCCGCGCGGTCTCCCGCGCGGCCCTCCCGATCAAGGGGTGTTACAGGTACTGGCCGGTGTTGGCGACGGTGTCGATGGACCGGCCGGCTTCGGTGCCCTGCTTGCCGGAGACGAGCGTGCGGATGTAGACGATCCGCTCGCCCTTCTTGCCGGAGATGCGGGCCCAGTCGTCGGGGTTGGTGGTGTTGGGCAGGTCTTCGTTCTCGGAGAACTCGTCCACGCAGGCCGTGAGCAGGTGCTGCACCCGCAGGCCCTTCTGGCCGGATTCGAGGAACTGCTTGATGGCCATCTTCTTGCCCCGGTCGACGATGTTCTGGATCATCGCGCCGGAGTTGAAGTCCTTGAAGTAGAGGACCTCCTTGTCGCCGTTGGCGTAGGTCACCTCGAGGAAGCGATTCTCCTCGCTCTCGGTGTACATGCGCTCGACGACGCTCTGGATCATGCCCTGGATGGTGGCCTCACGGGAGCCGGAGTGCTCCGTCAGGTCGTCGGGATGCAGAGGCAGGTCAGAGATGAGGTATTTCGAGAAGATGTCCTTGGCCGCCTCGGCGTCCGGCCGCTCGATCTTGATCTTGACGTCCAGGCGGCCGGGCCGCAGGATCGCCGGGTCGATCATGTCCTCGCGGTTGGAGGCGCCGATGACGATGACGTTCTCGAGCCCCTCGACGCCGTCGATCTCCGACAGCAGCTGAGGGACGATGGTGTTCTCGACGTCGGAGGACACGCCCGAGCCTCGGGTGCGGAAGATCGAGTCCATCTCGTCGAAGAACACGATCACCGGGGTGCCCTCTGAGGCCTTCTCGCGGGCTCGCTGGAAGACGAGGCGGATGTGCCGCTCGGTCTCACCGACGTACTTGTTGAGCAGCTCCGGGCCCTTGATGTTGAGGAAGAAGCTCTTGCCGGACTGGCCGGTCTTCTCCGCGACCTGCTTGGCCAGGGAGTTGGCGACGGCCTTGGCGATGAGCGTCTTGCCGCAACCGGGCGGGCCGTACAGCAGCACGCCCTTCGGGGGACGGAGTTTGTGCTCGCGGAACAGGTCGGCGTGCAGGTAGGGCAGCTCGATCGCGTCCCTGATCTGCTCGATCTGCCGCATGAGACCGCCGATCTCCTCGTAGGAGATGTCGGGGACCTCTTCGAGCACGAGCTCTTCGACTTCGGACTTGGGTATGCGCTCGTAGACGTAGCCGGAGCGAGGTTCGAGCAGGAGCGAGTCGCCCGCCCTGATGGGCTGGCCGACCAGCGACTCGGCCAGTCGCACGACGCGCTCTTCGTCGGCGTGCGAGATGACCAGGGCCCGCTTTCCCTCGTCGAGCAGTTCTTTGAGCATCACGATCTCGCCGACCTCTTCGTAGCCGAGGGCTTCGACCACGTTGAGCGCCTCGTTGAGCATGACCTCCTGGCCACGCCGCAGCGAAGCGACGTCGACGGCGGGGCTGACGTTCACCCGGAGCTTGCGACCTCCGGTGAACACCTCGATCGTGCCGTCTTCTCGGGCCTCCAGGAAGGTGCCGAAGCCGGATGGCGGCTGCGCCAGCCGGTCGACCTCCTCCTTGAGGGCGACGATCTGGTCCCTGGCCTCCTTGAGTGTGGCCACCAGGCGTTCGTTCTGGCCGGTCACGGCCGCCAGATTGGCCTGTGCCTCATGGAGACGCTCTTCGAGGACCCTGGCCTGACGGGGTGACTCGGCCAGCTTCCGCCTCAGCGCGGTGATCTCCTCCTGGAGGAAGGAGACCTGTGTTGAAAGATCAGCGACCTCCCGTTCGCGCTGCGCGGCTCGAGCCTCAGCATCATCGCGAGCTGCCACGCCCCGTCACCTCCTTCCCAGTCGAGGGCGACTACTAAGGACCTTACCTATCTCGGGCCCCTCCGTAACCTGGCCGGGCAGTGTTCGTCGTGTGACAATCAGTATTCGGCGATTAATCCCCAATAGTGCGTTTAATACTCCCAGCATATGAACACGGTCATCTGTTCCCGTGTCACGCACCAACGCACCCTCGTGGCCAAATTGTCATAGTTCTTCGGTCGTCCCCTTCGGTCGTCGACGGCGCGGCGGCGGAGTCACGCCGTCGGCCATGCGGCGGGCGGTGACGAGGAACCCGGTGTGGCCGATCATCCGATGATCCGGTCTCACCGCGAGTCCTTCGACGTGCCAGTCGCGAACCAGGGTCTCCCACGCATGCGGCTCGGTGAAACACCCATGATCGCGAATGACCTCGACCGTCTTGGACAGCTGGGTCGTCGTGGCCACGTAACAGCAGATCACACCCCCAGGCGTCAGCGCCTTGGCGACCGCGTCGACGCACTCCCAGGGAGCGAGCATGTCGAGGATGACGCGGTCGACGTCGACCTCGTCGATCGACGACACCAGGTCGCCGGTGACCAGGCGCCAGTTGCCCTCCATGGGACCGCCGTAGAACTTCTCCACGTTCTTGCGCGCCACGTCGGCGAACTCCTGGCGCCGCTCGTAGGACGTGACGTGCCCCTCCGGGCCGACCGCGCGCAGCAGGAAGCAGGTCAGCGCGCCGGAGCCGACACCCGCCTCGATGACCCGGGCGCCGGGGAAGATGTCGGCCATGCCGACGATCATGGAGGCGTCTTTCGGGTAGATGACGGCCGCGCCGCGCGGCATGGCCAGCGTGTAGTCCTGCAGCAGGTGGCGGAAGGCGAGGTAGGCGGTGCCGCCCGAGGAACGCACGACGGAGCCTTCAGGCTGCCCGATCAGATCACTGTGCGGGATGGCGCCCTTGTGGGTGTGGAAGACGCCGTCCTCCTTGAGCGTGATCGTGTGGCGCTTGTTCTTGGGGTCGGTGAGCTGCACCTGATCCCCCGCCTGGAAAGGCCCATGCCTGCGGAAACCCATGGCGGCAAGGTTATAGGGCTTTCGAGCGGGTCAGGACGCACGATAAGTATGGATGATGCTCCCGCACGACGTGATCTCCACCGGCTCCCTCATCCTGCGGCCACCCGTGGAGTCCGACGCCGAAGCGATCGTCACGACCTGCGACGACCCGGTGTCAGCCAGATTCCTGCCGCTCCTGCCGTCGCCGTACGGGGCCGGCGACGCGCTCGACTACCTCGGCAGGTCCGCGGCCAGGTGGCGGGACGGCGGGGCGGAGTTCTCGATCACCGAGAACGGCCGCTACGCCGGCTCCATCGGCGTCGGGCCGCCGGACCGCTGGGGCGTGACCGAGATCGGCTACCTGGTGGCCCCGTGGGCCCGGGGCAAGAACGTCGCGGCCACGGCGGCCAGGGCGGTCACCGACTGGCTCTTCGACCACGGGGTGCGCCGGGTCGAGCTGCAGGCCGAGGTGGAGAACGTGGCGAGCCTGCGCGTGGCGTACAAAGCGGGTTTCCGCGAGGAGGGGCGCAGGCGGGACGCCAAGCAGGTGCGCGACGGCCGGTACGCCGATGTCGTCACGTTCGGCCGGCTGGCTGGCGACGCCGTGGCTGTGGCGGAGCCGTACCTTCCGTTCTTCGAGGGCGGGGAGCTGACCGACGGAGTCGTGGTGTTGGAGCCGCTGGCCGCCGAGGACGCCAAGGACTTCCACCGGATGATGGCCGAGCCGAGCGTGGCGGTCTACTCCGTGGGGCCGCCGGCCACGCTGGAGGACAACGAGCGGCGCTGCCGCTACACCGGCTACTGGTGGGCGTCAGGGCAGCGCGTCGAGCTGGCGGTCAGGGACGCGGCCTCGCGGGCGTTCGCGGGGCACCTGCAGCTGACGCAGGTGGTCCCGGCGCTCGGGCAGGCGATGATCGGCTACTCGCTGGTGCCGCCGCACCGGGGCAAGGGGCTCATGACGCGGGCGGTGCGGCTGCTGGTCGACTGGGCGTTCGCCGGCACGCCCCTGCACCGGATCGTGGCGGGCACCGAGGCGGGCAACACGGCCTCGCAGGCGGTGCTGGAGCGGGCGGGGTTCAGCCGGGAGGGCGTGCACCGTGAGCTGTTCCCGCAGCCGGACGGCACCTGGGCCGACGACGTGGCGTGGGCGCGCCTGCGGCAGGACGAGCCCGCGGGCCGGAAATCCTGATTTCCTGTTGAGGTCTGGTCAAGGGCGCCGTCCAGGACGATAGTCGGGGCACCCGCACGTAAGGTCGCGCGATCGGGGTACGCGATCTCACCCTCTCCCCCGAGGGGCGCCGCGATGCCATACGACCGTGCCGACGTCGCCATGCGCGAGCTCATCGCCGTGTTCTCCTGCCTGGAGGCGGTGAACCTGATCGACCGGCTCGCACGTACCGCCGCGGCCGTCGCGGGCACCGGGAACGCGGGATTCGTCCGGGTGGACGTGCTGCGCCGGCACGCGTGCTCGATCCACGTGCACACGCCGCCAGGCGATCCGCTGAGCGTGCGGCGGTGGCTGGCGGAGTCGGGGGTGATGAAGGAGCTCGTGGCGTCGCAGGCGACGGTACGGCTGGCGCGCGACGTGTCGGTGGGCGAGCCGGGGTTCCTGTCCATGCCCGTGCCGATGGCGACGCGGGACTCCACGCACCTGTGGGTGGCGGGGCGCGGGTTCAGCGACGGTGACGAGCACCTGGTGAGCCGGTTCGCCGCGGCGGCGGGGCGGGCGCTGGAGGCCGCCGGGGGCCTGGAGGCCGCGGTGCGCATGTTGCGCGGAGTGCGGTCCTTCCGTCCCGTCTAGCGAGGGGTGGGCCCTCTTTCGCGCGGTCGGAATCCGGGGTTGCGGACGACCTGTAGCGGGCCCGAATGAGGCGGGAAAACCTGCCCCGGCGGGTTCTCCGGCCCGTCACTCATGAAGATCCTTCGCCTATTTCGCGGCTCTTATCCAGACTGACGATTTCTCGTGATATGGCTCTCTGAATTGTGTGCTCCGCGGCCGGGATCCCCGGCGTGGCCGCCGATCCCGTCGTCCGCACCCCGGAATCCGCCCGTTCGAGGCAAGCCACACGTGGTGTCGTTTCGCGCCGAAGGCCGCCCTCCGGATGGCGTACGGCCCTTGTGCGAGAACGCTCGCGCCCCCGGCGAGGGCGCGAGCGTCAGGCGGCGCGGTGTCAGCCCCTGTGGGCCTCGAAGCGGAGCGTGCGGGACACGCCCACCCGGACGGTCGTGCCCGGGGCGATGGTGACCGGCTCGTTGGGCGGGATGTCGTAGAAGTTGGGGTCGCCGGGCGGCTGGATCTGCGTGCCGTTGACCGAACCCAGATCCACCAGGTTGACGTCCCAGCCGTCCAGCGCCACGCGCAGGTGGCGGCGCGAGACCGAGCCGTCGGGGCTGGTCACCTTGGCCGGCCTCGCGCTGCCGCCGGCCACCTCGGGCGCGCGCTCCGGGTCACGGCCGAGGAGGTAGTCGGCCTCCAGGGGCAGCGCCGTGCCGTCGTCGAGGACGAGGACCCCGAGCGGGGGACGCGGCCCTTTGTAGGGGACGAGGGTGCGCTGGACCAGGGCGATGCCGCAGACGGCGCAGTAGGGCACGCGGGGGTCGTTGAAGTGGTCGTTCTTGCAGTCGACCCCGTAGACCAGCGGCCGGTCGCCGTGGTCGGCCTGCTGATCCTGCTGCTGGGGCGGGCCGGGCTGGTCGTAGTGCTCCTGCGGGCCGGGCCCGGCCGGACCGGGCTGGTCATAGTGGTCGGGCGGCCCCATGTGCTGCTGGGCCTGCTGCTCGCCGTTGCCCGAGTGCGCGGGCTCGTCGAAGGAGGGGAACTGCTGCTGCGGCTCGGGCAGGGGCGGCGGCTGCTCCTGCGGCGGGCCGTAGGGCGACTGCTGCTCGTGGGGCGGGCCGTAGGGGGGCTGGTCCTGCGGCGCGCCGTAAGGGGGATGTTGCTCCGGGGGCGGCCCGTAAGGGGGCTGGTCCTGCGGCGGGCCGTAGGAGGGCTGGTCAGGGGGCGTCAGGTAGGACGGCTGCTCGACCGGCTGCGGACCCGAGTGGGGGCCCGGCTGCGGGCCGGAGGCGGCCGGCGGCTGGTCGGCCAGCGGGTAGGGAGGGCGCTCGACGGGCTGCTGCGGGGGCGGCTGGATGAGGTCGGGCTCGACGTGGAGGCCGGTGGCGGGCATCTCGCTGGTGAGCGGCCTGGACACGGCGGGTGCCGAGGGCTGCTCGGAGAAGTCGCCCACCAGACCGCCGCCGTGCACGACGCCGCCGTCGAACCGGACCGCGGGGTGCGGGCTGCCGGCGCCGGGCAGGCTCAGCTCGACGCGCTCGACGGTGCCGGTGACGAGCCGGTCGGCCCACGTCAGGGAGTCGCTCCCGGCCAGCCGCGTCTCGCCTGCCGGGGTGACGATGGTGGCCGCCGCGGAGCCGCTGACCAGGACCGCCACGCCGTCGCCGACGGAGCCCGCCACCGCGCAGGTGGCCGGGTCGCCGGCCATGTTGGCCGCGAGCACCTGGGCGGCGCGCCGGGCCAGCGCCCGGCCGTCCCCGCCGGACGACGCCGTCGCGCGCAGCGCCTCGAGCAGGTCGTCGGCCGCGGACTCGCCGGCGTCGCACACGAGCAGCAGCCCGCCCTCGTAGGCGACCAGCCCATTTCCAGGAAGCGGACGCACCACTCCGAAGCCTTGGCCGGTCATGAGTCCTCCCTCATGCCGACCGTGCTGCGCTCATTGGTGCCCTCGCTGCGCTCGGTCACTCAACTCTCCTCCCCGGAAGCCGGCGGTGTTACGGCACCCGCACTGCCGTGCTGGTCACCAGCCATACGTACCCCGACGACGAGGCCACGTCGCGGCCACCTCGTCTCGATTCGGTGAACCGGTCGACCGCGGCAAACCCCTCAACTGTGCAAGTCTGGCCAACCAGCACACTATCGGCCAGTCGTCAGATCGCAGAAATCGCCAGAGTCGGCTCCGGCCCACCCCGAAACTGCTGGACACGACCCTAGCCGGGGGCTGCCGCTTAAACGAGTGGGACAAATCAGACGCCGGAGAAGACCCGGTTCACGTCGGCCGTGGCCAGCACGCCGTAGATCTCGCCGCCGTGCTCCACGAGCAGATATTCGCTGCCCGGCGCCTCGCGCATGGCGTCGATGAGAGGCTCACCCTCGAGGTCGGCGGCCAGCACCATGTCGGGCTCGAGCGACTTGGCGAGGGAGGCGACGTTCACCCAGGGGCGGCGGTGCTCGGGCGTGGCCTGGACGGCGGCCTCGCTGACGATGGCGACGGGTTTGCCGTCGTGGTCGACCACGACGATGGCCCCCGCCCGGCGTTCGCCCGCCTGCCGCAGCGCCTCGGCCAGCGGCGTCTCGGCGACCACGGGAACGGCCCTTCGGGCGAGGGTGCGGGCGTTGACCTGCGGGATCCTGGCCCGGATCTTGGCCACGCGCAGCGACTGGCTGGCGCCGAGCCAGATGAACATGGCCAGCACGATCGGCCACAGCAGGTCGGTGAGATCGAGCTCGCGCCCGTCGGACAGCGTCGTCGCGACCGGCACGACGACGAGGAGCACGGCCAGCACCCGGCCGCCCCACGCGGCCACGATGGTGCCTGAGCCGGGGTTCTTGGTGAGCTTCCAGACGCCGGCGCGCAACATCCTGCCGCCGTCGAGGGGCAGCCCGGGCAGCAGGTTGAACACGCCGACGATGAGGTTGGCCACCCACAGCTGCCAGACGAGCGCCTCGGGGATGCCGCCGTCGTTGATCACGTAGATGTCAGCGGCCAGCCCGAGCCCGCCCAGGCCGAGCGAGAGCGCGGGGCCCGCGGCGGCCACCAGGAACTCCTTGCCCGGCGTCGGCGGCTCCTTCTCGATCTCCGACACGCCGCCGAGGAAGTAGAGGGTGATCCGCCGCACCGGCAGGCCGTAGGCCTTGGCCAGCACGCTGTGCGCGAGCTCGTGCAGCAGCACCGAGACGTACAGCAGCACCGCGAACACGAACGCGACGGCGTACGCGGCCGTGCTGTTCAGCTCGGGCAGCATGATCTGCATTCTCGGCCCGACGAGCATGGTGATGAAGGCCGCCACGATGAACCATGTCCACGAGACGTAAACCGGAATGCCGAACGGCTTTCCCATCCGAAGGCCGGAGAACTCCTGTCGCGGGCTCTGCTCGCTCACCGCACTCCTTGACATCCTCGCCGCCGGGGCATCCGTCGCCGCGCCCGGCCGGAGGGCCGGGCGACGGTCCGTGTCGCGGATTTCCCGTCGGCACGTGCTGTTGCTGCCTTGATGCTACGCGCCGGATCAGGTGATCCTCGTTCCGCGGGCGTTATTCTGTCGGGCTCTTGACCTAGAGTGCGGTGCATGACCTTGACCGAGCCGGCGATCATCGGAGCTCTCTCCCCGTCCCGGGCGGGCGATTTCATGACATGTCCGCTGCTCTACCGTTTCCGGGTGATCGACCAGTTGCCCGAGAAGCCGTCGCAGGCGGCGGTGCGGGGCACGGTGGTGCACGCCGTCCTCGAGCGCCTCTACGACCTGCCGGCGCCGCGGCGTTCGGTGAGCGCGGCGCTTGAGCTGCTGGAGCCGCAGTGGCGGCGGCTGCTCGACGACGACCCGCAATACGGCGAGATGTTCGCCGACGAGGCCGAGCAGGGCGAGTGGCTGGCGCAGGCGCGCGGCATGCTGGAGCGCTATTTCACGCTGGAGGATCCGACGCGGCTGGAGCCCGCCGAGCGGGAGCTCTACGTCGAGGCGGTGCTCGACGGCGGGCTGATGCTGCGGGGCTACGTCGACCGGCTCGACGTGGCGCCCACCGGCGAGGTCAGGGTGGTCGACTACAAGACGGGCAGCGCGCCGGGGCCCGATTTCGAGGCCAAGGCGTTATTTCAGATGAAGTTCTACGCCCTGGTGCTGTGGCGGCTGCGCGGGCAGGTGCCGCGGCTGCTGCAGCTGGTCTACCTGGGGGGCAAGGGCGAGGTGCTGCGCTACGCGCCCGACGAGGCCGACCTGCTGGCCACCGAGCGCAAGGTCATGGCGTTGTGGGCGGCCATCGAGCGGTCCCTGCGGTCCGGCGAGTGGCGGGCGCGCAGGAGCCGGTTGTGCGACTGGTGCGACCACCAGGCGCTGTGCCCGGAGTTCGGCGGCACCCCGCCGCCGGTTCCCGACCGCAAGCCCGGCGACACGGTCCGCAGCAGCCGCCGATCGGCCACCGACGAGCTCTGAGCGCGCGGGCCCACGACACCGCCGATCGGCCACCGGCGAGCTCTGAGCGCGCGTCCTGGGGGCGCGGCGTGGCCGGGGTGTGCGCGCTAATCCTCCCGAGGGAGGAGGTTGCGTGCTCTGGCCTGGGCCTACAGTGAAGCGGTGCGGATAGACCGAACCAGGTTCCACGACACGGTGCTCGCCGGGGTGGTGGCCGCGGCCTCGGTGGCGCTGTTCGTTCTCTACGACCCTGGACGGCTGCCGTCCGGGGGCCTGGCGGTCGACGGCATGCGCGAGCCCGATCCGTTCGGTGTGCTGCTGGTGCTGCTGGCGTGCGCCCCCGTGACCGTGCGCAGGCGGTGGCCGCTGGCGGCGTTGTCCGTTGGGCTGGTGCCGGAGACGCTGCTGACCGCGTTCGGCTACAGCACCGGCGTGCCGGGCCTGTCCGGGCTGGTGCTGCTCTATTCCGTGGCCTCCAACCGGGGCCTGGCGATGGCGCTGGGCGGGCTGCTGATCTCGGTGCTGGCCTACACCCTGGGCGCCGCGGCGGGCCCGCCCATGGCCACGAGCCTGAGCGACCACGTCGTGGTGGCCATGGTGCTGGTCTCGGTGTGGGGCGCGGGCCGGAGCCTGCGGTTGCGCCGGGCCTACAGGGAGGAACTGAGAGGCCGTGCGGCGCGGCTGGAGCGGGCGCGCGCGGCCGACACGCGGGCCGCGCGGGCCGAGGAGCGGTCGAGGATCGCCCGCGAGCTCCACGACGTCGTCGCCCACCACGTCAGCGTGATGACCGTGCAGGCCGCCGCGGCGCGCAAGGTGCTGTCCTCCGACCCCGGCCTGGCTCGCGAGGCGCTGACGGCGATCGAGCACACCGGCCGGATGGCCATGTCCGAGATGCGCAACATCGTCGGCGTGCTGCGCACCGACGCCCGCGCCGAGCTGGGGCCACAGCCGGGCGTGGACGACCTGCCCGCGCTGGTCGAGCAGATGCGTGAGGCGGGGCTGCCCACGCGGCTGATCGTCGAGGGCGAGCCGCCGCCGCTGCCCGCGGGGGTCGACCTGGCCGCCTATCGGCTGGTCCAGGAAGGGCTGACGAACAGCATGCGGCACGCGGGCGCCGGGACGCAGGCGGTGGTGACGGTCCGGCACGCGCCGCACGAGCTGGACGTACGCGTGGCCGACGACGGCCGGGGCACGGCCGGGGCGCCGGCTCGGCCCGGTCATGGTTTGGTGGGCATTCGTGAAAGGGTTGCCCTCTATGGTGGAATCCTCAGCGTCGGTCCGCTACCCGGGGGCGGTTTCGAAGTGCGGGCGAGATTCCCGTTGAAGGACGGCCAATGACGATCAGAGTGCTGCTGGTGGACGACCAGCCGCTGCTGCGTACGGGATTCCGCCTGATTCTCGAGGCCGAGCCCGACATCACGGTGGTGGGCCAGGCCGGCGACGGCAAGGGCGCCCAGGAGCAGACGCGGGCGCTGCTGCCCGACGTGGTGCTCATGGACATCCGGATGCCCGGGGTCGACGGCATCGAGGCCACCCGCAGGATCGTGCGGGAGGCGACGCCGTCGGCGCACGTGCCGAAAGTGCTGGTGCTGACGACGTTCGACCTGGACGAGTACATCGTGGAGGCGCTGCGCTCGGGCGCCTCCGGGTTCCTGCTGAAGGACGTGCCGCCCGACGAGCTGGTGCAGGCCATCCGGGTGGTGGCGGCCGGCGACGCGATCGTGGCGCCCAGCGTGACGCGGCGGCTGCTCGACCGGTTCGCCACGCGGCTGCCCCCCGCTCACGAGCAGGCCACCCCCGCACGGCTCGACCGGCTGACCGAGCGGGAGCTGGAGGTGCTGCGGCTGATCGCGAAGGGCATGTCCAACGCGGAGATCGCGGCCAAGCTCGTGGTGAGCGAGACCACGGTGAAGACGCACGTCGGCAACGTGCTGACCAAGCTGGGGCTGCGCGACCGGGTGCAGGCCGTGGTCCTGGCGTACGAGACGGGATTGATCACACCGGGCGCCATGCCCTGACACCCGCTCCCCTGCCCTGAGACCGGTTCACGCGCCGCTCCGCGTCCGGCATCTCAGCGCCGCACCGGGACGGACGCCACGCACCGCGGCCGCATCGACCCCGCCGGGCGTCGCGCGCCGACACGGGCGCCACGAAACCCGGCCGCCGCAACCCGCCGGGTGCCGCGCCGCCGGGTCAGGAGCGCGGGATCCCGGTCGCGGCCGCGCACGCATCGCCGCCGAACCCGGGCCGCGGCGCCCGGTCGGTGTCAGGCGTCCTCGGTCGCGGCGGGGGCCGCGGAGACCTCCGGGGCGTTCTCCGGGAAGTGGCAGGCGACCTGATGGCCGCTGGCCAGCTCCTCCAGCGGCGGCTCGACCTGCTTGCAGATGTCCTGTGCCTTCCAGCAGCGGGTGTGGAAGCGGCAGGCGGGCGGCGGGTTGAGCGGGCTCGGCACGTCGCCGGTCAGCCGGATGCGCTCGCGGCCGGCCCTCCCTCTCGGGTCGGGCACCGGCACCGCCGACAGCAGGGCGTTGGTGTACGGGTGCATCGGCGAGCTGTACAGGCGCTTGCGGTCGGCGATCTCGACGATCTTGCCCAGGTACATGACGGCGACCCGGTCGCTGATGTGGCGCACCACCGACAGGTCGTGGGCGATCACGACGTAGGTCAGGTCGAGCTCGTTCTGCAGGTCTTCGAGCAGGTTGACGACCTGGGCCTGGATGGAGACGTCGAGCGCGGAGACCGGCTCGTCGGCGATGATCAGCTTGGGCCTGAGCGCGAGCGTACGGGCGATGCCGATGCGCTGCCGCTGCCCGCCGGAGAACTCGTGAGGGTAGCGGTTGTAGTGCTCGGGGCTGAGCCCGACGAGCTCCAGGATGTCCTGGACGGCCTTCTTGACGCCGTTCTCGGTCTGCACGCCCTGGATGCGGAAGGGGGCGCCGACGATGGCGCCGACGGTGTGCCGGGGGTTGAGTGACGAGTAGGGGTCCTGGAAGATCATCTGCATGTCGCGGCGGAGCGGCCTGAGCCGGCCCTGCGACATGTGCGAGATGTCCTCCCCCTCAAAGATGATCTTGCCGGCCGTGGGCTCGAGCAGCCGGGTGATCAACCTCCCGGTCGTGGACTTGCCGCAGCCCGACTCGCCCACCAGGCCGAGCGTCTCGCCCTTGACCACGTCGAAGCTGATCCCGTCGACCGCCTTGACGGCGCCGACCTGCCTTTTGAGCAGGCCCTTCGTCACGGGAAAGTGCTTTTCGACGTTCTGGACGGAAAGCAGCAGCTCGTTGTCGCTCGCCTCGGTCATCGCGCACCTCCCGCGTGACGACCGCGTCCCCTGGCGCGGCGAACGAATAGAGGGCTCCAGGGCATGACGTTCTCCTGATCGTGTCGGCGCGGCGGCCCGGAGTGACCGGCGTCAGTGGTGACGCCGGCGAGCGCGACCGCCTCGGGGTGTGTGGCGGCGCGAGAAGCCTTCCAGGCGCGGGCCGGGGTGGCGACCCGCGCGCCGCCCGGCTTCGTCGGGGATGCTTCGGCCTCGCGGGCCGGAGCGGATGTCACGAGGTCTCCAGCGCGGGCTTGATCTCGTCCTCCCACAGTGTGCGCCGCTCGTCCCGGCTCATGTGGCAGCGCACCAAGTGGCCGCCCTCGGTCTCGGCGAGCACCGGCGCCTCGGTCTCGGCCTTGCCCCCGGTGCGCTCGGAGAACGGGCAGCGGGGGTGGAAGGCGCAGCCGTCCGGCACGTTGATCAGCGACGGCGGGGAGCCCTTGATCGGCAGCAGCCGTTCGGTGGGTTCACGGTCGAGGCGGGGCATGGAGCCCAGCAGCCCCCAGGTGTAGGGGTGTTCGGGACGGTAGAAGATGTCGTCGGTGGAGCCGTATTCGACGCATCTACCCGCGTACATGACGAGGATGTCGTTGGACAGCTCCGCCACCACGCCGAGGTCGTGCGTGATGATGATGAGCGCGGAGTTGAACTCGCGCTGCAGGTCGCGCATCAGGTCGAGGATCTGCGCCTGCACGGTCACGTCGAGAGCGGTCGTCGGCTCGTCGGCGATGAGCAGCTCGGGGTCGCACGAGAGCGCCATGGCGATCATGGCGCGCTGTCGCATGCCGCCGGAGAACTCGTGCGGGTAGCTGTCGACGCGCCTTCCCGGCTCGGGGATGCCGACCCGGCCGAGCATGTCGACGGCGTGCTTGCGGGCCACCTGCTTGGAGACGTCGTTGTGGATGCGGTAGGCCTCGATGATCTGGTGGCCGACCGTGTAGTAGGGGTGCATGGACGACAGCGGATCCTGGAAGATCATCGCCATCTTCTTGCCGCGCAGCCCGCGTACGTGCTCGGCCGAGGCGCTGTTGAGCTCCTCGCCGTCGAGCCAGATCTCTCCGGAGATCCGCGCCCGCCCGCCCCTGTTCAGGCCGAGCACGCCGAGGCTGGTCACGCTCTTGCCCGAGCCCGACTCCCCCACGATGCCCAGGGTCTTGCCGCGATCGACGCTGAACGACAGCCCGTCGACGGACTTGACCAGGCCGTCGTCGGTCGGGAAATGGATCTTCAGGTCCTTGACGTCAAGGAAGCTCACGACAACCTCACCCTCGGGTCGACCACGGCATAGAGCAGGTCGACGATCAGGCTGGCCACGACCACGAACATCGCGGCGACCAGCACCACGCCCATGACCTGCGGCATGTCCTGATTTCTGATCGCCAGGATGGCGAACTGGCCGAGCCCGGGCAGAGTATAGGTGGTCTCGGTGAGGATGGCGCCGCCGATGAGCAGACCGAAGTCGATGCCGAAGAGGGTCAGGATGGGCGTCAGCGCGGCCCGCAGGCCGTGTTTGACCACGACCTCGCGCTCGTGCAGGCCCTTGGCCCTGGCGGTGCGGATGTAGTCCTCGCCCATCGTCTCCAGCATCCCGGCGCGGGTGAGCCGGGCGTAGGTCGCGGCGAACAGGAACGCCAGCGTGATCCACGGCAGCAGCAGGTTGTAGGCCCATTGGGCTGGATTGACGGAGATGTCCGTCCAGGCGCCGCCGGGTGGGGTCCAGCCCAGGCCGTAGCTGAAGACGACCAGGGAGACCATGCCGGTGAAGAAGATCGGCAGCGAGACGCCGGCCAGCGCGGCACCCATGGAGAGGCGGTCGAAGAAGCTGCCCCGGCGCAGCGCGGAGATCACGCCCACGCAGACGCCGCCCACCACCCAGAGGACGGCGGCTCCGATGGCCAGCGAGAAGGTCACCGGCATGCGGTCCAGCAGGTCGGGCCAGACGGGCTGCCCGCTGATGAAGGAGTAGCCGAAGCAGGGCGCGGGGCACTGCTCGACGCCGGCGCCGTAGTCGTACTCGGCTCCTGCCACCAGGCCCTTGACGAACCTGCCGTACTGCACGATCACCGGATCGTTGAAGCCCAGCCGCTCGGCCACCAGGTGCACCGTCTCCGGCGTCGCGGCGCGCCCGACGTAACGCGACGCCATGGCCTCCGGCGAGGCGCCGGCCCACTGGGGGACGACGTAGAAGATGCCGAAGGTGACCATGCTGATGACGATGAGCATGGCGAACGCGCCGATGACACGTTTGATGATGTATGTGAACACCGCTACGGCCGAGTGGCCTGCCCGTCGCCGAGCAGGCCACTTCTGCCTTCACCTGCCTTCGCTAGATCCCCGTACCTCGCACGGTCACTCGACGCCGAGCAAGATGTAGTCGAACATGCTCTGGCCCTCGTTGTAGGCGACGTTCGTCACGCCCTTGCCGCGCATGAGCAGCGACTTGGCCCAGACCACCGGAAGGATGGAGGCGTCTTCCATGACCTTCTTGTCGACCTCGACCCAGAGCTTGGCGCGGGCCGCGTCGTCGAGCTCGGCGGAGGCCTGGTCGATCAGCTTGTCGACCTCGTCGTTCTTGACGCTGAGGTTGTAGTTGCCGGCGTCGCGGATCGTACGGCTGTCGACGATGGCCTGCAGGAAGCCGTAGCCGTCAGGCCAGTCGGAGCCCCAGCCGTGGGCGGCCAGGCCGATGCCGTTCTTCTTCACGTAGTTGACGTTGCCGGCGTAGTCGGAGAAGTAGCTGGAGCCGGGGAAGCCCTTGAGCGTCAGCTTGATGCCGACCTTGGCCAGCGCCTGCTCCATGGCCTCGGCCAGGGCCTTCTCGCGAGGACGGTCGGAGCGGTAGGTCATGGTGGTGGAGAAGCCGTTCGGCTGGCCGCAGGCGGCGAGGGCCTGCTTGGCCTTGTTGACGTCGCCCTTGTTGCCCGGGGTCGCGTACAGGTCGAACTTCTCCTGGCCGACGATGGGCGGCGGCAGGACGTTCGTGGCGATCTCGCCGCCGGCCAGCTCGCCTCCGTAGGCGGTCTGGTTGGCGACGCGGTCGGCGGCCCACATGACCGCCTTGCGGCACTCGATGTTGTCCAGCGGCGGCGTGTCGGGGATGACCGAGACGTACCAGAGCCTGGGGATGGTGGGGTTGTCCGTACGCGCCTTCAGCGCGGGGTCGGGCAGCACCTTGCCCAGCGCGGCCGGCTGCAGGCCGGTGCCGGGGATGTCGAGGTGGACGTCACCGGCGATGAGCTGGTTGTCCAGGTCGTCGGCGTTGACGTTGACCTGGACCTCGATCCGGTCGGGCAGCGCGGGACGGATGGGGTCGGTCGCCGGGTCCCACTGGTCGTTGCGCACCAGCGTGAAGCCCTTGCCGATCTCGTTGGTCTCGAACTTGTACGGGCCCGAGGAGACGACCTTCTCCTTGTATTTCGCGCCGGTGTCCTTGTCCTTGGGAACCGGGGCGGTCATCGGCATCTGCACGACGTAGTCCATGGACGCGAACGGCTCCTTCAGGTGGAAGACCACCGTCGAGTCGTCGGTCGCCTCTACGGCCGAGGAGTAGTCGGCGTCGGGGTCGTCGTAGACGCCCTTGAAGTCCTTCGGCCAGTCGAGCAGCTCGTTGAGGTAGGAGGGGCCGTGCGGGAAGGTCTTCTTGTCCCACGAGCGCGCCACGGCGTAGGCCACGTCCTTGGCCGTGATCGGGGTGCCGTCCTCGAACTTCAGGCCGCTCTTGAGCTTGTACGTCCAGGTCTTGCCGCCGTCGCTCGGCTCGCCCAGCCCTTCGGCGAGGTCGGGGACGACGGTGTTGCCGTCGGGGCCGGGACCCGGCTTGTACGTCGTCAGCGTCCGCCAGTAGAGGCGGCCGAAGTTGAACGAGTAGCCGTAGTAGGTGTCACCCGGGTCGAGGCTGTCCCAGTCGGCGGAGTGGGCGGCCTTGAGGGTGCCGCCCTTCTTCGTCGAGGGGTTGAACACCTCGGTGAGGCCGGCGTTGAACGCGGGTTGCGCGGCGCCGCCGGAGGACGAATCGGCGGGCTGTTGTGTGCCGCCGCCTCCGCCGCATGCGGAGAGCACCAGGGCGAGCGCCGCTGTCGCGGCCCCTGCCAGTGCGGTTTTCCTTCTCATTGACGTAACCCCTTGATGAGTGAGATGGGGATGGAGCGTTGGCGAAGATCAGTGCGCCCGCGGGTCGAAGGCGTCCCGCAGCCCGTCTCCGAACAGGTTGAACGCAAGGACGGTAACGAAGATCGCCAGCCCCGGGAAGAGCACGAAGTGCGGCAGCGTGTAGAACCTGACCGCCTCGGAGAGCATGCCTCCCCAGGTCGGGGTGGGCGGGTTGACGCCGACCCCCAGGAAGGAGAGCGCCGCCTCGAAGAGGATGTTGGTCGGGATGAGCAGGGTCGCGTAGACCAGGATCGGCGCCATCAGGTTGGGCAGGATCTCGCGGAACAGGATGTAGCCGTTGCGCGCCCCCAGGCTTCGCGAAGCGTCGACGAACTCCCGCTCGCGCAGCGAGAGCGTCTGCCCGCGGACGATGCGGCCGATGCTGGGCCAGCTGAAGAAGCCGATGATGAAGATCATCATGGCGATCCGCAGGCCGTTGCCCTCGAGGCCGAAGCCCTTGTCGGGGACGACGCCCGCCAGCGCGATCGCGAAGACCAGCAGGGGGAAGGCCAGGAAGACGTCCATCAGCCGGCCGATCACCAGGTCGACCCAGCCGCCGAAGTAGCCGGCGATGACGCCCAGCGTGGTGCCGATGAGCACCGACAACATCGTGGCGAGGAAACCGATCAGCAGCGAGATCCACGCGCCGGCGACGATGCGGCTGAAGATGTCGCGGCCGTTGATCGGCTCGACGCCGAGCAGGTATTCGCTGCTCATGCCGCCGAACGCGCCCTTGGGCAGGAGCGTGCTCTGGTCGATCTGGTCCTGGTGGAACTCCAGGGGCGGGTGGCCGAACACGGCGATGATGGGCGAGGCGAAGACCGCGACGAGAATCAGCAGCACGACGACGATGCCGCCGGTAAGCGCGATCTTGTCGCGCCTGAGCCGCGTCCAGGCGATCCGCGTGAGGGATCTGCCCTGGATGGCCTTGCCCGCTCCCGCGAGCACCGACTCCGGCTGCGCTTCTGCGGCGGAACCGGAAACGTCAAGCGGTGCGGTCATGCCGGATTGCCCCCTGATAGCAGACGACGCGTCTATGGAGTATTGACTTCAGACCGCGAGTCGCGCGACCTCAGGAGGCAGGATCTATGGCCTGAGCTGCACTGACCAGTCCCTCAGGCCGCTATGTGGCTAATCTGTGATTGATGCGAAACTCATTCGTATTGATCTTTACGACAATGTCTAGCCTGCGTCCCGGTTGAGTCTCGGAACTGTGACAGAGCGTCCGGATCAGCTGATGCCCCGGCGCTTCAGCAGCTCTTCGATGTCGGAGAAGTCGTCGTCGCGCTTGCCCGCCTTGGGGGCGGCCGCGGCGGGCTGCGGTTTGCTGGAAACGGCCGGCTTGTTCGCTGCGGGCTGAACGGATTGCTCCTGCTGGCCGTCCGCGGACGGCTTCTTCCGCCGCCCCACGATCCTCAGCTTCCTGCCCCGCATCACCCCGGACACGACGAAGAGCACCGCCGACAGCCCCGCGACGGCCACTCCCGCCCACACGAGCGGGTTGAACACCAGACCGGTCACGAAGCCCACGATGGTGACGCCGATGGTCCACAGCGACCGTAGCGCGTCGGTCAGATAGGCCGCCACCGGCAGCAGCGCCCACGCCGCCAGCCGCAGCCCGGAGGCGGCCCCCCTGCGCCGGAATGCCAGGAAACTCAACACCAGCCCGGCGATGGTCGCCCCGGCGCACAGCGGCAGCCAAGCGATCTGATCAAACGACATCCTGCCCGCTCCCTCGTTGTGGCTCTGCCTCCATCCTGGCACGCGAACGCGGGACGGCATCCTCCGCGAGAACCACATTTCCCCTAGGGGACGGAGCCCTGAGCCCTCAGGCACCGGGCAGGAGGCCCCTCAGGCGGTCGACCGTGACCTCCTCCAGGGAGGAGACCACCAGGCGGCCGGCCGCCGCCTCGACCGGCAGCAGGCTGGGCACCGCCACCACCGCGCAGCCGGCGGCGGTGGCCGCCGCCACGCCGTTCGGTGAGTCCTCCAGGACGACGCAGCGGACCGGCGGCACGCCGAGCAGCCGCGCGGCCGTCAGGTAGGGCTCGGGGTCGGGTTTGGTCCGCTCGACGTCGTCGGCGGTCACCACGAGGTCGAACCGGTCGCGGCCGACGCCCTTGAGCACCGCGTCGGCGATCTCCCCCAGCGAGGAGGTGACCAGCCCGACCGGGACGCCCTCGTCGCGCAGCGCGTCGAGCAGCTCGGACGCGCCCGGCATCACGCGCACCCCTCCGGAGAGGCGCTCGACCATGCCGGAGACCATCCACTGCCCCACCGTCGCGGCGCTCTCGCCGGAGCCGGACGCGGACAACATGTAGCCGACCGCGCGCTCCATGGACCCGCCCAGGAGGTGCACCTGGTGGTCGGGCGTCCACGTGCCGCCGAGCCTGCCCATCACCTCGGACTCGATCTCGAGCCAGATCTTCTCGGTGTCGACCAGCAGGCCGTCCATGTCGAAGAAGACCGCCTGCAAGTCCATCGTCTCACTCCGTTCGGCGCGCTCGGTCGCCATGTGCCGTCGTCCTCCCCCGCTCCCGTCTCCGGGCACGCCTCGCCGGCGCCCGGGCCCCTCGGTGAGTCCGCTCCCACCGGTGGGCGCCGGACCGGGTCAGACGTTGAAGTATTTCGCCTCGGGATGGTGGGCGACCAGCGCGGAGGTGGCCTGCTCGGGGTGGAGCTGGAACTCCTCCGACAGCGTCACCCCGATGCGCTCGGGATCGAGCAGCTGGAACAGCTGCTGCTGGTCCTCCAGGTTGGGACAGGCGGGGTAGCCGAACGAGTAGCGGCACCCCTGGACGTTGACCTTGAGCATGTCGTCGAGCGACTCGTCCCCGCCGATCCCCCACTCCTGGCGCACCCTGGCGTGCCAGTATTCGGCCAGCGCCTCGGTGAGCTGCACCGACAGGCCGTGCAGCTCGAGGTAGTCGCGGTAGGCGTCCTTCGCGAACAGCTCGGCGGTGGCCTCGGCGATCTTCGGCCCCATGGTGACCACCTGGAAGCCGACCACGTCGACCTCGCCGGAGCTCTTGCCGCGGAAGAAGTCGGACAGGCACAGGTAGCGGTCGCGGCGCTGGCGCGGGAACGTGAAGCGGGTGCGCTCGCCGCCGCCGTCATCCAGGATGATCAGCGAGTCGCCGTCGGAGACGCACGGGAAATAGCCGTAGACGACGGCCGCCTCCAGCAGGCCCTCGGTCTGGATGCGATCGAGCCACATGCGCAGCCGCGGCCGCCCCTCGCTCTCCACCAGATCGTCGTAGCCGGGCCCCTGGCCGCCCCTGGCGGGCTTGAGCCCCCACTGGCCGAGGAACAGCGCCCGCTCGTCGAGGAAGGCGCTGTAGTCGCCCAGTGAGACGCCCTTGACGACGCGGTCGCCGTGGAACGGCGGCGACGGCACGGGGTTGTCCGCCGCCACGTCGGAGCGGGCCGGCAGCTCCTCGACGGGCGTGCGGGTGAGCACGGCGCCGGTCTTGACGCGCCGCTCGCGCAGCGGCGGCAGCGTGGCTCCGGCGACGCCGCGCTTGACGGCCATGAACGCGTCCATGAGCCGCAGCCCCTCGAACGCGTCGCGGGCGTAGCGCACCTCGCCCGCGAACAGCTCGGCCAGATCCTGCTCGACGTAGGCGCGGGTGAGCGCGGCCCCGCCGAGCAGCACGGGATAGCGCTCCGACAGGCCCCTGGAGTTCATCTCCTCCAGGTTTTCCTTCATGATGACCGTCGACTTGACCAGCAGGCCCGACATGCCCACCACGTCGGCCTTGTGCTCGTCCGCGGCCTCCAGGATGGCCGAGACCGGCTGCTTGATGCCGAGGTTGACCACCTGGTAGCCGTTGTTGGACAGGATGATGTCGACGAGGTTCTTTCCGATGTCGTGCACGTCGCCCTTGACGGTGGCCAGCACGATGCGGCCCTTCGTCTCACCGTCGACCCGCTCCATGTGGGGCTCGAGGTAGGCGACGGCCGACTTCATCACCTCGGCCGACTGCAGCACGAACGGCAACTGCATCTGCCCCGACCCGAACAGCTCGCCCACGGTCTTCATGCCGTCGAGCAGCACGTCGTTGATGATCTCCAGGGCGGGGCGCTGCTCCAGCGCGGCGTCGAGGTCGGCCTCGAGGCCCTTCTTCTCGCCGTCGATGATGCGCCGCTTGAGCCGCTCCCACAGCGGAAGCGCGGCCAGCTCCTCGGCCTTGCCCGCGCGCATGGCGGCGGCGTCGACGCCCTCGAACAGGTCCATGAAGCGCTGCAGCGGGTCGTAGCCTTCGCGCCGGCGGTCGTAGACCATGTCGAGCGCGACCTGGCGCTGCTCGTCGGGGATGCGGGCCATCGGCAGGATCTTGGAGGCGTGCACGATGGCGGAGTCGAGCCCGGCGTTGACGCACTCGTTGAGGAACACCGAGTTGAGCACCATGCGGGCGGCGGGGTTGAGGCCGAAGCTGATGTTGGACAGCCCCAGCGTGGTCTGCACGCCCGGATGGCGGCGCTTGAGCTCGCGGATGGCCTCGATGGTCTCCAGGCCGTCGCGCCTGGTCTCCTCCTGGCCCGTGGCGATGGGGAAGGTCAGGCAGTCGACGATGATGTCCTCGACCCGCATGCCCCAGTTGGCGGTCAGGTCGTCGATGAGGCGGCAGGCGACGCCCACCTTCCGGTCGGCGGTGCGGGCCTGGCCCTCCTCGTCGATGGTCAGCGCCACCACGGCCGAACCGTGCTCACGCACCAGGCGCATGATCTTCTGGAAGCGGGAGTCGGGGCCCGCGCCGTCCTCGTAGTTGACGGAGTTGACGGCGGCGCGCCCGCCGAGCATCTCCAGACCGGCCTGCAGCACCGCGGGCTCGGTCGAGTCGAGCATGATCGGCAGCGTGGAGGCGGTGGCGAAGCGGAAGGCCAGCTCCTTCATGTCGGCCGCGCCGTCGCGCCCGACGTAGTCGACGCACAGGTCGAGCATGTGGGCGCCGTCGCGGGCCTGGTTGCGGGCCATCTCGACGCAGTCGTCCCAGCGGCCCTCCAGCATGGCCTCGCGGAAGACCTTGGAGCCGTTGGTGTTGCACCGCTCCCCGATGGCGAGGTAGGAGGTGTCCTGCCGGAACGGCACGGTCTGGTAGAGGGAGGACGCGCCGGGCTCGGGGTGGGGGCGGCGCTGGACGGCCTGCTTGCCCCTGACCCGCTCGACGACCTGGCGAAGGTGCTCGGGCGTGGTGCCGCAGCAGCCGCCGACCAGGGACAGGCCGTAGTCGCCGGTGAAGGTGTCGTGCGCGCCGGCCAGCTCCTCCGCGCTGAGCGGGTAGTAGGCGCCGTCGGAGGTGAGCACCGGCAGGCCGGCGTTGGGCATGCAGGAGAGCTTGAGCCGCGAGTGGCGGGCGAGGTAGCGCAGGTGCTCGCTCATCTCCGCGGGGCCGGTCGCGCAGTTGAGGCCGACGACGTCGACGCCGAGCGGCTCGATCGCGGTCAGCGCGGCGCCGATCTCGGAGCCGAGCAGCATCGCGCCGTTGGTCTCGATCGTCACCTGGGCGATGATCGGCACGTCGCGGCCGGAGTCTTCGACGGCCCGCCTGGCGCCGATGACGGCGGCCTTCACCTGCAGCAGGTCCTGGCAGGTCTCGACGATCAGGGCGTCGGCGCCGCCGGCGATCAGGCCCGCGGCGTTGTCGCGGTAGGCGTCGCGCAGGCTGGCATAGGGCAGATGGCCCAGCGTCGGCAGCTTGGTGCCGGGGCCCATCGAGCCGAGCACGAACCTCGGCTGGTCGGGCGTGGACCAGTGGTCGGCGGACTCACGCGCGATGCGGGCGCCGGCCTCGGAGTATTCGAAGACCCGCTCAGGGATGTCGTATTCGCCGAGCGCGGCCAGGTTGGCGCCGAAGGTGTTGGTCTCCACGCAGTCGACGCCCACGGCGAAATAGGCGTCGTGCACGCCACGGACGATGTCGGGCCGGGTGACATTGAGCACCTCGTTGCAGCCCTCGTGGCCGTGGAAATCGTCGAGCGTCGGGTCCTGGGCCTGCAGCATCGTGCCCATCGCCCCGTCGGCGACGACGACGCGCTGGGACAACACTTCTCGGAAGGACGGGGAGATGCTCATGAGGTGAAGCTTATCGGCTGTGCCTGAACCATCGTTCGAGGCCGCCTCGAGCGCCGGTAGACGCGCCCGTCAGAGCGTGGCGTCAGGCGTCCCCGGCCCGCGCGACCGGCGCCACGCCCGTGCCGCGTGCGTGAACGTGCCGCCGGGCCCGGGGACGTGGACCGCGCTCGCCGCGGGGGGGCGTTCGCGGGCGTTGCGGGGGGAGATCGGTGACGCTGACGGCCCCGAACCGCATAGGCTTAGCGGGATGATGGAGAGAGGAGGCGACACGTGATAGACCTCGAAGGGCTCCCCGAGCTCGTCGACCCGGTGCTCATAGCCGCGTTCGAAGGGTGGAACGACGCGGGCGAGGCCTCCAGCGGTGTGGTCGCCCATCTCGAGTCCGCCTGGAAGGCCGAGACGCTGGTCGCGCTCGACCCCGACGACTACTACGACTTCCAGGTGACCCGGCCCGTGGTCGAGATGAACGACGGGCTGGCCCAGTCGATCGTGTGGCCGACGACGCGGTTGCTGCGCGCCCGCCCGCCGGGCGTCGAGCGCGACGTCGTGCTGTTGCGCGGCATCGAGCCCAACATGCGCTGGCGCTCGTTCTGCGCCGACATCATCGAGGTCTGCCGCGAGCTCGGCGTCGAGCTGGCCGTGATGCTGGGGGCGCTGCTCAACGACTCGCCGCACACCCGGCCCGTGCCCATCCTCGGCGGCGCCACGGACGAGACGCTGGCGCGTTCGACCAACCTGGAGCTGAGCCGCTACGAGGGCCCGACGGGCATCGTGGGGGTGCTGCAGCACGAGTTCGGCCGGGCCGGCATGGACGCGGTGTCGTTGTGGGCGTCGGTGCCCCACTACGTCGCGCAGCCGCCCAACCCCAAGGCCACGGTCGCGCTGTTGCGCCGTCTCGAGGACGTGCTGGAGATCCCCATGCCGCTGGGCGATCTCGACGAGGAGGCCCGCGCGTGGGAGCGTGGCGTCGACGAGCTGGCCTCGCAGGACAGCGAGGTCGCCGAGTACGTCAAGGAGCTCGAGGAGCGTAAGGACGCCGCCGAGTTGCCCGAGGCCAGCGGCGACGCGATCGCCGCGGAGTTCGAGCGTTACCTGCGGCGCAGGGACCGCGACACCGACAGCTGACCTTCAGCGGTCAAATCTCCACATTTTTCGCGGTTTCGGGTGATAATCGGGGCCTCGCACGTCGCACAAGGCTGGACACCAGCTGTCGCCCCTTCCATCAGCATCGACGCACCGTAATGCCTGATCAACCGACCGCGCACCGTTAGGCATGCCATGGCGACTTCCCACGTGGATCCGCACCAAAGAAGTCAGGACACCAGGCGGCGCATCCTTGAGATGGCCGTCTCCGTCAGGGAGGACCGCAGCGGCGGCCACGTCGACTACTTCCTCGCGCTGCTGCAGGATCGGCTCCCGCTCTGGCTCAGCATCCTCCACGATCTAACCCATCGCATAGGGAAAGGGTGCATCTCCGACAATCTTCTGCCGGTAGCGCGAGCGGGCATCGACTACTACATGGAGGTGCAGGGCGCGGCGCTGCCCGCCTTCACCTCGCCCGACGTGACGGTTCGTTTCCGCGAGGCCCTGCGCGGCGCCGGGCTCGGACCGCGCACGGAGACGACGCCACTCGCCGCGTACCTGGCCGCCGAGCAGCGGCTGGGCCGGGTGCGGCCCGACGCCGACCCCGAGGCCAGCGCGCGGCTGCTGGTCGCGGGCTGCTTCCACCGGGCCTACATCGAGATGTTCGTCGGGCGGGACGCCGGGCCGAGCCTCGACGACAGCGCCAGGGAGATCGTCCGCGAGCTGCGCCTCGAACCCGTCCACGCCTGACGCCCTGCCCCCGCCGCCTCCCCTGGGCGGGGTCAGGGGGTCGCGGGGCGGAGGGTCGGCCGGGCGTGCCGCTGACGGGGGTGCCGTGCCGTCGCGCGGCGGTCGTGGAGCGCCTCCTCGTAGCGGTGCCAGATCAGCGACGCCACGTCCGGGTCGGCCCCCAGCGGCTCGCTCACCGCTCCCGCCCCCGCCGCGGTCAGCCGGTCGTGGAAGAAGCCGGGCGCGAGGACGTACGACGCGATCACCACCCGGGCGGCGGAGCCGAGCCGTTCCACCGCCTCCTCCAGCGAGGGGGCGCCGGCGGAGGCGAAGGCGGCGGTGACCGGGCGCGCCAGGCGCACGCCGAGCCGGTGGGCGGCGGCGCGCACGTCGGCGAGGGCGGCCGGGTCGGAGGAGCCCGCCGCGCCGAGCACGACGGCGTCGTCCGCGCGCAGCCCGGCCCGCGCCAGCTTGCGGACGAGCGCCGACGTGAGCAGCCGGTGCGGCCCCAGCCGGCCGGCCACCATCGCGTCCGGGCGGCTCCGCGCGATCACCGCGGGCAGGTCGATGTGGACGTGGTAGCCGCCGGCCAGCAGGAGCGGCACGACGACGACGGGGCCTGCGACGGCGGGGAGCACCTCGGCCAGCAGCGGCGCGCTGATCTCGAGATGGCTCAGCTCGACCCGCCGGCCTGGACGCGCTCTTCTGACCGTCTCCGCCAGGGCCGCGAGGGTTCGCTGCCCCGCAGGGCTGCGCGTGCCGTGCGCGGCCAGCACGAGCGCGGGGGTCACGGCCCCGCCTCGTAGCGGCAGGCGAGCCGGTAGCCGCGCTTGACCACCGTCTCCACGATCCCGCTCGGCCCGAGGGCGCGGCGCAGCCGGGTGATGGCCATCTCCACCGCGTGCTCGGCCGATTCGCGCGCGACGCCGCCCGGCAGCACGGTACGCAGGTCGGCGCGCGACACCACGTGCCCCGGCTTGTCGGCCAGGCGCTTGAGCACCGCCATCGGGGCCGGCGGCAGGGGCCGCAATTCGCCGTCGACGACCACGGCGTGGCCGCGGATCTCCAGCTGGTGATCGCCGGCCACGAGCTTGGCGACGCCGTGTTCCGGCAGGTGCCTGGCCAGGGCGCGGGCCAGGGCGCCGAGCCGCGATCGATCCGGCTGCAGCGTGGGCACGCCGCGCGAGTCCAGCGGGCCCGCGGTCACGGGCCCCACGCAGGCGGCCACCACGGGCCCGCTGAAGGCGGACAGCAGCGCGTCCTCCAGCCCCTCGGAGCGGGCCATGCCGAGCATGGCGTGCACGGCGGGGGCGCTGGTGAAGGCGACGGCGTCCACCGAGCCGGAGACCGTCTGGCTGATGAGCCGGCGCAGCGGCGAGGCGTCGCGGTACGGCAGCCACCGGTAGACCGGGATCTCGATCACCTCGGCCCCCGCCGCGCGCAGGCCGGCCACGAACTCGGTGAGCGGCTCCCCGTGCTGCTGCACCGCGATGCGCCGCCCTCTCAGGTCCTGGGCCAGCAGGTACTCCTTGATCTCGTCGCACGATTCGGTGGCGGGTGTCCAGTGGTCGTTCAGCCCGGCCGCCCGCACCGCTCCCCTGGCCTTGGGCCCGCGCGTCAGCAGGCGCGCCCTGGACAGGTGCTCGCCCAGGTCGGTGGAGAGCCCCCAGCCTTCCGCGGCGGCCATCCAGCCGCGGAAGCCGACGCCGGTGGTGACCACCACGTCGTGGAGCGGTCCCCGCAGGCTGTGCCGGGTCGCGGCGAGCAGGTCGGCGTCCTCGGCGAGAGGGACCAGCCTGATGGCGGGGGCGCTGACCACGCGCGCGCCGCGCCGTTCCAGCAGCGCCCCGAACTCCTCCCGCCGCCTGGTCGCGGTCACGCCGATGGTGAAGCCGGCCAGCGCGTCCGGCTCCGTCTCCGGGGACGAGCGCCCGTTCATGCGGACCGCTCCGGGCGGACAGGGATTTCTGCCCCTGTGCCCGGCCGGGCCCCGAGCACCCGGCCAGGCATCACAGGCGCGTACGACGCAAGTGAGATCACGCTCCGATCCTGCTTTCGGGTGGTTTCGCCACTGGGTCTCCTCTGTTACCGCTGTGCTACAAGGCAGGAACCTTCGCGGTTGGGGCGGCGCCGCGGAGGGAAACGTCCGTCATGACGACGGCTATCGGGGAGTGCTGGTGACGGTCCTGCCTATTCGCATGTTCGACGACCCGCTGCTCCGCGCGGTGGCGGCGCCGGTGCACGACTTCGACCGGGAGCTCAGGCGGCTGGTGAAGACGCTGACGGCCACGATGCGGGCGGGAGCCGGCCGGGCCGGCCTGGCGGCGCCGCAGGTGGGTGAGGCGGTGCGGGTGGTGGTCTACGCGTACGACGGCAAGGCGGGCCATCTGGTCAACCCGCGCCTCGAGTTGTCAGAGCGGCGCGTCACCGCTGACGAGGCGTGCCTGTCGGCGCCCGGCGTGTGGTGGCCGCTGGAACGTTCCTACATGGTCACCGCGCGTGGCCGTGACATGTTCGGCAAGCCGGTGACGGTACGGGCGCTGGGTATCCTGGCGAGGGTGTTGCAGCACGAGGTCGACCATCTCGACGGCGTGCTGTTCAGCGACCATCTCGAAGAGGGCGAGCGGGCACGGTTTCTCGCCGAGGCGCTGCCGGCGGGCTGAGGCGGGCGGCGGCGTCCGCCCTGAGCTCGCGCCGTTGTTCCGGATCGGTGCCGCCCCAGACGCCGTACGCCTGCCTGGTGCTGAGCGCGTAGTCGAGGCACGCCTCCTGTACGGGGCAGCCGCCGCAGACGTGTTTGGCCCGCTGGACCTGTGACTGGCTGGGACCTTCCTGGGAGATCGGGAAGAACAGCTCCGGGTCCAGGTCGAGGCAGGCCGCCCTGCGTGTCCAGTCGAGCATCATCATGGGGCGCGCCTACCCAGACGTCTGGCCGTCATACCTCATGGAGCAGCCGATCCCAGTCGGCGAGGAAGCGGTCGAGCCCGTACCGTGCCAAAGCCGCGGCCCTGGCGGCCTTTCCCGCCTGGCTCGCGCGCTCCGGATCGGCCACGAAATCGTGCAGCGCGCCGGCGAGCACGTGCACCTTCGTCGACAGGACGCCGGCCTCCTGCGGCACGGCCTCGATCGCCTCGGTGGCGGCCAGCGCGACCACGGGCATGCCCAGCGTCATAGCCTCGACGAGGGCGAGCCCCAGCGAGGTCCACCGGTAGGGGTGCAGGTAGACGCGCCGCCTGGCCAGCTCGGCGTGCATGACGTGCTGCGGCAGGTCCTCGTGGGTGCCGTACGGCAGCCCGTCCACCTTCATGCCGAACACGTCGAGGGGCACCCGCTCGGCGAAGCGGGGCAGCAGGTCGGTGCCGGCGACCCTGGTGCGGCGTACCGGTTCGTTGACCACGACGCCCGCTCGGGGGAGCTCGCCCGTGTACAGGTGGCCGGGGTCGGGGACTCCGTGCTCGATGACGCGCGTGCGTGCCCGGCCGTTGTCCCAGTACAGCTCGTTGAAGTGGGTGACGTGCACGAGCGTGACGTCGTTCTGGCCGGCGAGGTGGTGGCGGGTGCGGGGCACGTCGCCGGCCGGGGTGTTGTGCTCGACGTAGACGCCGGGCACGTCGCGGCCGAGCCACTCGCGGGCCAGGCCGATCTCGTGCGGGCGCTGGTAGACGACCACGTCCACGGGCTCGTGGCGCAGCCGGTCGTACGGCACCTCGCGGGCCGCGGCCGGCCAGTCGAAGGTGGCGGCGCGGCCTCTGCCGTCGGGGCCGCGGCCGGGGACGAGCGGGAGGAGGTAGTCGTGGCCGCCCCTGATGAAGGCGCTGGTCCACGAGCCGTGCACGTGCCAGATGAGGATCCTCACCAGCGGCTCCAGCCCATCGCCCTGGCCCAGGGCGCGGCGGCGGCGGGCACTGGCGCCTCGCCGACGTCGTTGAGCACGCGCTCCACGACGTCGGCCAGATCGTCGGCGACCTCGGGGGCCTCCTCGATCTCCTCCGGCAGCGTCTCCATGGTGGGGACGAGGATGCCCCTGGCCCCGGCGGCCCTGGCCGCCTCCATGTCCCTGCCGATGTCCCCCACCACCACGCAGTCGCGCGGGCTGACGTCGAGCACGGCGGCGGCCCTGATCACGAGTCCGGGCGCGGGCTTGCGGCAGGTGCAGCCGTCGGTGTCGTCGTGCACGCAGATCGCCCAGGCGTCGAACGGGCCGAGCAGCTCCTCCACCCTGGCGTTCACCTGGTCCATCTCGTCGGGCGTGACCAGTCCCTTGGCCACCCCGGACTGGTTGGTGACCACGGCCACCGGGACGTCGGCGCGCCGCAACCGGCCCAGCGCCTCGGTCGCACCCGGCATGGGCTCGACGAGACGGGGATCGCCGTTGTACGGAACGTCCCTGATCAAGGTCCCGTCCCGGTCGAACAGCACGGCGCCGGGACGTCGCTTTTCGAACACCATTCACCTCCGTCGCGCTGTCCCGCAGCTACCCGGGCCCTCAACGGACAAACAACTACTTAGCGTGACAGTCTCCCGGCGCAGAGGCCCGTTTTCGCAGGTCTTCAGGTCGCCGAATGTTTGAGAGCCGCTCCTGTCGGTAGCGGTTCTCGACATCTGTGGGGAGGGGACATGAAGTTTCTCGGCATCAACGCGATCTTCCACGACCCGGCCGCCGCGCTCGTGGTCGACGGGAAGATCGTCGCCGCCGCGGAGGAGGAGCGCTTCAGCCGCCGCAAGCACGGCAAGCGGCCGCTGGCGTTCTCGGCTTGGGAGCTGCCCGAGCTGGCTGCCGCCTGGTGCCTGCGGGAGGCGGGACTCTCCCCCGAGGAGATCGACGCCGTCGCCTACTCCTACGACCCCTCGCTGGTGGTCCGGAAGCCGGAAGGCGACTGGGAGGACCTGCGCACGCGGTACGCCGTGCGCGCGCCCGCGTTCCTGTCCACCGCGCTGCCGGGCCTGGACCCCGGCCAGGTCACCTATGTGCCGCACCACGTGGCGCACGCCGCGTCCGCGGGGCTCGCCTCACGGTGGTCGACGCCGGGGCGGGACTGCGCGGTGCTGGTGTGCGACGGGCGCGGCGAGAACGTCTCCCACCTGGCCGGCCGCTACCGCGACGGCGAGCTGGAGGTGCTGGCCGCGCAGGAGCTGCCGCACTCGCTCGGCCTCATGTACGAGGACGTCACGGAACACCTCGGGTTCCTGCGCTCCAGCGACGAGTACAAGGTCATGGCGATGGCCTCCTACGGCCGGCCCCGCCACCTGGCCGCGCTGCGCGAGGTGATCTACACGACCGGGGACGGCGGCTTCCGCGTCGAGCCGGTCGACTGGGGCGGCTACGCCAAGGCGCTGCGCAGGGGCGCGGCCTGGACCTCCGACCACGCCGACCTGGCCGCCAGCGTGCAGGCGCGGCTGGAGGAGGTGCTGCTGGAGCTGGTGCGCTGGCTGCACGAGCGGACCGGCGAGCGGCGGCTGGCGCTGGCCGGCGGGGTGGCGCTGAACTGCGTGGCCAACACCCGGCTGCTGGACGAGGGACCGTTCGAGGAGGTCTGGGTCCAGCCGGCGGCGGGCGACTCCGGCACCGCGCTGGGCGGCGCGCTGCACCTGGCGCACGCGTACGGCGAGCCGGCCGCGCCCATGCCCGGCACGGCGCTCGGGCGCGGCTTCACCGACGAGGAACTGGGCGCCTGGCTGGACGTGGCGCGCGTGCCGCACACCCGGCCCGCCGACCTGGCCGCCGCGGTGGCGGCCGAGCTGGCCGCCGACCGGATCGTGGCCTGGTTCCAGGGGCGGTCGGAGTACGGGCCGCGCGCGCTCGGCCACCGGTCGCTGCTGGCCCACCCGGGTCACGCGCGCAACACGGAGCGGCTGAACGACGTCAAGGGGCGCGAGCAGTTCCGGCCGGTCGCGCCGATGGTGCTGGAGTCGCGGGCGGCGCAGATCTTCGGACGGGGGCCGGTGCCCTCGCCGTACATGTTGTTCGTGCACGACGTGGACCCCGGCTGGGCGCCGCGCATCCCCGCGGTCGTGCACGTGGACGGGACGGCGCGCATCCAGACGGTCTCGCCGGGCGCCGACCCGCTGTTGGCGCGGGTGCTGAGCGAGTTCGAGGCGCGGACGGGGCTGCCCGTGGTGGTCAACACGAGCCTGAACACCGCGGGGCGGCCCATGGTCGACGATCCCAGGGACGCGCTGGAGTGCTTCGGGTCGTCGCCGGTGGACGTGCTCGCGCTCGGGCCGTACCTGGTGCGGCGCGGGGAGGTGTTCGCCTCGTGATCACCGTGGTGATCCCCACCATCGGGCGCGCCACGCTCCTGGACACGCTGGCCGCTGTGGGCCCCGGCATGCCGGTGATCGTGGTCGACGACAGGGCGGCGCCGGGGGGCGCCGCCGGGGTCGTGGAGTCGCTTCCCGGCCGGGTGCGGGTCGTCCGCTCCTCCGGGAGGGGGCCCGCCGCGGCGCGCAACGCGGGGTGGCGGGCGGCGGAGACGCCGTGGGTGGTGTTCCTCGACGACGACGTGATCCCCGGGCCCGGGTGGGCGGAGGCGGTCTGGAAGGACCTCGTGGATCTGCCCGAGGACGTGGCCGGCAGCCAGGGGCGGATCGTGGTGCCGCTGCCCGGCGGGCGGCGGCCCTCCGACGGCGAGCGGCACACCGCCGGGCTCTCCGGCGCGCTGTGGGTGACCGCCGACATGGCCTACCGGCGCCCGGTGCTGGAGTCCGCCGGGGGGTTCGACGAACGTTTCCCCCGGGCGTACCGGGAGGACGCCGACCTCGCGCTGCGGGTGACGCGGGCGGGGCACCGGCTGGTGCGCGGGCAGCGGGTGACGACCCATCCGGTGCGCGACGACGGGTTCTGGGCGAGCGTGCGCTTCCAGCGGGGCAACGCCGACGACGCGCTCATGCGGCGCCTGCACGGGCCGGGGTGGCGGGCCGCCGTCGGCGGCGGTCCCGGCCGTCTGCGCCTGCACGCCGCCACCACGGCGGCCGCGCTCGCGGCGGCGGCCCTCGGGGCGGCCGCCCTGCGCGGCAGGGGTACGGCCGACCGCAGGGCCGGCCGCAGAGGCTTTCCCGGCGTGCCGGCGATCGGCGCGGGACGGGCTCGGGACCGTTCCGGTCGGTGGCGGGCAGCGGGGGCGGCGGCGCTCGTCTGGGGAGCCCTGGCCGCGGAGTTCGCGTGGCGCCGGATCGCGCCGGGGCCGCGTACCCCGGCCGAGGTGGTGCGGATGGCCGTCACCAGCGTGGTGATCCCGCCGGTCGCCTGCGTGCACCGGCTGCGAGGGGAATGGAGGGCACGGCGATGAGCGCTCGCTGGGCGGAAACCGTGTCGTGCGGCTCGAACCCGTGCCGGACAGCAGGCGTGCCGGAGGGCGCGCCCCCGCGCGCGCCCGCCCACACCGGCAGGCCCGGTGGCGGCCGGCGCGGGGGCACCGGGCGGCGCGCGGGCACGGGCCGGCGCGCGGAGCGGGGCGGGATCGGGCGCAACCGGGCTGTCCACGACAGATCCGGGCAGGTCCCGGCCGAGCAGGGAGAGCCGGTGCGAAGCGGCGCGGGCCGGGGACGGGTGCTCGTGGCACGCCTGGACGACGCGGGTGACGTGCTGCTCGCGGGACCCGCCGTCAGGGCCGTGCGAACGCTGGCCGCCGAGGTGGTCTTCCTGGCGGGTCCGAACGGCAGAGCGGCCGCCGAGCTCCTGCCGGGCGTGGACCAGGTGATCGAGTGGCACGCCCCGTGGATCGACCACACCCCGCCGCCGGTCAGCAGGAACGACGTCGCCGGCCTCGTCGGCCGGTTGCGCGGCGTGGACGAGGCGGTGGTGCTGACGTCGTTCCACCAGTCGGCGCTGCCGCTGGCCCTGCTGCTGAGACTGGCGGGCGTGCGCAGGATCACCGCCATCAGCAACGACTATCCCGGCTCGCTGCTGGACGTCAGGCACGTCGTGGACGAGAGCGTCGACGTGCCGGAGGCGGAGCGGATGCTGGCCGTCGCCGCGGCGGCCGGGTTCCTGCTCCCGCCGGACGATGACGGAAAACTCGCTGTTCGGCGGCCATTGCCGGATATTTCGGGACTTCTGGGGAACGCGTCCGGCGCTGGCAAGCGCACGTACGTCGTGGTCCACCCCGGAACCTCGGCCCCCGCCCGCACCTGGCCCGCCGGCCTGCACCGGCAGGCGGTACGGGAGCTGGCCGGGGACGGGCACCAGGTCGTCGTGACCGGAACAGAACGTGATCTCACCGCCCACGTGGCCGGAGACGTCGCCGTCGACCTGGGCGGGATGACCACGCTCGCCGAACTGGCCGCCGTGATCGAGCACGGGGGCGTGCTGGTGGCCGGCAACACCGGCCCCGCCCACCTGGCCGCGGCCGTCGGCACCCCGGTCGTGAGCCTGTTCGCCCCCGTCGTCCCCGTGGCCAGGTGGGCCCCGTACGGCGTGCCCACGGTGATGCTCGGCGACCAGCAGGCGCCCTGCCGGGACAGCAGGGCGCGCACCTGCCCGGTGCCCGGGCACCCATGCCTGTCCCAGGTGACCAGCGAGCAGGTGGTCAAGGCAGTGAGGGAGCTGACGCAGTGAAGGTGGATCTCATCTCCGAGCACGCGGACCCGCTGGCCGCGGTGGGCGGCGTGGATTCCGGCGGCCAGAACGTGCACGTCGCCGCGCTGGCCGTGGCGCTGGCGGAGCGCGGGCACACGGTGGTCGTCCACACCCGGCGCACCCGCGGCTCGCAGCCCGCCTCGCTGACCATGGCGCCGGGCGTCACCGTCGAGTACGTCCCCGCCGGCCCCGCGGCCCAGGTCCCCAAGGACGAGCTTCCTCCGTACATGCCGGAATTCACCGAGCGGCTGGCCGTCCGGTGGGCCACGCGCCCGCCGGACATCGTGCACGCCCACTTCTGGATGAGCGGGCAGGCGGCCCTTCAGGCGGCCGCCGGCGTGCCGGTGGTGCAGACGTTCCACGCGCTCGGCACCGTCAAGCGCCGCTGGCAGGGCGGGGCGGACACCAGCCCCGCGCACCGGATCGCCACCGAGCGCGAGATCGCCAAGCGGGCCGACGCCGTGCTCGCGACCTGCACCGACGAGGTGCACGAGCTGCGCGCGATGGGCGTGCCCGAGCAGCGGGTCGCGGTCGTGCCCTGCGGGGTGGACCTGACCGCGTTCTGCCCGGAAGGCCCGGCCGCGCCACGCGCCGAGGGCAGCCTGGTGCTGAGCATCGGCAGGATGGTGCCGCGCAAGGGTGTCGACACCATCGTCAGGGCGATGCGCGGGGTGCCCGGCGCCGACCTGGTGATCGCCGGCGGGGGCCGGGACGACGCGGAGGCGCGACGGCTGCGCGAGCTGGCCGGGGCGTACGGGCTGGAGCACCGCGTCCACGTGATCGGCAGCGTGCCGCGCTCGCACGTGCCGGCGCTGATGCGCTCGGCCGACGTCGTGGTCACGGTGCCGTGGTACGAGCCGTTCGGCATGGTGCCGGTGGAGGCGATGGCGTGCGGCGTTCCCGTCGTGGCCTCGGCGGTCGGCGGCCACCTGGACACGGTCGCGGGCGCGGGCGTGCTGGTGCCGCCGCGCCGCCCGCGCGCCCTGGCGCGGGTGCTGCGCGAGGTGCTCGGCGACCCGGGCAGGCGGGCGGAGCTGGGCGCGGCGGGGGCGCGCCGGGCCCGCGAGAGGTACGGCTGGGCCCGCGTGGCCGAGCGCACGGAGGCCGTGTACGCGCAGGTCATCGACGGCAAGGTCGGCCATCTGGCGGCCCTGGGGGGTTGATCATGGATGCTCATCTGGAGAAGTTGTGGAACACGCTGGAGAAGGTCGACGACCACGCGGTCGCCGTCCGGGCCTGGGGTGGGAAGCTGGCCGGCGTGCTGTCCGCGGGGGGCAGGCTGCTGGCCTGCGGCAACGGCGGCTCGGCCGCGGAGGCCCAGCATCTGACGGCCGAGCTGGTCGGCAGGTTCCGGCACGACCGGCGCCCGTACGCGGCGATCCCGCTGCACGCCGACGGCTCGGCGCTGACGGCGATCGCGAACGACTTCGGCCACGAGGAGGTCTACGCCCGCCAGGTGCTGGCCCACGGCCGCGCGGGCGACGTGCTGATCTGCCTGTCCACCAGCGGCCGCAGCCCCAACGTGCTGGCCGCGGCTGCGGCGGCGCAGGACAGCGGGATCGTCGCCTGGGCCATGACCGGCCCCGCCCCCAACCCGCTGGCCATCCTGTGCGACGAGGCGGTCGCGGTGCCGGCGGAGGAGACGGCGACCGTACAGGAGGTGCACCTCGCGCTGATCCACCTGCTGTGCGACGCGGTGGAGGAGGCGCTGTGAGGGGGCCGCTCGTCGTCATCGGCGACTCGCTGCTGGACGTGGACGTCGAAGGCGACGCAGAGCGGCTCTGCCCTGACGCGCCGGTCCCCGTGGTCGACGTGGCCGCCGAACAGGCCCGCCCGGGCGGGGCGGGCCTGGCGGCGCTGCTGGCCGCCCGCGACGGCGCCGACGTCGTGCTGATCACCGCGATGGGCGACGACCCCGACGGCCACCGCCTGTGCGGGCTGCTGTCCGAGGAGCTCGATCTGGTACGCCTCCCGCTGCGCGGCGGCACCGTGCGCAAGACCAGGGTCAGGTCGAAGGGCCAGACGCTGGTCAGGCTGGACACCGGCGACGGCGCCGCCAGGTACGCCCCCAGCGAGGAGGCGGCGCAGGCGATCCTCCAGGCGGGCGCGGTGCTGGTGTCCGACTACGGCAGGGGTGTGGCCAGGATGGCCCGCGGGCTGCTGCGCGACGTCGCCGTTCCGGTGGTGTGGGACCCGCATCCCCGGGGCGAACGGCCCATGCCCGGCTGCGCGCTGGTGACCCCGAGCGAGGCGGAGGCGCGGCTGCTGTGCCCCGACGGCTATCACGGACCGGACCAGGCGGCCCGCTGCCTGGTGAGGGCCATCCAGGCCAGGGCGGTGGCCGTCACGACCGGCGAGCGGGGCGCCGCGCTGGCCGTGGAGGGCGGCCCGCTGACGGCGGTGCCGCCGCCGGTGCGCGCCGCCGGGCAGGACGCGTGCGGGGCGGGCGACCGGTTCGCCGCCACCGCGGCGCTCGCGCTGCGCGACGGCACCGACGTGCAGGACGCGGTGACGATCGGCGTCGGCGAGGCCTCGCGGTTCGTCGAGCGCGGCGGCGCGGCCACCGTCAAGGTCCGCGAGCAGCGGCTCGGCGACCGGCCCCGCACGGCGCTGGAGGTGGCCGAGCTCACCCGCGCCCAGGGCGGCCGGCTGATCGCGACGGGCGGCTGCTTCGACCTGCTGCACGCGGGGCATGTGAGCCTGCTGCGGCGGGCCAGGGCCCTCGGCGACGCGCTCGTCGTCTGCGTCAACTCTGACGACTCGGTACGCCGGCTGAAGGGCCCGCCGAGGCCGATCGTGGACGCGCGCGACCGGGTCGAGGTGCTCAGGGCGCTCAGTTGCGTGGACGCCGTGCTGGTGTTCGACGAGGACACCCCGGCGGCCGCCATCGAGCGGCTGCGGCCCGACGTGTGGGTCAAGGGCGGCGACTACACGGGGGAGATCCTGCCCGAAACCGAGGTCCTCGGCAGGCTCGGCGCGGAGACCGTCGTGCTGAGCACGCTGCCGGGGCGTTCGACCACCAATCTGATCAAGGAGATCCAGTGAACATTCTCATCACCGGGGGAGCATCCGGGCTCGGGCTGGCCACCGCCGAGGCCGTGGAGAAGGAGGGCTGGCAGGCGCTGGTCGTCGACGTCCGAGCGCCCGACCAGCGGTTCCAGCACGTCACGGCCGACCTGGCCGACCGGGGCGAGGCCGAGCGCGCCGTACGCGAGCTGGCCGAGCGGGCCGGCGGCCTGGACGGCGTGGTGACGGCCGCGGGCATCGACGCGTGCGGGCGCCTGGAGGACGTTCCCGCCGACGACTGGGAGCGGGTCGTCCGGGTGAACCTGCTCGGCACGGCCTCCGTCGTACGGGCTGCGCTGCCGTATCTCAAGCACACCCGCGGCACGGTCGTGACCTGCGCGTCGACGCTGGGTCTTCGGCCGCTGAGCGACGCGTCGGCGTACTCGGCGTCGAAGTTCGGCGTGGTCGGCTTCACCAGGGCGCTGGCGACCGAGCTGCGCGGGGAGGTCGGGGTGACCCTGCTGATCCCCGGCGGCATGCGTACGAGCTTCTTCGACGGCCGTCCCGAGCAGTACAAGCCGGGACCCGAGGCCGGGCTGAACGATCCGGCCCACGTCGCCCAGTCCATCGTCTTCGCGCTGCGGCAGCCGGCCGGATGCGAGGTGAGAGAGCTCGTCGTCTGCCCGTCCACGGAGACGTCATGGCCCTAGATCTCCTGGTGCTCCGCGGGCTCGGCCTGGGCGACCTGCTCACGGCCGTGCCCGCGCTGCGGGCGCTGCGGCAGGCGTTCCCCCGGCACCGGATCACGCTGGCGGCGCCGCGGGCGCTGGACGCCCTGCCGCCGCTGACCGGGGCGGTGGACGGGCAGGTGGACGTGTCGGGGCCGGGGCCGATCCCCATGGACAGGGTGCCGTTCGAGCGCCCCGACATCGCGGTGAACCTCCACGGCAAGGGCCCGCAGAGCATCGAGGCGCTGCGGCGGACCGGTCCCGGCCGGCTGATCAGCTTCGGCACGGGTCCGGCGTACCCGGACGGCGTGCACGAGGTGCGGCGCTGGTGCGGGCTGCTGGAATGGCACGGCATCGCCACCGACCCCGCCGACCTGACGCTCGGCGTCTCCGACCGTACGGGGCCCGCGATCGTGCACCCGGGCGCCGCCTACCCCGCCCGGCGCTGGCCGCCGGAACGTTTCGCGGAGGTCGCCGCCGCGCTGGACGACGTGGTCGTCACGGGGAACGCCGAGGAGACGCCGCTGGCCAGGCGGGTCGCCGAGCTGGCGGGGCTGCCGCCTGAGCGGGTGCTGGCCGGGCGGACCACCATGGCCGACCTGGTCGACCTGGTCAGCCGGTCGCGGCTGGTGGTGTGCGGCGACACCGGGGTCGCGCACCTGGCGACGGCGTTCTGCGTCCCGTCGGTGGTGCTGTTCGGGCCGGTCTCCCCCGCCCTGTGGGGGCCGCCGCCCGGCTGGCGCCACGTGGCCCTGTGGGCCGGGCGGAACGGGGACCCGCACGGCGAGCGGCCGGATCCCGGCCTGTTGAAGATCGAAGTTTCCGAAGTCGTCGACGCTGCCTTGGAGGTCACGTCATGAGGGCTCTGGTCACGGGGGGCGCAGGCTTCCTCGGTTCGTACCTGTGCGAGCGGCTGCTGGACGAGGGTGCGGAGGTGGTCTGCATGGACAGCTTCCTCACCGGCGGGCCGCGCAATGTCGAGCATCTGATGGACCGGCCGGAGTTCCGGCTGATCGAGTGCGACCTGACCGGATACGTGCACGTGCCCGACCGGCTGGACCTCGTGCTGCACTTCGCCTCGGCCGCCTCGCCGGCCGACTACCTGCGCTACCCGATCGAGACCCTGCGGGTGGGCAGCGCCGGCACGCTGCACGCGCTGGGGCTTGCCAGGGAGAAGGGCGCCAGGTTCGTGCTGGCCTCCACCAGCGAGGTGTACGGCGACCCGCTGGAGCATCCGCAGCGCGAGACGTACTGGGGCAACGTGAACCCGGTCGGCCCGCGCAGCGTCTACGACGAGGCCAAGCGCTTCGCCGAGTCGCTGACCACCGCCTACCGCCACTCGCGCGGCACCGACACCGGGATCGTGCGCATCTTCAACACCTACGGGCCCCGCATGCGCCCGTTCGACGGCCGGGCCATCCCGACGTTCATTAGGCAGGCGCTGAAGGGCGAGCCGATCACGATCACCGGGGACGGCTCCCAGACGCGCTCGGTCTGCTACGTGGACGACACCGTGTCGGGCATCCTCGCGATGGCCCGCAGCCACTTCGGCGGCCCGGTCAACATCGGCAACCCGGACGAGCTGACCATGCTGGAGCTGGCCACGATGATCAAGGAGCTGGCCGGGTCGTCGTCGGAGATCGTCTTCATCGACCGTCCCGCCGACGATCCCCGGGTCAGGCGGCCCGACACGTCGCTGGCTGCCGAGCAGCTCGGCTGGCGGGCGCGGGTGCCGGCGGCCGAAGGGCTCAGGCGCACGATCGAGTGGTTCACCGCCGAGCTGGCCTCGATGGACCAGCTCGAACAGCTCCAGGTCTGATCATGGCCAGGACCGCGATGGTCGTCGTCGACATGCTCAACCCGTACGAGCACGCGGACGCCGAGCAGCTGGAGCGCGCCGTCCAGCCGATCCTGCCCCCGCTGGTCGAGCTCGTCGGCCGGGCACGATCGCGCGACGACGTGGACCTGATCTACGTCAACGACAACTACGGCGACTTCACCGCGACCCGGGAGGACCTGGTGGCGCGGGCGCTCGGCGGTCACCGGCCGGACCTGGTCGAGCCGATCGTGCCCCCGGCGGACTGCTCCTTCCTGCCGAAGGTGCGGCACAGCGCGTTCTTCGGGACACCGCTGGAGTACCTGCTCGGGCAGCTGGGGACGGACACGGTCCTGCTGGCGGGCCAGGTGACCGAGCAGTGCATCCTGTACAGCGCGCTGGACGCGTACATCAGGCACTACTCGATCATGGTGCCGCCGGACTGCGTGGCGGCCATCCACCGCGACCTCGGGCTGGCGGCGCTGCGCATGATGGAGCGCAACATGTCGGCCGAGGTCACCCCCGCCAGGGGCTGCCTCACCTAGCGAGGCACCCGCGAGGCGCCTGCTAGAGCTGCACCCCGAGCAGGGCGTCCACCAGGTCCCTGACCAGGCCCGGCGCGCCGGTGTCCGGGCCTTCGCCGGCCAGCGCCCCGGATGCCCAGGCGTCGACGGCGGCCAGCGCGCCCGGCGCGTCGAGGTCGTCGGCCAGCCGCTCGCGCACCGTGGCCAAAAGCTCCTCGGCGCGCGGTCCCGACGGCAGCGCCGTGGCCCGGCGCCACAGCTCCAGCCTGCGCTCGGCCTCGGCCATCAGCTCGGGCACGTATTCCCAGTCAGCGCGGTAGTGGTGGGCCAGCAGCACGAGCCGGACCGCCATCGGGTCGTGCTGCTCGCGCAGCTTGGAGACGAAGACCAGGTTGCCCTTCGACTTCGACATCTTCTCGCCGTCGAGCGCCACCATGCCCGCGTGCGTGTAGAACTTGGCGAAGGGCCACTCCCCCGTGGCCGCGTGGCCCTCCGAGGCGCCGCACTCGTGGTGCGGGAAGATCAGGTCGGAGCCGCCGCCGGCCACGTCGTAGCCCGCGCCCAGGCTGTCGAGGGCGATCGCGGTGCACTCGATGTGCCAGCCGGGCCGGCCCCTGCCGAGAGGCGAGTCCCAGGCGGGCTCGCCGGGCCGCTCGGCGCGCCACAACAGCCAGTCGAGCGGGTGCCGCTTGCCCTGCCGGTCGGGGTCGCCGCCGCGCTCGGCGAACAGCGCCAGCATCTCGTCCTCGTCGTAGCCGGACACCTGTCCGAACTTGGGCGCGTCGGCCACGCTGAAGTAGACGTCGCCGTCGAGGTCGTAGGTGACGCCCTTGGCGGAGAGCCTGGCGATCAGACCCGCCACCTGGTCGACGACCTCGGTCACGCCGACGTACTCGCGGGGCGGCACGATCCGCAGCGCCTCCATGTCGCCGCGGAACAGCTCGATCTCCCGCTCCGCCAGCTCGCGCCAGGAGACGCCGGTCTGCGTGGCCCGTTCCAGCAGCGGATCGTCCACGTCGGTCGCGTTCTGCGTGTAGTGCACCTCGTGGCCCGCGTCGCGCCACAACCGGCCGACGAGGTCGAAGGCGAGGTAGGTGTTGGCGTGGCCGAGATGGGTGGCGTCGTAGGGGGTGATGCCGCAGACGTACATCCTGGCGGTCGGCCCCGGATCGGTCTGCCTGACCTGCTTCGCGGAGGTGTCGTGGAGACGCAGCGGGATGCTCTCACCAGGGAGCTTGGGTATGTTCGGGGCAGACCACGATCGCATGTCTTCGAGCCTATCCGTCCCGATCTGCGGTCAGGTCGGTGAAGTCGTACGTCACGCCGCCGGCATCGATCTTGACCTCCATCACCGAAAGGGAGGCGAGGACGCGGCCGTCGGCCAGCTCGTGCCGGACGATGAGCGCGCCCGGGTCGGAGGACGGCTCCGCCGCGGCCAGCTCGCGCCAGGCGCTCGTCTCCGCGAATCTGGGTAGGTAGGCCAGCACCCGCTCGTCTTCCGGATCCAGGCCCGCGTTGACCACCATGCTGGTGCCCTCGGGCAGCTCGCCTTCAGTGCGCCGCTCGCCGTCCCAGCTGACCAGCCGCACCCGCGACAGGTCGGCCAGCACCAGATGGAAGGGGTCGTAGCGGGTCAGGTCGGCATCGGGGAAGTCGCCGCCGTACGCGGCCCGAAGCGCCAGGTCGCCCCGGGAGATCTTCGTGGTCTCCCGCGCGGCCCGGCCGCGGCCGTTGAGCAGGGCGGCGGCGCGGCGGGCCGCCGGGCTGACGGCCAGCCAGGTGCCGCCGGCCTTGAGGTCGCGCCCGCCGATCACGCCAGGGTATTCGGGCCAGTGCTCGCCCGGGCCCTCCCACGGACGGTCGGTGAACTCGTCTCTCACGCCCATGAGCGTCAGCGGCCGCCCGGTTCTCACGATCAGCGTGCACATGGGCAAAGGGTAATCAACGCCCCAAGTCGCGTGACGCCCGGGGTCGGGTCAGATCGGCGGCCAGGGGATGGCTGGCCAGCCCTCCGGCGGGTAGGGGTGCACGCCGGTGTCGAGCAGCCGCCTGACGCGCTGCCAGGTGGCCTCCACCTCCGCCGGTGTGAGCAGCTCGCGCAGCCTGCGCCCGAGGGATCCCGACTCGAGGTCGCGCTCCAGCTTGGCCAGCACCGCCACCGCCTCGCGGGCCAGCGGCTTGCCGCGCCACTGCCACAGCACCGTACGCAGTTTGTCCTCGACGGAGAAGCAGACCCCGTGGTCGACGCCGTAGACGTGGCCGGTGGGCAGCGGCAGCAGGTGACCGCCCTTGCGGTCGGCGTTGTTGACCACGGCGTCGAACACCGCCATCCGGCGCACGACCGGGTTGCGGCTCTTGACCAGCCGCATGAGGTCGATCTCCCGCTCGGTGTCGATCCAGAGCTGGCACATGCCCGGCCCGAAAGGGCCGTCGCGGTAGACCGTGGGCGGCACGACGCGCCAGCCGGTCGCCTGGGACACCTCGTAGGCGGCCACCTCTCGGGCGGCCAGGGTGCCGTCGGGGAAGTCCCACAGCGGGCGCTCACCGCGTACGGGCTTGTAGACGCAGGCCGCCGTGCGGGAGCCCAGTTTGACCGAGCAGTAGAGCGTCATGTTGGTCGCCTCGACCAGACGGCCGGCCACCTCCAGGCGGCCGTCACGCAGGAGCGCGTGCGCCTCGTCCTCGTGCAGGGGCGGCGGCTGGGACGACTTGACGGCCGGTTCGCTCTCAGGAGCGGTCATGAAGCCGCCTCACCCCCGCGGTAGCCGTTCAGACGGACGCACACGTGACCGGCCGCGTCGAGCGGCTGGCTGCACAGGGGACACGGCGGGCGGCCCGCCGCGACGATCTGCAGCGCTCGCTGGGTGAAGGCCCGGGCGGCCCCGGCGCTGATGCGCACGCGCAGCACCGCGGGGTCGGGGCCGTCGAGGTCGTCCTCGTCGACGGCCTCCTGCGCCTCGATCACCACCTGCGACCTGTCCGAGTCCCAGGCGAGCGCCATGGTCCCCACCCGGAAATCCTCCGCGACCGGCACGTCCAGGGGCGCGTCGTCGGCCAGGTCGGCGGGCGCCAGCGCGGGCACGTGCGCGGCGCCCCCGCTGAGGCGCAACACCTCGTCGAGCAGCTCGTCGAGCCTGCCCGCCAGCGCGGCGACCTGCAACTTCTCCAGCGCCACCGTGGTCAGTCTGCCCTCGGCCCTGGCCTGCAGAAAAAAGACCCGCGCGCCCGGCTGCCCCAAGGCACCGGCGACGAACCTCTCTGGTGGGTCGTAGTCGAAGACCGGCATAGCCTGACCTTACGTGGTTCCGGGTCCGCCGCCGACGGCAGCATCGCTCCCGGTGATGTTTTCTCCCCCGTCTTTCTCCTCCGAATCCTCGGGAAGCCTCAATTCCCCCATATCGTTAAGCCTGAGCACAAAGGGACGTAGCGGCGCATAGCGAATGACGGTGAGCGCTCCAGGATCGGCTGTTATCCGCTGAAAGTGATCGAGGTGGAGGCCCAGAGCGTCCGCGACGATCGCCTTGATCACGTCGCCGTGGCTGCAGACCAGGTAGACACCCTTCTCCCCGACCCGCTCGTTCCACTCCCTGACCGCCGCGACCGCCCGATGCTGCATCGCCGTCAGCGCCTCCCCGCCGGGGAAGGCCACCGCGCTCGGATGCGCCTGGACGACCTGCCACAGCGGCTCGCGGGCGAGCTCTTTCAGCGGCCGCCCGGTCCACTCGCCATAACCGCACTCGATGAACCGCTCGTCGATCACCACCTCCGCCGCGCGCCCGTCGGCGACCGCCTGGGCAGTCTCCCGGCACCGTTCGAGCGGGCTGGAGACGATGGCGTCGAGACCGACGCCCGCGATGCGCCCGGCGAGCGCCGCGGCCTGCGCTCTGCCCGCCTCGCTCAGGTGCACCCCCGGAGTACGGCCGGCCAGCACCGGCCCTGTGAGATCCGTCAGCCCGTGCCGGGCGAGAAGCAACGTGGTCACCCTGCCAGTGTCGCAGGCGCCGTCCACAGTCGATCACAACGGCTGCGCCTCCGCCCCGGGCCCCCGCCCCGGGCCCCCGCCCCGGGCCGGCGCCCGCGGCGCCGCCGCCCGGCCGCACGCGGGGCCGCCCCTCCCCCTACGGGCCGCGGACCACAACCCGCCCAGCAGATCTCCGGCCGGCCGATGAGAAAACGGCATGGCGGGCCGCCGCTACAGCCCTGACCACCGACAACAGCGGAGCGGCAGCCTGCTGAGCAGGTTTCTTGTTGGTAATCTGGCGGGATCATGGAGCAGCGCTATGTCGGCCACAGCGGACTGTCGGTGTCCAGGCTGGGGCTCGGCACGATGACCTGGGGGCGTGACACCGACGCGGACGAGGCGGCCGCCCAGCTCCGCACGTTCCTCGACGCGGGCGGCAACCTCGTCGACACGGCCGACGTCTATACCGGCGGCGACTCCGAGCGGCTGCTGGGGCGCATGTTGCGCGACTCGGTGCCGCGCTCCGAGCTGGTGATCTCCACCAAGGCCGTGGTCACCCCCACGGGCCGGCGGCCCCGCGACGCCTCACGGCGCCACCTGATCGCCGCCGTCGACGACTCGCTCAACCGGCTCGGGCTCGACTACGTCGACCTCTGGCAGCTGCACACCTACGACGCCGAGGTGCCGCTGGAGGAGACGCTGGCCGCGCTCGACGCGATCGTCTCCTCCGGCCGCGCCGTCTACGCCGGCGTCTGCGACTACGCCGGCTGGCAACTGGCCGCAGCCGCGGTCACCCAGAAGATGATCCCCGGCCGCATCCCGATCACCTCGGCGCAGGCCGAATACTCGCTGCTGGCCCGCGAGCCCGAGCGCGAGTTGCTGCCCGCCGCAAGACACCTCGGCGTGGGCATGCTGGCCTGGTCGCCGCTGGGCAGGGGGGTGCTGACGGGCAAATACCGCGCCGGTGTCCCCGGCGACTCGCGCGCCGCCACCCCGCACTTCGCCGACTTCGTCCGCCCTTATCTCGACGAGCGCAGCCGGCGCGTGGTCGAATCGGTCATGACCGCCGCCGATGGGCTCGGCGTCTCGCCCCTGGCGGTGGCGCTGTCGTGGGTGCGCGACCAGCCCGGCGTCGCCTCCGCCATCGTCGGAGCGCGTACACACGCGCAGCTCAAGGGCATCCTGCCCGCCGAAGACGTGGTGCTGCCCATAGAGATCCGAGAGGCCCTCGATGACGTGTCGTCACTCGACTGACCGGGAACGAGAGACTCTCTCGTGTATCACTAGTCGATACCGAATCGCAACTTTACCCGTCAAACGCCTGCGTCCGACCGGGGATGTCCATCAGGATTTCTCCCTGAGGCAACGCAGGAGGGGACGGATGGGGAGCAGGACCGCGATCTCGGCTGGAGTTCTCGCGGTGGCGTTGGGGGCCGTTCCGGTGGCGGCACCGGCCGCGGCGGCCGCCACCCAGGACTGCACGCGGGGCGGCGGCCTGCTTTCAGGGGTGACCAACACGCTGTGCGACGTCGTGGGTGCGGTGACCGGCACGGTCGACACCCTGACAGGCGGGGTCACCGGCAAGGTGACCGACGGCCTCGACAAGACCACCGACGAGGTGCTCGGCAGGGTGGGCACGGTCGTGCCGACCGCCAGGCCGAAGACCACCAGGACGATCGAGCCGCCCCCGTCGCCGTCGCCCAGGGCGAGTGAGCAGGAGCGGGAGCCCTCCGATGACGGATGCCTGCCGGAGCCGGCCTGCGCGGACGGCGAGGTCCACAGCACTCTGTCGCCACCGCGCACGTCCTCGGCCAGGCGCCCGGCGCGGCCGCGCGCGGGACAGAAGGACTCCTCGTCCGTGCCCAGCACGTCGAGGACGCGCAGGCCCGAGAGCCGGCCGCAGCTCATGGACACGCGCCGGCCGCTGGCCGACAAGAAGCGGGCCGACCCGGAGGAGCCGCGGGTCGACCTGTTGTGGCCCAACCCGTTCGCGCACGAGCTGACCGTGCCGATGCAGCAACAGCGGGTCGTGCGGCCCAGCCCGCCAGCCTCCGACGTGCTGGGCACGGCGCTGACCATCGCGCTGCTGGGGTCGGCGGTGCTCGCCGCCCGCATCGTCCAGCAGCGCCGCAGCCGCAACGAACCCGCCGAGTCGATCCCCTTCGAGCCGGCCCGCGCCGGCAACGGCCGCCACCGCACGGCCTGAGCAGCACCCCCAGGCCCCACCGCCGGCGTCGGCCTCGACCGACCCGCGGCGATGGCGGCCGTCTCCGTGAGCGCCGCCGTCGCGCCTGAGCGCCGGCGGGTGGTTCAGCCGCCGATGGCGTGGACGCCGCCGTCCACGTGGACGATCTCGCCCGTCGTCGCCGGGAACCAGTCGGACATGAGCGCCACGCACGCCCTGGCCGCCGGGACCGTGTCGGACAGGTCCCAGCCCAGCGGGGCCTTCTCCGGCCAGCTGTCCTCGAACTCCTTGAAGCCCGGGATCGACCTGGCGGCCATCGTGCGCAGCGGACCGGCCGCCACCAGGTTGACGCGGATGTTGTGCTTGCCCAGGTCGCGGGCGAGGTAGCGGTTGCAGGACTCCAGGCCCGCCTTGGCCACGCCCATCCAGTCGTAGACCGGCCACGCCTTGGAGGCGTCGAAGTCGAGGCCGACGAGGGAGCCGCCCTCCTTCATGAGCGGCAGGCAGGCGACCGCCAGCGATTTGTACGAGTAGGTCGACACCTGCACGGCGGTCGCGACGTCGTCCCACGAGGTGTTGAGGAAGTTGCCGCCCAGAGCGCTCTGCGGGGCGAAGGCGATCGAGTGGACCACGCCGTCGAGACCGTCGACGTGCTCCCCGACCCGGGCCGCGAGCGTGTCGAGGTGCTCGGTGTCCTGGACGTCGAGCTCCAGCACGGGGGCCGGCGACGGCAGGCGCCTGGCGATGCGCTCGACCAGGCTCAGCCGGCCGAACCCGGTGAGCACCACCGTGGCGCCTTCCTCCTGCGCCAGCTTGGCGACGTTGAACGCGATCGAGGCGTCGGTGAGCACGCCCGTCACGAGAATCCGCTTGCCTTCGAGAATGCCCATGTCAGTGCCCCATCCCGAGTCCGCCGTCGACGGGGATCACGGCCCCGGTGATGTAGGAGGCGTCGTCGCTGGCCACGAAGCGCACGACGCGCGCGACCTCCTCGGGGCTGGCCTGGCGCCCGAGCGGGATGCGCGCCACGATCTGCTCCTGGTCGAGGTCTGCCGTCATGTCGGTGGCGACGAAGCCGGGCGAGACGACGTTGACCGTGATGTTGCGCGAGCCGTATTCGCGGGCCATGGAGCGGGCGAAGCCGATGAGGCCGGCCTTGGAGGCGGCGTAGTTGGCCTGCCCGGCCTGGCCGCTCATGCCGATGACCGAGGAGATGAGGACGATCCGGCCGCGCTTGAGCCGCATCATGGGCCTGATGGCCCGCTTGGCGACGCGGTAGGCCCCGGTGAGGTTGGCGTCGATGACGTCGGTGAAGGTCTCCTCCTGCATCATCGCCAGCAAGGTGTCCTTGGTGATGCCGGCGTTGGAGACCACGACCTCGACCGGGCCGTGCTCGGCCTCCACCTTGTCGAAGGCGGCCTCGACGTCGGCCATGCTGGTGACGTCGCAGCGCACGCCGAACAGGCCCTCGGGCGGCTCCCCTGAGCGGTAGGTGACCGCGACGGCGTCGCCTGCCGCGGAGAGTTCACGGGCGATCGCGAGGCCTATGCCGCGATTGCCTCCGGTGACGAGTACAGAGCGTGCCATGACACCTGACGCTATCTCCTACCGGCGGGTATGCGCTTGTCCGGGTGGTACAAGATCGCAGGGTTAGGATCGTGGACATGCGCCAGATCGATCCCGACTTCCTGGAGCTGCCGCTGCGGCAGCTCGCGGACGCCGCCCTGCAACGTGCCCGCGACCTCGGCGCCGAGCACGCCGACTTCCGGCTCGAACGCGTCAGGGCCGAGACGCTGAGCCTCTATGACGCCCGGCTCGAAGGCTCCATGGACGCCGACGACCTGGGCTACGCCGTGCGCGTCGTCAAGGGCGGCACGTGGGGGTTCGCCGCCGGCATCCACCTGACCCCCGAGGCCGCCGCGGCGGTGGCCGAGCAGGCGGTGCGGGTGGCGGAGGTGAGCGCCCCGATCAACAGGGAGCCCATCGAGCTGGCCCCGGAGCCGGTGCACGCCGACACCGTGTGGGTGTCGGCGTACGACGTCGACCCGTTCGAGGTGGCGCCGGCCGACAAGGTGGGCCTGCTGGCCGACTGGTCGGCCGGGCTGCTGAAGGGGGCCGACCACGTCTCGGCGCGGCTGCTGCAGGTCAAGGAGCAGAAGTTCTACGCCGACACGGCCGGCACGGTGACCACGCAGCAGCGGGTGCGGGTGCATCCCAGGCTCAACGCGATGAAGGCGGCCGAGGGCGGGTTCGACGACATGTCGACCCTCGCGCCGCCGGTCGGCAGGGGCTACGAATATCTGACGGGCACGGGCTGGGACTGGCGGGGCGAGCTGGCCAGGCTGCCCGAGCTGCTGGCGGAGAAGCTGGCCGCGCCCTCGGTCGAGGCCGAGGACTACGACCTGGTGATCGACGCGTCCAACCTGTGGCTGACGATCCACGAGTCGATCGGCCACGCGACCGAGCTCGACCGGGCGCTCGGCTACGAGGCGGCCTACGCCGGCACCAGCTTCGCCACGTTCGACCAGCTGGGCGAGCTGGTCTACGGTTCACCGCTGATGAACGTGACCGGCGACCGCACGGTCACGCACGGCCTGGCCACGATCGGCTACGACGACGAGGGCGTGCAGGGGCAGAGTTTCGACATCGTCAGGGACGGCATCCTGGTCGGCTACCAGCTCGACCGGCGGATGGCGCTGATGAAGGGGTTCGGGCGGTCCAACGGCTGCGCGTTCGCCGACTCCCCCGGTCACATGCCGATCCAGCGCATGGCCAACGTGTCGCTGGTGCCGGCGCCCGGCGGGCCCTCCACCGACGAGCTCATCGCGGGCGTCGAACGGGGCCTCTACATCGTCGGCGACAAGAGCTGGTCGATCGACATGCAGCGCTACAACTTCCAGTTCACGGGGCAGCGGGCGTACAAGATCTCGCACGGGAAGCTGGCCGGTCAGGTCAGAGACTTCGCCTACCAGGCGACGACAACCGACTTCTGGCAGTCGATGGAGGCCGTGGGCGGGCCGCAGACGTACGTGCTCGGCGGTGCGTTCAACTGCGGCAAGGGCCAGCCGGGGCAGGTCGCGCCGGTCAGCCACGGCTGCCCGGCGGCGCTCTTCAGGGCCGTGCGGATCCTCAACACGGTGCAGGAGGGCGGCAAGTGAACGAGCACGGCGAGCTGACCGGCGGGCGCGGGCCGGTGGAGAGCCTCATATCCCCTCAGGAGATGGTGGAGAGGGCGCTGGAGCTCTCCCGCAATGACGGCTGCGTGGTGCTGGTGGACGAGGGCTCCACGGCCAACCTGCGCTTCGCGGGCAACACGCTGACCACGAACGGCGTCGCCCGCTCGTCGCGGCTCACCGTGATCTCGATCGCGGGGCAGGGCGTGGGAGTGGTGTCGCGGTCCGCCGTACGCGAGGACCAGCTCGCCGGTGTGGTGGCGGCGGCCGACGCGGCGGCTCGCGAGGCCCAGCCCGCCGAGGACGCCCGCGACCTCGTGGCGGGCGTCCCCGCCTCGCCTGACTGGAGCGAGCCGGTACGACCGACCGACATCGGGGTGTTCGGGGCGTTCGCCCCCGCGCTCGGCGACGCGTTCGCCGACGCGGAGGCGGCCGGAGGCAAGCTGTACGGGTTCGCCCAGCACAAGGTGACCACGACCTTCCTCGGCTCGTCCACGGGCCTGCGGCTGCGCCACGACCAGCCGGCCGGCAAGGTCGAGCTCAACGCCAAGTCCGCCGACATGAAGCGTTCCGCGTGGACCGGCGTGTCCACACCCGACTTCACCGACGTCGACGTGGCGGCGCTCGGGTCCACGCTGGCGCAGCGGCTGGAGTGGGCCAGGACACGGGTCGACCTGCCCGCGGGCCGCTACGAGACGCTGCTGCCGCCGAGCGCGGTGGCCGACCTGATGATCTACATGTACTGGTCGTCGGGCGCGCGCGACGCGCTGGACGGGCGTTCGGTGTTCGCCAGGCGCGGCGGGGGCACCCGGGTGGGCGAGCAACTGGCCACGCTGCCCGTCTCTCTGTCGAGCGACCCGGGGGCGCCGGGCATCGGGTGTGCGCCGTTCGTGGCGGCCCACGCCTCCGACAGGGACAGCTCGGTCTTCGACAACGGGCTGCCGCTGGGGCCGACCGGCTGGATCACCGACGGCCGCCTCGACGCGCTGCTGCAGACCCGCTACTCGGCAGGGCTGAGCGGGCTCCCGGCGACGCCGGGGATCGACAACCTGATCTTGTCGGGTCCCGGTGACGGCAGGTCGCTGGACGAGATGATCGCCTCCACCAGGCGCGGGCTCCTGGTCACGTGCCTGTGGTACATCCGCGAGGTCGACCCCCAGACGCTCCTGCTGACCGGGCTGACCCGTGACGGCGTCTACCTGGTCGAGCACGGCGAGATCGTGGGCGAGGTGAACAACTTCCGCTTCAACGAGAGCCCCGTCGACCTGCTGGGAAGGCTTGCTGAGGTGGGCGCGAGCGAGCGCACGCTGCCGAGGGAGTGGGGCGACTACTTCCAGAACACGGTCATGCCGCCGGTGTGGGTGCCCGACTTCAACATGTCCACGGTGAGCCAGGCGAGCTGACCCGCGCCGCCCGCCCGCCGCCTGCCGGGGACGGGCGGGCTCAGCGGGGGCCCAGGAGGGCGCCCAGGGTGTGGCTGAGCGACTCGCCGAGCGCCTTCGCGCACGTGTCGTAGCCCTCGGGCGGGCCTCCGTAGGGGTCGCGCACGTCGGGCGCGGGCCGCCGGCGGCGCCGTCCGGCGGCCGACTCGACGATCGCCCGCGCGCGCTGCGCGGTGTCGGATCGGTGGTGGCGCTGCTCCGTGCCCGCCGCGAGCGCGGCGAACTCGGGCAGCGTGAACGTCTTCGGCGTGGCGGCCGGGTCGAGCCCGACCGCGACGGCGGCGTGCCCGGCCTCCATCGTCAGCAGCAGGTCGGCCGACCTGACGAGCTCGGGGTCGAGCTGCCTGGCCCGGTGCGCCCGGCCGTCGAGGCCCAGCCGGGCGAGCGTGGCGAGCGCGTGCGGCGCCATCGGATGGCCGGTCAGGGCGTGCACCCCCGCGCTCCCCGTGGCGGCGGGCAGGCCCGTGCCGGCGAGCATCGCCCTGGTGATCACCTCCGCCATGGCGGAACGGCAGATGTTCGCCGTGCACACGAGCAGGATGCGGAACTCACCGTTCACGTGGGCCAATCTAGCCGGTGGCGCCCGGCGCTCAGGCGTCTTCCAGGCGGAAGCCCACCTTCATGCCGACCTGGAAGTGCGCGACCTCGCCGGCGTCGAGGTGGCCGCGGATCTCCGTCACCTCGAACCAGTCGAGATGGCGCAGCGTCTGTGCGGCCCTCCTGAGGCCGTTGCGGATCGCCTCGTCGACGCTCTCCCCGGAGGTGCCGACGATCTCGGTGACCCGGTACGTACGGTCCGTCATCTCCCCATCCTCCTTACTCGAAGGCCATGGTCGCATGACCCGCGTCCGTGTCCGGGGGCGCCGTCGCGCCCTGCTCATCCGAGGTCTACCGTGGAAGGTATGAAGGGGTGGCGCAAGAAGCCGGACGTCCACGCCGTCACCGACGCCAGGCCGTCGCTGACCGCGGACATCCGCAAACGTGAGGTCAGCTACCTCATCAAGATGGGCCTCCGGACGATCTGCCTGATCCTGGCGGTCGTGGTCCCGCTTCCGTGGCCGTACCGGCTGCTGTTCATCGCCGGCGCGGTCTTTTTGCCATACATAGCCGTAATCGGGGCCAATGAGAGGGGCCAGGCCGTCCCGCCTCCTACCTTTCAGTCGCCGGAGGCTAACCAAACCGAGATACCGCTGCATCGACGCGAGATCGGGTCGTGACTAAGTCTTGACGCATCCCATGGGTTGTAGGTGTACGCTTTAGCCAAGCGCTCCGGTCCCCCGTCGGAGTGCTGGTGCCGGCGTTCCGGGCCCCCGTCGGAACGCCGATGAAGCGACGCCGGGTGGTTTGCCCCCGTAACCACCCGGCGTCGCCCCTTTCCGGAAGTTTTTGATCAGCGCGACGCCGTCGGGCGAGTCGGATAGGACTGCTTTCCCGAAATCGTTTACACCCCTCCTGCCCCACATTTCACAGGAAACTTTCAGGGGGGCAGGGGGATTGACTTCAACAGTTCGTTCGAGTGTCAGTCGTCGGTCAACGTCTCGGTGGTCGCCTGCGACCAGTTTTTCGCCAATGTGATCAGTTTGGTGACCGCGTCCTCGGGTGCGGTGCCGGCGCCCTGGGCGAGCCCGAGCAGATAGGCGGTCAGGGGCGCGGCCGGCCTGGCGACCCCGTGGGCGACCTCCTTGGTCAGGTCGAGAATCAGGTCACGGTCCACGGTGGCCGGGTCGATGCCGAGTTCCTTGCAGGCCAGGGCGGTCCATTCGTTGAGCACGTTCATACGAGCCTCCTCCAGGTCGTCCATTGTGTCGCAGTCGAACCACGGCCGCCCGCGCAGCGCCAGGCGCACCGTCACGAGCGGGGCCAGCAGGCCCTTGAGCGAGCGTCCCCGATAGTCCGCGAGAGCCGCCTTCAGCTCGGCGGCCGGCCACGCGCCGGCCAGCCACTGCTCGCGCCCTCCCGCGTCCACCAGCACGGCCCCGCCCGTCGGCCCGGCGGCCCTGAGCATGGCCGCCACGTGGGCCGCCGTCATGAAGGGCAGGTCACCGGCGAGCAGCACCACCCGCGGCGCGGTGACCTCGTTCAGGCCGGCGGCGAGCGCGGGCACGGGGCCGCCGCGCGGGGGATCCTCCCTGACGAACACGACGCCCGGGATCGGACGCTCGGGGCCGGCCACGATCGTCTTCCTCGCGCCCGCGGCGGCCGCGACCACGTGCTCGACCAGGGTACGTCCGCCCACGGTCAGGCCGGGTTTGTCCGCTCCGCCCAGCCTGCGCGCCGCTCCCCCGGCCAGGATCACCGCGTCGAAGTCCACGCCCTCACCCCCAGCTCGAAACCGTCCCGCACGTCACCACTTCCTCCGCCCGCACCCCACCGGGGGTACGGGCACCACCCGCCTCGAAGAGGCGGCCCAGGAGCCCCTCAAGCACGTGCCGCGGCCGGGACGGGCGGATGCCGTGTCGCGGCGGCTCACGTCCCGAGGGCCGGATGCCGTGTCGCGGCGGCTCGCGTTCCGGTGTCCATGGACAACCGCCACCGGTCGCGTCGCCGGGGGCTAGCCGCCGATGGCGGACATGGGGCGGGCGGGCTGGAGGAAGGACGGGTCGTCGATGCCGTGCCCGGCGCGCTTGCGCGCGACCGCCGCCACCCACCTCTCGGCCAGTTCGTCGTCGGACGCGCCCGCGCGCATGGCGGTCTTGAGGTCGGACTCCTCGGTGGCGAACAGGCAGTTGCGCACCTGGCCGTCGGCGGTGAGCCTGACCCGGTCGCAGGAGCCGCAGAACGGGCGCGTCACCGAGCCGATCACGCCCACCCGCGCCGGCCCGCCGTCCACGAGGAACCGTTCGGCGGGCGCGCTGCCGCGCTCCTCCAGGTCGTCGGCCTTCAGGTCGAACGACGCGGACAGCAGGTCGAGGATCTCGTCGGCGGTGACCATGCCCTCGCGGCTCCAGCCGTGCTGCGCGTCGAGCGGCATCTGCTCGATGAAGCGCAGCTCGTAGCCCTGGTCGAGACACCAGCGCAGCAGCGGCACCGCCTCGTGGTCGTTGACGCCGCGCATGAGGACCGCGTTGACCTTCACGGGCCGCAGGCCCGCCCCGTCGGCCGCGGCCAGCCCGGCGATCACGTCGGCGTGCCGGTCACGGTGCGCGAGCCGCTTGAACGTGCCCGGGTCGAGCGTGTCGAGCGAGACGTTGACCCGGTCGAGCCCCGCGCCGGCCAGCGCGCCGGCCAGGCGGGCCAGGCCGATGCCGTTGGTGGTGAGCGACACCTGCGGCCTGGGGGTGAGCGCGGTGGTGCGGGCGACGACGTCGGCCAGCTCGCGCCTGAGAAGGGGCTCGCCGCCGGTGTAGCGCACCTCGGTGATGCCCAGCCGCTCGACGCCGATCGTCACCAGGCGGACGATCTCGTCGGCGGTGAGCAGTTGCGGGTTGGGGAGCCAGTCGAGCCCTTCCGGCGGCATGCAGTAGGTGCAGCGCAGATTGCACTTGTCCGTGAGGGACACCCGCAGATCAGTCGCCACCCGTCCGAACGAGTCTCGCAACATGGGGCGTCACCTCCTGTTCGTTCGCCAGGGGACCAGACTATGACGCATGCCGGGAGGCGCTTCCCATCGCCCCTCTCTGCCACGACAACACATTCCCATCTTGATCGATTCCTCCTTGGTACGCGAACCGGGCCCCGTCTCAGCCGGCGAGGGCGGCGTCATCCGCTGCGGTGTCCTCGTCCGTCCAGGCGTCCTGCGGCGGGTGGGCCAGATGCCAGCGCACCGACTCGGCGACGTGCGCGGCGGGGTCGCCCGGCTCCCACCCGAGCAGTGCCCGGGCACGGGCCACGGACACCACCAGATGCTGGGCGGGCGCACCTGACAGCGCCAGGTCGGACGGGATGCGGTCGTCCGGCACCCGTTCCAGCCGGGCCCGCGAACCGGCGGCGCCGAGGATCTGCTCGAACCAGGCGCCCATCGTCACCGTGGCCGTCTCCCCCAGGTTGACGGCCAGGCCGTCGGCGGAGCGGTGGTCGAGGGCGGACAGGACGCCGGTCGCCAGGTCGTCGGCGTAGCCCTTCGTCCAGAGCAGGTTGGCGGCGCCGACCGGAATGCGGTCGCGGCCGGCGCGGACGCGGCGCAGGATCGGCTCCTCCCTGCGCTGCCAGTCGTGCGGGCCGTAGATCAGCGGCAGCCGCAGGACGACGGCGCCGCGGGCGAGCCACCGCTCCTCCACGTCGAGCTTCTCGTAGTCGTCCGGCACGCCGGGAAAGCCTTTGCCCCGGTGGGGATGGCGTTCGCGGCGCAACTCCGAGTCCTCGGTGATCGGCACGGGCGCCAGGCAGCGTCCCGTCTGCAGGCCGGTGAACGCTTCGTACACGTCCTGGCTGGACAGCACCACCGTGGGCACGTGCGGCAGCAGCGGCAGGACGGTGTCCACGTCTGCGCCGGTGAGCGCGTGGGTGTCGACCACGGCCTGCGGCGCGAAGTCCTTGATCTGGGAGGCGTGACGCGCCAGGTCGTGACGGTCGGTGTGCAGGTGGACGCCCGGCACGCCGGGTGCGGAGCGGCCGGAACCTCGGTGGACGAGGAGGATCTGGTCGCCGCGGGCCGCGAGACGTTCGGCTACGCGCCGCCCCAGGAACCACGTACCGCCCAGCATCAGGACTCTCATGCTCCCACCCTGCCCGATCTGTCCCCCGCCCGGGCGGGCTAGGGCGTTCCCGCGTGCCAGGTCTCGCGGGCGCGCATCAGCTCGGCCAGGTGTTTCCTGGACCACTCGCAGCCGGCGTTCATCGGCTCGAGGAGGCTGCGGCCGAGGGCGGTCAGCTCGTATTCGACGCGCGGCGGGATCTCGTCGTAGGCGGTCCTGGTGAGCAGGCCGTCGCGTTCCATCGCGCGCAGGGACTCGGTGAGCACCTTGGGGGTGATGCCGCGCAGCGGCCGCTGGAGCTCCGTGAAACGCCGCGGGCCCAGTTCGAGACAGCGGATGATCTTGGCGGTCCACTTGTCGCCGACGCGGATGGGCGCGGCGGTAGGAGGGCATCCGTAGAACATGTCCGGATCGAGAGGCTCGGCCATGCCCGTCATCGTAGGTAACTATCGTTGCGGAAAGCGAGGTCCCGCCCTCTACCGTTCTCCCGGCGGCCGGGGAGTCCGGTCGCCGGGAGAACGGAGCGTGGACGATGAGCAGGTTCGTGCTGTTCGGAGCCGGCGGACGGGCCGGGACGCGGGTGGCGGCGGAGGCGGCCGGGCGCGGGCATGACGTGACGGCCGTAGTACGGGATCCCGCCAAATATCCGAATCTGTCGGGTGAGAACGTACGGGTGGTCGCCGGGGACGTCACCGACGCCGACCGGGTGGCGGCGGTGGCGGCGGATCACGACGTGGCGATCCAGGTCACAGCCAGGCTGGACATGCCGTCGGAGGAGTTCTACACGGCGGCCTCGCACGCCCTGGTGGACGGGCTGGCGCGGGCCGGGGTGTCGCGCCTGGTCGCGCTGGGCATCGGCAGCCTGCTGGAGGTCTCACCCGGGGTCCGGCTCGTGGACACGCCCGGCTTCCCCGCCGACGCCCGCGCGTTCTCGCTGGGGCACGCGGCGGAGCTGGCGGTGTTCGAGGAGTCGGCACTGGACTGGGTGGTGCTGGCGCCGCCGCCGGTCTTCCTGGACGAGCACGCGGCGAGGACGGGCCGTTACCGGATCGGGGGCGGGCAGGTGCCGGCGTCCGCCGAGGGCGATCCGGCGTTCGCGTACGCCGACCTCGCGGCCGCCCTGGTGGACGAGGCCGAGACGCCCCGCCACCACCGCGTCCAGGTGGCCGTGTCGTACTGAGCCCGGCCGGCGATCGCCGGTTGCACATGCCGGACGCCCGGCCTGGTGAGGCCGGGCGTCCGAGGTGTGACTAGTGGCGGTGGTGGTGGCGGTGGCCGATGACCCGGACCCAGTCCGTGCCCTCGGAGCCGTCCAGCCACCTGGCGCCCTTGAAGACCGCGCGCCAGGTGCCCGACGTGCGAGCCGGCACCTTCGTGTGGAAGTAGCCGCTGCGGCTGGTCCTGACCGTCTCGACGTATTCCCACTTGCCGCTGCCGGCCGGCTGGAAGAGGATCGTGATCCGCTTCCAGGCCAGGCGGTGCCAGCGCTCGGTGCTCTTGCAGTGGTCGGCGTGGTGCACCGAGACCAGACCGCTGATGTAGTCCTTGTCGCACTCGACGGAGAGCTTGCCCTCAAGGGTGATGGGGCGGCCCCGCCAGGCGGGCTCAGGGTTCGCGTCGAACTTCAGGCTCGTGTGCCCGCCCGCGACCGGGTCGATGCCCGGGTCGGCGAGCGCGGGCGAGGCGGCGGTGGCCACCATCGTCGCGCCCAGGGCGGCCGCCGCCAGGCCGGCGGCGAGACGTCGCATCTTCACAATCAAAATTCCTTCCCCGTCTGAGAACGCACCCCGGGACGGGGCACGTCATTGGCCAATGACGCGTAAGGGTAAAGAAAAGTTGCGACGCAGTTGATCACGATTCGGCAACAGCGGTTTAGGCCATGCGCGGATTTAATTATGTTTGCTGCGCTATTGCGTGATTTGTTGAACTTTGGAGATATCTGCGGCGTAATGTCCCGTTCCGGGATAGCGGACGCGCCAGAATCCGCCGGTACGGCCCGAGACCGTCGTGGCGAACGAACCGGCGGCGTCGGTACGCACCTCCCCGATGCGCTCCCAGTCCGAGGATTCGTCGGCACGCCAGAGGATGTCCAGCTTCTGCCTGGAGAACGGCCCGTAGTCGGTGAGACCGCGCGGATCGACCCTGGTCAGCGAACCCCGCAGCCGCACCTTTCCGCCCGCCGTCCCGTCCACCCGCACGGAGGCGAGCTTCGTGTTACGCCTGAACTGGAACGACTCGTACTCGGTGACCGTCGTGCCCCCCCGGCCCGTCGCGGTGGCGGCGATCGTCCAGGTGCCCGTGGGGTAGTAGCGGTTCAGCCTCTTGTCGGGCAGGAAACGCCACGTCTCCCAGCCCTCCGCCGCCGAGGCCGGCGTGGCGGACCTGGCGGGCGAGCCCACCCGCCACGCCATCATCGCCGGGAGCTCCGCGGCGGGCTCGCCGCCGGAGGCGAGCCGCGGGGCCCCGGAGACCCTCGGCGACGGCGTGGCCGCCGGCGTGTCCTCGGCCGGGGTCTTCGAGCTGAGCACCGGGGCCGGCGGGGAGCCGGGTTCGACCTTGACGGAGACGCCGTGCTTACCCCGTGTCCCCCGGGCGATCACCTCGATCACCAGGCGGACGGAGCCCTTCGGGCCGACCACGGGCTCCGCTGGACGTACGGTGATGGATCGGATGGCGAGCTCGGTCGCGGCGGAGGTCGCGGGCGCGGGCGCCATGAGCGACCCCGCTGTGAGCGATCCCGCCGCTAGCGAGACGAGAAGAAGGCTTCTGGTCATGAGCGAGACGGTAGGAACCCGCCGGTCATGACCAGGACCACAACACACGCCCCGATTGGCAAAACCGCTCGGAGCGGCCCGTCCGCCGGGTGCGTGCCGCCGCCCGCTCAGCGGGGACCGGTGTAGAGCCCTTCGATGACGTCGGCGTACTTCTGGTGCACGACGCGCCGCTTGAGCTTGAGGCTCGGGGTGAGCTCCTCGGTCTCGGCGGTCCACTCGACCCCGAGCAGGGCCCACTTCTTCACCTGCTGCACCTGCGCGAGCTTGGCGTTGGCGGCCTCGACCGCGGCCTCCACCTCCTTGAGCACCTCGGGATGCCCGGCCAGCTCGGCGAGCGAGGAGAACGTGATGCCGCGCGCCCGCGCCCAGCCCGGCGCGACCTCGCCGTCGAGGGTCAGCACGGCCACCGGGTGCGGGCGGTTGTCGCCGTAGGCGAGCGCCTGGCCGATCAGGGCGTGCTCCTTGAGATGGTTCTCGATCGCCGCCGGGGAGATGTTCTCGCCGCCCGCGGTGATGATCAGCTCCTTCTTGCGGTCGACGACCCGGTAGAAGCCGTCGTCGTCGACCGTGCCGATGTCGCCGGTGTGCAGCCAGCCGCCGTCGTCGACGAGTTCGGAGGTGGCCTCCGCGCGGTTGAGGTAGCCGCGGGTGTTGAGCGGGCTGCGGGTGAGGATCTCGCCGTCCTCGGCGATGCGGATCTCGACGCCGGGCTCGGCCCTGCCGACGCTGCCCAGGCGGTAGCAGGTGGGGCTGTTGCCGGTGAACGCGCCGGTCGTCTCCGTCATGCCGTACACGTCGATGACCTTGAGGCCGAGCCCGGCGTAGAAGCGCTGCACCTCGGCGGGCAGGGGCGCGGCACCGGTGGCGGTCCACACGGCGCGGTCGAACCCGATCATGCCGCGGATGACCGACAGGAGGGAGGCGTCGGCCTGGTCGTAGGCGGACTGGATCTCGCGGGTGACGGTGTGGCCGTGCTGGCCGGCCTCGATGTAGGCGACGCCGGCCTTCATGGCCGCGCGCACGGCCGCCTGCTGCTCCTCCGGCTGGGTGGCGAGCACGGCTGACAGGCGGGCCATCATCTTCTCCCACACCCGGGGCACCCCGAAGAACATCATCGGCCTGACCTGCCCCAGCGTGCCGCCCAGGTTGGCCAGGTCGGTGCAGAAGTAGACGTGGGAGGCCTTGACCAGCGGCAGGTAGAGGCTGAGCACCCGCTCGGCGATGTGCGCGTAGGTCAGGTAGGAGATCTGGGTGCCCTCGGTGGGCAGCGAGGCCATCCGGTCGGTGGAGGCGACCTCGTAGAAGATGTTCGTGTGCGTCAGGGGCACGCCCTTGGGCATGCCGGTGGTGCCGGAGGTGTATAACACGGTGGCCACGTCGTCGGGGGTGACCGCGCGCCAGCGCGTCTCGATGTGGCCGGGGTCGGCGGCCAGGCGTTCGCGGCCGAGCCGGAGGAAGTCCGTCCACGCCAGGAAACGCTCGCCGTCGGGCGCCCCCTCCAGCATGATGATCGTGCGCAGGCCGTCGAGCCGGTCGAGCACGGGCTGCCAGCGGGCCAGGTCGGCCGGTCCGCCGAGCACCGCGTATTTCGCCCCGACGTCGCCGGCCACGAACGCGATCTGGTCGGGCGCGAACGTCGAGTAGATCGTGCAGCCGGCGCCGCCCGCGTGCACGGCGCCCAGGTCGGCGAGCACGTGCTCGCTGCGGTTGACCATCATGAACGCCACGGTGTCACCGGTCTGGAGCCCGAGCGCGGCGAATGCGGCGGCGATCTCCAGGACCCGCTCCCTGGCCTGCGCGTAGGTCAGCGTGCGCCAGCCGTCGCCGTCGGGATCGGAGTAGGCGGGTGCGTCGGGGTGCTGCTCGGCGGCCTGAGCGAGCTGCCGGCAGACGGTCATGCCGGCGATCTGCCGCTGGATCTCCGCCCGCACGTCGAGGACTTCGGCCATGGCGCGCGCCTCCCGTCAGTATTCACTTGCATGAATGGCATGCATCGCACCACACCACGGGGGTAGCGGCAAGAGCTCGCGGGGAAACACCCGCGTCCCTCACCTGGAGCGATATTTCAGTTACGTTCGGTGCCGTGGGAGAGGGCTGGGCATGACCGGCGGCGGCAGGACGTTCTTCGGGCACCCATGGGGCCTGGCCACGCTGTTCGGCACCGAGATGTGGGAGCGCTTCAGCTGGTACGGCCTGCGCGCGATCCTGGCCACGTTCCTGGCCGCATCGCCCGCTCACCAGGGCCTCGGCATGTCGCCCGTGACCGCCCAGGCGGTCGTGGGCGTCTACGCGGCGCTCATCTACCTGGTGGCACTGCCCGGCGGGTGGATCGCCGACCGCATCCTCGGGGCGCGCAGGTCGGTGTTCTGGGGCGGGTTCGTCATCATGCTGGGGCACATCAGCATGGCGATCCCGGCGACGTCGGCGTTCTTCGTCTGGCTCGGCCTGCTGCTCATCATCTCCGGCACCGGCCTGCTCAAGCCGAACATCTCCGTCATGGTCGGCCGCCTCTACGCCGACAGCGACGACGCACGACGCGACGCGGCGTTCTCCTTGTTCTACTTCGGCATCAACCTGGGCGCCTTCTTCGCGCCCCTCGTCGTCGGCTGGCTGGCCGCGGGCGACCGCTGGCACCTCGGTTTCAGCGCCGCCGCGGTCGGCATGGCGCTCGGCCTGATCCAGTACGTCTGGGGCGGCAAGGCCCTCAGAGGCGTGGGCGAGCAGCCGGGCCTTCGCCTGTCGCCGCGGGAACGCCGGAGGTTCGGCCGCCTGTTCGTCCTGGCGGTGGGTGCGACGGCGGCCCTGCTGGCCGGGTGGGCGGCGACCGGCACGTTCACGGTCGACCGGTTCACCGTGGTGGTCACGGTCATCATCCTGCTCGTGCCCGTCGCGTACTTCGGCTACATCCTCCTGGGCAGCCACAATCTCACGCAGGACGAGCGGATCAGGATGAAGGCGTACATCTGGCTGTTCGTGGCCGCGGCCATCTTCTGGATGATCTTCGATCTGGCGCCCAGCAAGCTGCTCTTCTTCGCCCAGGACCACACCGAGCTGTCGCTGTTCGGGATCCCGATCCAGCCGGCCACGACGCAGTCGTTCAACCCCCTCTTCATCATGATCTTCGCACCGGTGTTCGCGGCGTTGTGGCTGCGGCTGGGCACGCGGGTGAGCACCCCGCAGAAGTTCGGCTTCGCGCTGGTCATGGTGGGGGCGAGCTTCGTCGTCATGGCGGTCGCGGCGGCGCTGGCCGGGCCGGGCAGGGTGTCGGTGTGGTGGCTGGTGCTGGTCTACCTGATCCAGGTGTTCGGCGAGCTGTCGCTGAGCCCGGTCGGGCTGTCGGTGACGGCCAAGCTGGCGCCGGAGGCGTTCAAGGGGCAGATGCTCGGCGTCTGGTTCATCGCGGTGTCGGTGGGCGACGCGGTCGGCGGGCAGACGGGCCGGCTCACCGCCGTGCTGTCCGACCCGATGTACTACCTGGTGCTGGCGCTGGTGGCGATCGTGGCGGGACTCGCGCTGTTCATGTTCACCCGGCGACTGCGGGTGATGATGGCCGAGCACCATGAGCCCGCCGTGCGGTAGACCCGCCATGCGGTGGACACTGTCAACGTGTCCGAGATTCTCGACCTGGCAGGCATCTTCGTCTTCGCGTTGACGGGGGCGTTGATGGGGGTGCGCAAGCGGCTCGACGTGGTCGGGATGACGATGCTCGCCGAGATCACCGCCCTGGGTGGGGGCGTCGTACGCGACCTGATCCTCAACGTCCGGCCCGCCGCCTTCCAGAGCGTCGGCTACGTGCTGGTGCCGCTGGCGGCGACGGTGATCGTCTTCTACTGGCATCCGCACGTCGCGAAGGTGATGCCGGTCATCCTCGTGCTGGACGCGGCGGGGCTCGGCCTGTTCTGCTCGGTCGGCACGGCCAAGGCCATGGAGTACGGCCTCAGCCCTCTGCACGCCACCGTGCTGGGGATCACCACGGCCGTGGGCGGCGGCATGCTGCGCGACGTGCTGGCCGGGCAGATCCCGACGCTGCTCCACGACCGGCAGCTCTACGCCGTGCCCGCCCTGGTGGGGGCGGCGACGATGGCCGCGCTGTCCTCCTACGGCCTGCACGGCTGGCCCGTGACGCTGGCGGCGGCCGTGCTGGCGTTCGGCCTGCGCATCGTGGCGATGCGCCGCAAGTGGCAGGCGCCGCTGGCCCGCGGGGCCGGCGAGTGAGCGCCCCTCACACCATCGCGATGAGGGACTCGAGCGGGCGGGAACCGCCGGCGGCGCCGTGGTCGCGGGCGGCGCGGATCCGGACGAGCGCGTCCTGCAGGATCGAGGGCGGCTGGGTGTACGGCAGCCGCAGGTGACTCTCAAGCGTCCCTTCCAGGCCGAACCAGGGGCCGGGCGCGAGGCGTACGCCGTGGCAGGCCGCCGCCTCGGCGAGCGGGGTGGAGCCGCCCCGGTCGAGGCGCACCCAGAGCGTGCCCCCGCCGCGCGGCACGGTGAACGTCCACTCCGGCAGGTGCTCGCGCAGCCCGGACACCAGCGCGTCGCGGGAGGCGCGCAACGCGCGGCGGCGCTCGGCCCGCGTCTCCTCCAGCCGGTCGAACAGCCGCGCCACCGCGAGCTGCTCCATCACCGGGCTGGCGATGTCCGCAGCCGAGCGGTACGTGGCCAGCCGCCGGGCCATCGCGGCCGTGGCGCGGATCCAGCCGATGCGCAGCCCGCCCCACCACAACTTCGACGCGGAGCCGATGCTGATCACGCGGCTGTCGGTGTCGAACGAGCCCATCGGCGACGTGCGCGGCACCTCGTCGAGCGCCAGCTCCGACCAGGTCTCGTCCACCAGCAGCAGCGTGTCCACGCGCCGGGCGGCGGCCACGACGGCGGCGCGGGTGGCGTCGTCCATGAGGGCACCCGTCGGGTTCTGGAAGTCGGGCATGAGGTAGGCGAGACGGCTCGCCGACTGGCGCATGGCGCAGGTCAGCAGGTCGTCCTGCCAGCCTTCGTGCGAGATCCCGACCGGCACGATCCTGGCGCCGCCGCGGCGGGCCGCGTCGATGGCGTGCGGGTACGTCGGCGACTCCACGAGCACCGGGTCGCCCGGGCCGACGAGGAGCCCCATCACGAGCTGGATGGCGTGCTGGGAGCCGGTGGTGACGACGATCTGCTCGGGCCTGGTCGCCAGGCCTCTGGCGGTGTAGGCGACGGCGATGCGCTCCCTGAGCACCGGCAGGCCCATGGGGTCGTAGCCGATGCCCATGCCGTACCTCGGCAGGTCTTCCAGCGCCTCCGCCATGGCCTCGCGCAGCGCCGTGGGCGCGGCCGGGGCGGCGGTCTGGAGCTGGATCAGGCCGTCGCCGTCGGTTCCGAGCCACGGGTTGTCCGCGGTGGTGGCCGGATCGGGCAGGGCCGTCCAGCTGCCCGAGCCCTGGCGGCTCTCCAGGTAACCTTGTTCGCGCAGCAGGTCGTAGGCGGCGGTCACGGTGGTGCGGCTGACCTTGAGGGTCTCGGCGAGGTGGCGCTCGGCGGGCATGCGGACCCGCACGGCAAGCCGGCCGTCCATGATCAGAGCCCGCACGCCGGCGGCCAGGGCCCGGTAGTACGGCCGCGTGGCGGGGTCGATCATGAGGAGCCTGGCCGCCTGGGTGGCCGATACATAACGCATAAGGCCACTTTTCGTGATTGGTTCTGTTTTGGCAAGCCAGTGGCCTGCCACTCTGGGTCCACTATGAGTGACACGACCGCCCCTCGCGTGGCTTCCCTTCCCGCACGAGTGCTCCGCCTCTACGGCGGGCTGGCCCTGTACGGGCTGGGCATCGGGCTCCAGGTGGAGTCCAGCCTGGGCAACGACCCGTGGGACGTCTTCCACCAGGGCCTGGCGATCAGGACGGGGACTACCATCGGCACCATGATCATCATCGTCGGCGCCCTGGTCATGCTGCTGTGGATCCCGCTGAAGCAGAAGCCGGGCTTCGGGACCATCAGCAACGTGGTGTTCCTGGGGCTGTTCGCCGATGCCGCGATCTTCCTGCTGCCCTCGCCGGAGCACGTCGCGGCCCAGGCGTCGTACCTCGCGCTCGGGGTCGTCTCCATCGCCCTGGCCACGGTCCTGTACATCGGGGCGCAAATGGGCCCCGGCCCGCGTGACGGCATCATGACCGGGCTGATGCGGCTCGGCCTGTCCGTACGGCTCGGCCGTTTCCTCATCGAGGTCACCGTGCTGACCGCCGGGTGGCTGCTCGGCGGCACCGTGGGCGTGGGAACGCTGGTGTTCGCGCTGGCCATCGGGCCGATGACGCAGCTGTTCACCCGCTGGTTCCCGCTGACGTGATCCCGTGACCGGTCCGGGCATGACGCGACATGACCCGGCCCGGTCACGGAATCACCCGCACGGCAGGAAGCCGGACCACCACGGACGGTTCCGGTAGCGTCTAGGCATGCGGATCGAGGATTATGCCCTGATCGGAGACATGCAGTCGGCCGCGCTGGTGGCCAGGGACGGCTCCATCGACTGGTTGTGCCTGCCCAGGTTCGACTCGCCGGCGTGTTTCGCTGCGCTGCTGGGCAGCGAGCGCCACGGCCACTGGTGGCTCGGGCCCACCGGCAGGAAACCGGCGACCAGGCGCCGTTACCGTCCCGACACGCTCATCCTGGAGAGCGAGTGGGACACTCCGACGGGCACCGTCCGGGTGATCGACTTCATGCCTCCCCGCGACAGGAACCCCGACGTCGTGCGCATCGTCGAGGGCGTCTCCGGCACCGTGGAGATGTCCACGGTGGTCAGGGTGCGTTTCGACTACGGCAGGATCGTGCCGTGGGTGCGCAGGACCGACGGTCACCTGCAGGCCGTCGGCGGTCCCGACTCCGTGTGGCTGCACGCCCCCGTGCCGCTGAAGGGCGGCGACTACGCCCACCGGGCGACGTTCACCGTCGAGGAGGGCCAGCGGCTGCCGTTCGTGTTCACCTGGCACCCCTCGCACGAGCCGATGCCGCCGCAGATCGCCTGCGAGGAACAACTCGCCGAAAGTGAGACGTTCTGGGCGGAGTGGGTGGCGCGCTGCACCTACGACGGCCCCTACCGCGAGGCCGTGACGCGGTCGCTGATCACATTGAAGGCGCTCACCTACGCGCCGACGGGCGGCATCGTCGCCGCGCCCACCACGTCGCTGCCCGAGGACCTGGGCGGGGTGCGCAACTGGGACTACCGGTTCTGCTGGCTGCGCGACGCGACGCTGACGCTCGACGCGCTCATCTCGTCCGGCTTCCTGGAAGAGGCCGCCGACTGGCGTGCCTGGCTGCTGCGCGCCATCGCCGGGCGACCGCAGGACCTGCAGATCATGTACGGCGTCGCGGGCGAGCGGCGGCTGCCCGAGCTGCGCCTCGACTGGCTCGACGGCTACGAGGACTCCCGCCCTGTGCGCATCGGCAACGAGGCGGTCAAGCAGCTGCAGCTCGACGTGTACGGCGAGGTGATGAACTCCCTGTTCGTCGCCCGCGAGCGCGGCCTGTCCCCCGACGAGCGGGCGTGGGCCATCCAGCGGCAGCTGCTCGACTACGTGACCGAGCACTGGGACGAGCCCGACGAGGGGTTGTGGGAGGTGCGCGGGCCGCGCCGGCACTTCGTGCACTCCAAGGTGATGTGCTGGGTGGCGCTCGACCGGGCCGTCAAATACGTCGAGCGGTTCGGCCGTACGGGTCCCGTGGAGAAGTGGCGGGCCCTGCGCGACAACATTCACGCCGAGATCTGCGAGAAGGGCTTCGACGAGACGCGCAACACCTTCACCCAGTCGTACGGGTCGGTGGAGCTGGACGCGGCCCTGCTGATGCTGCCGATGGTCGGGTTCCTGCCGATCGACGATCCGCGCATGGCGGGCACGGTGGCGGCGATCGAGAAGGAGCTCATGTCCGAGGGCTTCGTGCTGCGTTATCCGCTGGCCGACGACAACGACGTCGACGGCCTGCCCGGCGGCGAGGGCGCGTTCCTGGCCTGCAGTTTCTGGCTGGTGGAGGTGATGGCGATGCAGGGCAGGAAGGACGAGGCGAAGAACCTGTTCGAGCGCCTGCTGTCGCTCCGCAACGACGTGGGCCTGCTCGCGGAGGAGTACGACCCCCGCTACCACCGCCTGGTGGGCAACTTCCCGCAGGCGTTCAGCCACGTGCCCCTGGTCCACGCCGCCCGCGCCCTGGCATAGGCGCCCGGGGTCCGCCCCGTGCTGCGCCGGCCGCACGGAGGCGCGCCGCCCGACCGGCGTTCGCGACGGTTAAGGGCCGGTCAGGCGGCGCTCGCCGGCGGTGGTGATGACGTACACCTGCCAGTTGTAGTACACGTAGTAGTTCCGCGGATCGCGCTTGATCTGGCGGGCGTGCAGGAGGATGGCGTTCACGTACGCCTGCGACGGGTTGTAGGCGTGCAGCGCCCGCTGATAGTCGCGCGGCGCGCCGCTGGCCTTGAGGTAGTTGGCCGCGGCCATCACGGCGTCGCGCGGGTCGTGCACGTCGCCGCCCATCCCGTACGCCTTCCAGGTCGCCGGCATGAACTGCATCGGCCCCTGGGCGCCCACGTGGCTGGCCGACTTCACCCGGCCGAACTTCGTCTCCGAGAGCATCACCGCCGCCAGCACCTCCCACTCCACCCCGAACCGGCGCTCGGCCTTCTTGAAGAACCCGAGCAGTTCGGCGGCCGGGCGGGCCGACTGGACCTTGAACGGCGTCGACGGCTTGATCGGGTGGGCCAGGGCCAGGAGCTCGCGGATGGCGCGCGTGTTGTCCTTGGCCTGGGCGGCAAGGCCCTTCGGCAGGCGGGCGAAGGCCCGGGAGGCGAGCTTGGGATGGCGGGCCGCGTAACGGTAGATGCGCTGGTGGTGGAGGGCCAGGAGCTCGACGTCCTCCGGCGGCTTGCCCTTCTTGCCCTTCCAGGCGTCGATGGCGTCGTTGAGCGCGGAGGTGGTTTCCTTCAGGGCTGAGGCGAGCTTCGCGGCGTTCGCGGGGATCTTCTCGTCGGGGTCGGGGAGCGTCCGGCTCGGCGCGGGTGTCGCGGTGCCGGTGGGGGCCGCCAGCGGCTGGCGCGCGGGGGCGTTCTGCACGGGCGCCGGGGTTCCGCAGGCCGCCGTCCCCGTGAGGGCCGCGGCCGCCAGCGCGGCGAGCGCGCGACCCCGGCCGGTGAGTCGTGGGTGCTTCTGGCGTTCCTCCATGGGCCGCCAACCTACCCGGTTCCGGCCCGCGCGCACCGGCCCCACGGGCGATCCGGCATACGTCCCGCGTCACGCGCCCCCGGCCCGCCGTCCGGACCCGCACCACGCGCGATCCGACCTTCTCGCTCCGGGCCAGTGCGGCGCGCGGGGCGACACGCCGCCCAGACCTGTGCGGCCCCGCGGGCGGAGGTGGCGTTCAGAGCGGTACGGCGCGCAGGCGGGCGGAGGTGTCGCCGGTCAGCGGGTCGCCGTGGCCGACGCAGACGAGCGACACGTCGAGCTCCGCCAGGCGGCGGAACGAGCCGGCGGTGAGGTCGGGAAGCTGCTGGCCGCGCTCGCCGCGCAGGACGGGGGCGTCGGCGGCGTGCGCCATGACGGTGGCGTCCGTGCCGAGCTCGGAGAGGGCTCCCCAGTGGTCGTCGTGGCCGTGGGTGACGACGACGGCGCGCAGGTCGCCGGGCGCGTGCCCGAGGCTTTCGACGGCGGCGAGCAGGTCGGGGCCCGAGCCGGGCTCGCCGGTGTCGATGAGGGTGAGCCCGTCAGCATCGCGCCACAGGTATGCCTGGCCGACGCCGAACCGGAGAAGGTGCAGGGTCGGCAGTAATTCGATCGACTCCATGTGCCGGAACCTACGCCATCGCCGTACTTCCAAGGGCGCCGGTATCGAGGGGCGCCCCGCGCCGTCCCGATCGCCCTGCTCCCCACGCCTGCGGCGGGACGGGCATCCGGGGCGGTCGCGACCGGCGGCGCGGGACACGTCGTAGTCGAGCACCGGGTCTTCGTCCAGGCGCGGTTATGGCCATATTGTGTGGATCGTTCAAAGAGATCGAGCAAAGGGGCGGGATGCCGGAGATACGCCCGCTCCGGCCGGACGATCCGCAGCACATCGGCGGCCACCGGCTGCTCGGCGTGCTCGGCACCGGCGGGCAGGGAGTGGTCTACCAGGGCGCCGGTGACCCGGGGCCTGACGTCGCCATCAAGGTGCTGCACAGCCACCTGAGCCACGACGGCGGCGCCACCGCCGACTTCATGCGGGAGGTGGAGGCGGCGCGGCGGGTGGCCGCGTTCTGCACGGCGGCGGTGCTGGACGTCGGCATGCTGGGCGATCGGCCGTACATCGTGAGCGAGTACGTCCCCGGCGACACGCTGCAGGCGGTCGTCCGCTCCCAGGGGCCGCGCGCCGGCGGGGCGCTCGACCGGCTCGCGATCTCCACGCTGACCGCGCTGACAGCCATCCACCAGGCCGGGATCGTGCACCGGGACTTCAAGCCGGGCAACGTCCTGATGGGCCCCGACGGGCCGATCGTCATCGACTTCGGGATCGCCAAGGCACTCGACGCGTCGACGCACACATCCGGGCTGGTCGGGACTCCTGCGTACATGTCGCCCGAGCAGTTCGGGTCCGAGCGGGTGGGGCCTGCGTCGGACGTGTTCAGCTGGGCGGGCACGATCGTCTTCGCGGCCACGGGACGCGCTCCCTTCGCGGGCACGACGGTGGCCGCCGTCGTGAACAGCGTTATCAACGGCGTACCGGATCTTTCTGGAGTGCCGGGACACCTGCTGCCGCTGATCGAGACGTGCCTGTCCAAAGACCCCGCCTCCCGGCCCACCCCCACCGACCTGCTGCAGGACATCATCCGGCGGACGAACCCCGCGGGCGGGCCGCACCCCACGACGCCGGGCCCACGGGAAGGACGGTCGCCGCACCCGGCCAGGTCGCTCAGCCGCCGGCTGGTGATCGGCGGAGTGGCCGCGGCGGCCGCGGCAGGGGTGTCCGCCCTCGCCGTGTTACGGCCCGACCGCGCCTTCCTCGATCCCGGCCGCACACCGCTCCCGCCAGGCGTCGATCACACGAACCGTGCCGGCCAGGAGGTCTCCTCGTCGGCCTCCCCCCGAACAACCGGCACCGGCACCCCGGCGACCACACGGGCACCCACACCGGCACCCACACCGGCCGCTTCGGCCGAGCCGTTCGGCACGCCGGTCAGGGGGCCCGTGCCGCTGCCCTCGAAGTCCGGCGATCCGGTGTCCATGGCCGCCTCGGAGACGGCGGTCGTGTGCGCAACCACAACGGGACTCGTGCTCGCCTGGGACGTGAACGCGGCGGGCGACGGCGCGGCGGCTGTCACCGCGCTCGGCGACGGCGGAGGCACGGCCACCTCGGTGGCCGCCGGCCGGGTGGACGGCCGCCCGGTGGTGGCTTCCGGGCACGCCGACGGCAGGATGCGGCTGTGGACCCTGACGGGCGAGAGCCTGGCCGACCACCGGGCCGGCGACCCGGTCATCGCAGTCACGATCACACGCGGGGGCACACGCGGGGGCACACGCGGGGGCACACGCGGGGGCACACGCGGGGGCACGGACGAGGACACTGACGGGGGCAGGGCGATCGCCGTGTCGCAGAAGTACGACCTCGTCCAAGACCTGCGCAGCGTCGTACGGCTGTGGGACATCGCCACCGGCAAGCAGATCGGCCCGGCGATCCGCGACCACTACCAGGGCGTCCACGGCCTGGCGTTCGGCCGGCTCGGCACCGACGACGTGCTCGTCACGGGGGACGGCCGCGGGCGCGTCCGGGTGTGGCGCCTGTCGACGGGAAAGCCGCGGCACTCGTTCGGCATGGGGAGGTACAGCGGGATCGAGTTGCTGGCCTGCGGCGAGATCGAGGGCCGGCCCGTGGTCGTCTCGACGCACCAGAACGCCACCCTCCGCGTGCACGACCTGGTGACGGGCAAGCGCAGGAAGATGTGGAACTTCAGCGGCAGAAGCCCCGATGACCGGGGCACCACCGCGCTCGTGGCCGGGCGGCTCGGCGGCCTCCCCATCGCGGCCGTGACCCACGCTCCCGTGGGCGGTGAGGTCATCGTCCGGATCTGGGACCTCGACGAGGCCCGGGTCATCGGCGCGCTGCGTCCCGCGGACGGCGGCGCCGTCCACGCCCTCACCCTGGCCGAGCTCGACGGCAGGCCGGTGATCGCGGGCGCGGGCGAGTACGGGAAGGCGCAGGTCTGGAGTCTCGGCCCGGCCTGACCCGCCCCGGTCACGACCGGCATGAGGACGGTGGGTGGTCAGGGGGCGGGCTGGGCGGCCGGTGAGCTGGTCTCGGCGCGGTCGCGGAGTGCGTCGACGCGCCTCATGACCGGGGTGGCCGTGAGGCCGTGCAGGACGACCGAGGCCACCACGGTGAATCCCGTCACCGCCCACAGCTCCTCGGCGGGTACGCCGAAGCCGGCCTGGCCCAGCGCGTACGTCAGGTAGAACAGCGACCCGATCCCCCGGATGCCGAAGAACGAGATCACCAGGCGTTCCCTGGGCCCGGCCGGGCCGCGCAGCTGCGCGAGCCAGCCCGTCAGCGGCCGGATGACGAGCAGGAGGAGAAGCGCGACGGCCGCGCCGCGCCACGTGAGCCCTGACAGGCCGCCGACGGCGACGAAACCGCCGAGCAGGAGCAGCAGCCAGGCCGTGAACAGCCGCTCGATCTGCTCCACGAAGCCGTGCAGGACGTTGTTGTAGCCGTGCCCGTGCTCGGCCCGCCTGATGGCGCACGCGGTGACGAACACCGCGATGAAGCCGTACCCGTGCACGAGCTCCGTCACCCCGTACGACAGGAACGTGGCGGCCAGGGCGACGAAGCCGTCGCGGCGCTCCGACAGGCGCAGCCCGCTGGACGGTGCGCGGAAGAACAGGCGGCCGAGCAGCCAGCCGATCAGCAGGCCCGAGACGATGCCGGCGGCGGTGCGGTAGAGCACGTCCATCAGCGCCCACTCCCCCAGCCAGCCGGTCCCGCCGGCGACCGCGACGGCGGCGGCGTACACGATGGGGAAGGCCAGCCCGTCGTTGAGCCCGGCCTCCGAGGTGAGGGCGAAGCGCACCTCGTCGTCGGCGTTCTCGGCGTCTACGGGCTCGCCGACGTGCACGTCGGAGGCGAGCACCGGGTCCGTGGGCGCCAGCACCGCCCCGAGCAGCAGCGCCGCCCCGGCGGGCCAGCCGAGCAGGAGGGCGGCGGCGACGGCCACGCCCGCCACGGTGAGCGGCATCGCCAGGCCGAGCAGCCGCCACGTCGTCGACCAGGCGCGCATTCCGGCCCGCCGGTTGATCGCGAGACCCGCCCCCATGAGGGAGACGACGACGCACAGTTCGGTGATGTGCTCGAGCGCCACGCGGTGGGCGACCGGGTCGGGCTCCGGCAGGCCGATCGGCAGGGCGAAGAGCGCCATGCCGCCCAGCAGGTAGACGAGGGGTAAGGACAGGGGTCTGCGGAGATCACCTGGGGCAGGAAGGCGGCCAGCAGCGCGGCGCCACCGCCCAGGGCGAGGACGAGATCTCCTGCCCGGGCGGCGGAGGAAAATCCGTGTCGGCCGCCGTCCGCGCTCTTTTCGCCCATCAAGGATGGAAGCAGGCCGGGTTGCGCCGTACGCGTGATATGTGATGGTGTGCCGCTCCTGAGGTCTGGCGGACGGCGACGGGCCTGCCCGGGGCCGGCCGCCTCCTTCGACTCAAGGAGGCTTTGTTGCCGTTCATTGTCGATCTGACCAGCGGGAGCGTCGAACGCGAAGACCGCTCGGCCGAGAGGGGACACTACGGCGGGTCCATCCTCGGGCTGCGGCTGATGGCCGAGCGCACGCCCGCCGGGCTGGATCCGTACGACCCCCGCGCCCTGCTGTACGTGGCCGCGGGCATGCTGGGCGGGACGGCGGCGCCCGGCCTGGCCAAGGCCGTCTTCCTGGCCAAGTCGCCGCTGACGGGGGTGGCCGGGGAGACGCACGCGTTGGGGCCGTTCGCGGCCGGGATGCGCGGGGCGGGGGCGAAGGCGCTGGCCGTGCTCGGGCGGGCGGAGCGGCCGTCGTACCTGCTGGTCGAGGGCGGCGAGGTCGTGTGCCGCGACGCCGGCGACCTGTGGGGGCTCGGCGTCGCCGCGACCACGGACGCCCTGCGGGCCAGGCACGGCGCGGCGGCCCAGGTGGCGGCCATCGGGCCCGCCGGGGAGAACCTCGTCAGGTACGCGAGCGTGGTCACCGGCCACGCCCACCCCGCCGGGCGGTACGGCCTGGGCGCGGTCTTCGGCGCCAAGAACCTCAAGGCGGTCGTGTGCGCGGGCGACGCTCCCGCGCCGGTCGCCGACCCGGGCACCATCGCCGCGCTGACGGCCTTCTACCGGGAGTCGCTGGCCACGAACCCGCTGGCGGCGCTGCAGGCGGGCGAGCCGGGGTTCGCCGGGTGGGCGGGCGACCCTCTCGACCCCGGCTACGCGTCCGTGCGGAACTTCTCGGTGCCGGGGGCGGGCGGGCTGCGCGTTCCGGCCGTCCGCGACTACGACGGGCGGGCGGTGGCGACCACGGGCGCGTGCCCGGGGTGCCCGAACGACTGCCTCAAGGTGTACGCCCCGCCCGGACTGAGCGAGCGGCGCTCCGGCGGGCTGGGGCAGGAGGCGTTCCTGTCGCTCGGGTGGAACCTGGGGATCGACGACCTCGACGCCGTGCTCGCCGCGAACGCCCTCTGCAACGACCTCGGCCTCGATCCCGTCTCGCTCGGCGGGACGCTCGCCTTCGCGATGGAGTGCGCGGCGCGCGGCCTGCTGCCCGGCGGGCCGGCGTTCGGCGACGTGGCGGCGCTGCCGGGGCTGATCAGGGACGTGGCCGCCCGTGCCGGCGCGCTGGGCGACCTGCTGGCGGAGGGGTCGGCCAGGGCGGCGGCGCGGGTGGGGCCGGGGGCGGCGGCGTACGCGATGACCGCCCGGGGTGCGGAGCTGCCGTGTTTCGATCCCCGGATCCAGCCCGGTGTCGGGCTCGGGTACGCGCTCGCGCCGGGCGGCCCGCGCTACGACGCCCTGGAGCACGACCTCGACTTCGATCCCGTCTCGGGGCTGGGCTACAGCTTCCCCGAGGCGCGGCGGATCGGCGCCGAGCCCGCCCCCGCCGGGGTGCTGGACGAGGAGCGCGGGCGGCGCACCGCCCGGCTGCTGCGGCTCTGGAGCGGTCTCGACGCGCTCAACCTGTGCGTCTTCGCCTCCTCCCCCACGCGCCCGCTGACCGTCGACCGCCTGACGGCGCTGGTCACCGCCGTGCTCGGCGACGCGTTCACGCTGGAGGACCTGCTGGCGGCCGGGCAGCTCCGGCTCGACGAGATGCGCGCGTACGCGGCCAGGGAGGGCGGCGCTCCCGGCGGGCTGCCCGCCCGGATGCACGACGAGCCGATCACGGAGGGCCGCCACAAGGGCGCGGTGCTCGACCGCGCCGCGTTCGCGCGGGCGAGCGCGGCGTTCTGCGCGGAACTCGGCTGGCAGGACATTTCCCGATAGAACAATTGATCTCCCTCTTGTTCGGTTCGCGAGGCCGCTGTTAGGGTCAGGTCAATCGTTTGACTGACGAGAGGGAGACCATCGGGGATGGCTGTCACGATCGACCTGAGCGGGCGCACAGCGCTCGTCACGGGCGGTGCGGGCGGCCTCGGGCCGGCGTGCGCCCGCGCGCTGGCCGAGGCAGGAGCGGACGTCGTGCTCTCCGACCTGGAGAGCCCGAGGCTCGCCGAGGCGGCGGCCGCGCTGGGCGTCACCGCACGGCCGGCCGACCTCACCGACCGGTCCCAGGCCCAGGCCCTGGCCGCCCATCCCGGCCGGCTCGACGTGCTGGTGAACTGCGCCGGCGTCATGCGCACCACGCCGCTGCTGGACATCGAGCCGGACGAATGGCTGCGGATCGTGGACACCAACCTCAACGCCGCCTTCTGGCTCACCCAGGCCGTCGGCCGGCGGATGGCCGAGCAGGGCGGCGGCTCGATCATCACCCTCGCCTCCGTCGCCGCCCGCTCGGGCCGCCCGAACGCGGCCCACTACTCGGCCACCAAGACGGCGCTGCTCTCCCTGACGAAGTCGGCGGCCGAGGCGCTCGCCCCCGTACGGGTCAACGCGGTCTGCCCCGGTGTCTTCCTCACCCCCATGTGGGACGAGATCATCGCCGACCGCGACCGCCGCTTCGGCCCCGGCGCGGGCGCCGCCCACCTCAAGGAGGTCGGCGAGCGTACGCCGCTGGGCCGTCCCGGCCGGCCCGAGGAGGTCGCCTCCGCGGTGTTGTTCCTGGCCAGCGATCTGGCCTCGTTCGTCACGGGCCAGGCGCTGAACGTCGACGGCGGACTGGAGATGAACTGACCGTGGCCGCCTCCTCCGCGCAGACGTTCAAGCTGCTGCCCGAGCTGTTCGCCGACCGCGCGATGGCCGGGATCTTCTCCGCCGAGCGCACCGTGCTCGCCTGGCTGCGCACCGAGGCCGCGCTCTCCCGGGCCCAGGCCGAGGCGGGGATCATCACCGAGGCCGACGCGGAGGCCATCGCCGCGGCCTGCGTCCCGGGCACCATCGACCTCGACCGCCTCTGGGACGAGGCGGCGAACGTGGGCTACCCGATCCTCCCCCTCGTCCGGATGATCGCGGCGGCCCTCCCGGACGGGCCCGACGGCCGGGTCCACTACGGCGCCACCACGCAGGACATCATGGACACCGGCCTCGCCCTGCAGATGGGCGAGGCGCTCGACCACCTGGCCACGCTGCTCGGCTCCTTCGGCGACGCGCTCGCCCGTCTCGTGGCCGGGCACGCGGGCACCGTCATCGCCGCGCGCACGCACGCCCAGCAGGCGGTGCCCACGACGTTCGGCGCGAAGATGGCGGTGCTGCTGGCGGAGGCGGCGCGGCAGCGCGAGCGGGTCGCCGCCGCCGCACGCCAGGTGCGGGTCGTGTCGCTGTTCGGCGCCGGCGGCACGTCCGCGGCGATGGGCGAGCGCGCCCGCCAGGTGCGCGAGGGCGTGGCCGGGCGGCTCGGCCTGCGCACCACGGACGTGCCGTGGCACGTGGCCAGGGACGGCGTCGCCGAGTTCGGCGTGACCTGCGCGAGCCTGGCGGCCACGGCCGCCCGCTTCGCCCGCGAGGTCGTGGACCTGTCCAGGACCGAGGTCGGCGAGGTGCGCGAGGCCGGCGGCCACCACCGGGGGGCGTCCTCCACGATGCCGCAGAAGGCCAACCCCATCGGCTGCGAAGCCGTCATCGGCATGTCCGGCACGGCGGGGGCGCTCAGCTCCGGCCTGTTCCGCGCGATGGAGGCCGGCCACGAGCGGGCGGCCGGCGAGTGGCAGGTCGAGTGGTACGTCGTGCCGCTGCTGGCCGAGCTGGCCGCGGGCGCGCTGGCCACGGCCGCCGACGTCGCCGCCGGGCTGCGCGTCTATCCCGCCGCCATGCGGGCCAACCTGGGTGCGGAGGGCGGCCTGATCATGGCGGAGGCGTACATGATGCGCCTGGCGCCCGTGCTGGGCCGGGAGAAGGCGCACGACCTGGTCTACCAGGCTGCCCACGAGGCGCGCGAGCGCGGGCGCGCGCTGGCCGACGCCCTGCGCGACGTCGCCGGCCCCGACGACCTGGCGAGCCTGGGCACGCTGCCCATCCCGCCCGAGTCCTACATCGGCGACGCCGGGGCGATCTGCGCCGCGGCCCTGGACGCCTGGAGAAAGAGCGATGAGTGAGAGACGGCTCGCGGACCTGCTGGCCATGTGGCGGATCCGCGCGTTCGAGGAGAAGGTGCGCGACCTGCGCGCCGAGGGCCCGATCGTGGGGTCTGTGCACCTGTGCGTCGGCCAGGAGGCCATCCCGGCCGGCGCGTGCGACGTGCTGGAGCCGCGGGACGCGCTGTTCGCCACCTACCGCGGTCACGGCTGGGCGCTGGCCAGGGGCGTGCCGGCGGAGCCGCTGTTCGCCGAGCTGATGGGCCGGGCGACGGGGGTGAACGGCGGCCGGGGCGGCTCGGCCTACTTCACGGCCGCCGAGCACGGCTTCCACGGCGAGAACTCGATCGTGGGCGCCGGCGCGCCGATCGCGTGCGGGGCCGCGCTTGCGGGCAGGTTCGACGGCTCGGGCCGGGCCGCCGTGAGCGTCTTCGGGGACGGCGCGATGAACCAGGGCGCGGTGCACGAGGCGATGAACTTCGCCGCCGCCTTCTCCCTGCCGGTCGTCTTCGTCTGCGAGAACAACCGTTACTCGGAGCTGACGCCGATCGCCGACATGGTGCGCGCGCCGCGCCTGGCCGACCGGGCGGCCGCGTACGGGATGCCCGGGCACCGGATCGACGGCAACGACGCCGAGGCCGTGCGCTTCCACATGCGCGACGCCCTGGAAATCGCCCGCGAGGGTGGCGGGCCGACCCTGCTCGAGTGCATGACCGAACGGCTGGTGGGCCACTACATCGGCGACGCCGAGGCGTACCGTCAGCCCGGCGAGCTGGAGCGGATCAGGCGCAGGGAGCCGATCGCGAGGCTGCGCGAGGGCCTGCTCGCCGACGGGGTCCCCGCCGACGACGTCGACGCGGTGGAGCGCCGGGCGCGGGCGGAGATGGAGTCCGCCGCCGCGGCGGCGCTCGACGCGCCGCTCGCCGACCCCGCGACCGCGAGGGAGCACCTGTATGCATGAGCGCGATCTCACCTACGGCGAGGCCGTGAACGCGGCCCTGCACCGGCTCATGGAGGAACTGCCGGAGACACTCGTCTACGGCGAGGACGTCGCCGTGCCGGGCGGCGTGTTCGGCGTCACCAGGGGCCTGCGCAAGCAGCACGGCGACCGGGCGTTCGACACGCCGATCAGCGAGTCGGCCATCCTCGGCAGCGCGGTGGGCGCGGCGATGATGGGCCGCCGCCCGATCGTCGAGATCATGTGGGCCGACTTCTCCCTGGTGGCGCTCGACCAGATCGTCAACCAGGCGGCCAACGTGCGCTACGTCTCGGGCGGGCGGCTGAGCGCCCCGCTGACGATCCGCACCCAGCAGGGCAACGCGCCGGGCGCGTGCGCCCAGCACTCCCAGTGCCTGGAGGCGCTGTTCCTGCACGTGCCGGGGCTGCGGGTGTGCATGCCGAGCACGCCGCAGGACGCCTACGACCTGCTGGTGACGGCCGTGCACTGCGACGACCCGGTGCTGGTGATCGAGAACCGCACGCTGTACTTCGGCGCGAAGGAGCAGGTCCGGGTCGGCGGCCCGGTCGAGCCGATGGGCGGGGCGCGCACCCGCCGTCCCGGCTCCGACGTCACGGTCGTCACCTGGGGCGCCATGACGCACCGGGTGCTGGAGGCGGCCGAGGCGCTGGCCGGCGAGGGGATCGACGCCGAGGTGCTGGAGACGCCGTGGCTCAACCCGTTCGACACCGGGGCGGTGCTGGCGAGCACCCGCCGCACCCGCAGGCTGGCGGTCGTGCACGAGGCGAACGTCACCGGCGGCTTCGGCGCTGAGGTCGTCGCCCGCGTGGCCGGCGCCGGGGTGCCGCTGCTCGCGCCGCCCGTCAGGATCGGGACGCCGGACGTGCGGATGCCGGCCGCGCCGGCGCTGGCGCGGGCCCTGGTGCCCGGCGCCGATCGCGTCGCGGACGAGCTCCGCGCCCTGGCCCGGCGGGAGGCTCCGCGATGAGAGGCGTCTGGCACTTCTCGTTCACGGTCGCCGACCTCGACAGGTCCGTGGCCTTCTACCGCGACCTGCTCGGATTCGCCCTCGTGCACCGGCAGGAGCAGGACAACGCCTACACCCGCGGGCTCGTCGGCTACCCCGACGCGGTGCTGCGCGTCGCCCAGCTCGCCGTGCCCGGCCAGCCCCGCGGCGTCTCCACCCACGACCTGGAACTGGTCGAGTACGTACGGCCCAGGGGCCGGCCGCGCGACCCCGCCCGCCACCTGCCCGGCGCCGCCCACCTGGCGCTCACGGTCGAGGACGCCCGCGCGGAGCACGCCCGGCTGTCGGCGGCCGGCGTGAGCTTCGTCAACCCGCCCGCAGAGATCACCGCGGGCGTCAACAAGGGCGGCTACGCCTGCTACTTCCTCGACCCCGACGCGATCACACTGGAGCTGGTCCAACCCCCCGCGAACCCGCTCGGACGATCTGGCGAGGAGGCCGGATGACCGTCGTAGACGCCCACCAGCACTTCTGGAACCTCGAGACCGGCTCCTACCCGTGGCTGACTCCGGAGTCGGGGCCGATCTTCCGCACGTTCGAGCCGGACGAGCTTCTCCCCCAGCTCGCCGCCGCCGGAGTCGAGCGCACGGTCCTGGTGCAGGCGATGGACTCCTACGCCGACACCGACGCCATGCTCGCGCAGGCCGACGCCCACGACGTGATCGGCGCGGTGGTGGGCTGGGTGCCGCTGCGGCGGCCGGACGAGGCGGCCGGGGCGCTGGAGCGCTACCGGCGCCATCCGAAGTTCGCCGGGGTGCGCCACCTCATCCACGACGAGCCCGACCCCGACTGGGTGCTGCAGGACTCCGTGATCGAGGGGCTGCGGCTGCTGGCGGCGGCCGGGCTGCCGTTCGACGTGGTGGCCGTGCTGCCCCGGCACCTGGAGCACGTGCCGGTGCTGGCCGAGCGGGTGCCGGGCCTGCGGATGGTCATCGACCACCTCGCCAAGCCGCCGATCAGGGAGAAGGGCTGGGAGCCGTGGGCGTCGCTGCTCGCCCGCGCGGCCGAGTGCCCGCAGGTGTACGCCAAGGTGTCCGGGCTGAACACCGCGGCCGACGCCGCGGCCTGGACGGCCGCCGACCTGCGGCCGTACGTGGAGCACGCGCTGGAGTCGTTCGGGCCCGAGCGGCTCATGTTCGGCAGCGACTGGCCGGTGGCGCTGCTGGCCGGCGACTACGCGAAGGTGTGGCGGGAGACGGGCGCGGCGCTGTCCGGGCTGTCGCCGGCCGATCGCGCGGCCGTGCTGGGCGGCACCGCGACCCGCTTCTACGGCATGGAGGAGCCGGCATGATCGACGTTTTCGCGCCCATCGCCGCCGCGGCCGGCCTGGCCGTCCCCGCCGGACACCGGCTGCCGATCGCGGTGGTCGGCGCGGGGGCGATCGTCGACGTCGCGCACCTGCCCGCCTACCGGCAGGCCGGGCTGGAGGTGGCCGGGCTGTTCGACCTCGACGCCGGGCGGGCCGCCGAGGTGGCCGGCCGGCACGGGGTGCCCAGGACGTACGGGTCGCTGGAGGAGCTGCTGGCCGACGAGCGGGCCGCCGTGGTCGACATCGCGGTCGCGCCGGGGGCGCAGCCCGCCATCGCGCGAGCGGCGCTGGCGGCCGGCAAGCACCTGCTGTGCCAGAAGCCGTTCGCGCCCGACGTCGCGACCGGGCAGGAGATCGTCGAGCTGGCGGCGGCCCGCGGGCTGAAGGTCGCGGTCAACCAGCAGCTCCGCTTCGACGAGGGCGTCGCCGCCGCCCGCGCCATGGTCCGCGCGGGCTGGATCGGCGAGCCGACGGCCATGACGTTCACGGTGAACATCCACACCGACTGGAGCGCCTGGGACTGGCTCGTCAGCTCCGAGCGGCTGGAGATCGTCTACCACTCCATCCACTATCTCGACGCGATCCGCTCGGTCCTCGGGGACCCCGAGCTCGTCTTCTGCACCGGCAGCCGCACGCCGGGCCAGGTCGCCAAGGGCGAGACCAGGACGATGAGCACGCTGGTCTACCCGGGCGACGTGCGGGCGCTCGTCCACGCCACGCACGAGAACCGCACCGGCGACCAGGAGGCGTCGTTCCGCATCGACGGGACGGAAGGCGCGATCAAGGGCACGCTCGGCCTGCTCTACGACTATCCGCACGGCCGCCCCGACACCCTGGCCGTCAACAGCCGCTCGTTGCCGACCGACGGCTGGCTGCCGTACCCGGTGACCACGCGGTGGCTGCCGGACGCGGTGGCCGGGCCGATGGGCTCGCTGCTGCGGGCGATCGCCGAGGGCGGCGAGCCGGAGACGTCCGGGGCCGACAACCTCGGCACGCTGCGCCTGATCCACGCCCTCTACCGCTCGATGGACAAGGGCGAGAGCGTGCGTCCAGGATCGTCGGCATGAAGCGTTCACGGGTCACGCTCGCCGACGTCGCCGCGATGGCGAGGGTCGACAGGGCCGTTGTCTCCCGCGTGATCAACAAGGACCCCACGCTCAACATCCGCCAGGAGACGCGGGAGCGGGTGCTGACCGCGATCGACAGGCTCGGCTACCGGCCCAACGTGGCCGCGCGGAGCCTGCGCACCGCGCGTGCGCACATGTTCGGGCTGTTCATCCCCGACTTCGCCAACCCCGTCTACGCGGAGATCATCAAGGGCGCGGAGTCCGAGGCGGCCTCCCAGGGGTACGTCCTGGTCACCGGCAGCGCCATCGGCGCCGGGCTCGGCGAGTACATGGACCGGATCGGGCAGGGCCGCATCGACGGCCTGCTGCTGGCCGGGGCGGGCGACGAGGCCGGGCTCGTGGAGCACCTCGACCGGGCCGCCATCCCGTGGATCATGCTCAACAACCGCAGCAGGAGCGTCGAGCGGTACGTCATCCTCGACGACGAGCGGGCCGCCGCGCTCGCGGTGGAGCATCTCGTACGCCTCGGTCACCGCCGCATCGCCCACCTGGCGGGACCGGCCGCCGCCGACACGGCCGGCCGCAGGTCGGCGGGCTACTCGGCGGCGATGCGCGAGGCGCGGCTGCCGGAGGGCCCGATCGTGGCGGCGGGGTACACGCCGGCCGGCGGCGCGGCGGCGATGGCCCGGCTGCTCGGCGGCCCCGAGCGGCCGACGGCGGTGTTCGTGGCGAACGTGGCCTCGGCGATCGGCGCGATGGAGGGGGCGCGCTCGGCCGGTTTGGAGATCCCGCGGGACGTGTCGATCGTGGCCGTGCACGACCTGGAGCTGGCCAGTTACCTGTTCCCCGCCCTGACCACGGTGCGGATGCCGCTGGCGGAGCTGGGCCGCCGCGGCGTCACCCTGCTCGCCGGGCTCAGGCCCGACGACAAGGTGGCCGAGGTGCTGGCCGGGCCCGTGGAGCTCATCCAGCGCCGGTCCACCGCGCCGCCGCCCGGGTGACGCGCGGGTGCCGGGTTGTCGCTGTGGCGCAGCGCGGCAGGCACTGTTAGCGCTAACAGAAGGGGCGAAGCAGCTCGAACGTAGGCTTGGCCGGCGTCCCTGTCAAGGCCCGGGGCCGGTCCCCGCGGAGCGCGCCCGGACGGCCGTGAAAGTTTCACGCGGCGGTTGACGTCCGTCAGAGGCGGGGTTTACATGTCGTGCGGCGCAGCGTCAGGCAGGCGGACCACGAACGGCGGCACGGCCGCCCCCGAAGGAGGACCCCTGTGCGTCGCCTCGCACGTCTGATCGGCACCTCGTCGGCCGCGCTCGCGCTCCTCGCGAGCACGGCCTTCGCCTACCCCGACCCCGGCCACGTCACCGGGGACGTCGTCGTCCACGACCCCACGATGATCCGCACCTCGACCGGATATGTGCTCTATTCCACCCACGGCTACCTGGAGGCGCGCACCTCCACCGACCGCATCGCCTTCTCCCGCGCCGGATCCGCCTTCCGCACGCCGCCGTCGTGGTGGCGCGCCTACTCCTCGGGCAACGATCCGTGGGCGCCCGACATCTCCCAGCACGGCGGGCGCTATCTGCTCTATTACGCGGTGTCCGGCTTCGGCTCCAACCACTCCGCGATCGGCCTGGCCACCAGCTCGACCGGGCAGCCCGGCTCGTGGACCGACCAGGGCGTCGTCTATGCGACCACGACCAGCTCCGACCACAACGCCATCGACCCGAACCTGCTCGTGGACGCCTCCGGCCGGTGGTGGCTGAGCTTCGGCTCCCACTGGAGCGGCATCCGGATGATCCGGCTGGACCCCTCGACGGGCAAGCGGCTTCCCGGCGACGGCACGCTCCACCACCTCGCCACCCGCCCCGACGCGCCCCGCGCCGTCGAGGCGCCCCACATCGTCAGGCACGGCGACCACTACTACCTGTTCGCCTCCTACGACCGGTGCTGCGCCGGCACGAGCAGCACGTACAAGGTCAAGGTCGGCCGCTCCACCAGGCCGACCGGCCCGTACGTCGACCGCTCGGGGCGGCCCATGCTGGGCGGCGGCGGCACGCCGGTCCTGGAGACGCACGGCCGGTTCGTCGGCCCCGGCGGGCAGAGCATCATGCGGGACGTCGACGGCGACCTGCTCGTCTACCACTATTACGACGGCGCGGAAAACGGCACGCCCAAGCTCGGGATCAACCTCCTCGGCTGGGATTCCGGCGGCTGGCCGTACGTGCATTAGAGCCCGCGGGCGCGCCCCGGTCACGCCGGCGCGGCCGGGGCCGCCTTTCTGGACATCCGAATCAGGACCATTGACATCCACACAAAACGGACCCTACGTTGTGCGAAACGTTTCGACAACCGTATCGGCCCCTCCGGCCGAGCGTGCCCAGGGTCGGGAGCAGGATGTCCTCATTACGAGACGTGGCCGAGCGCGCGCAGGTCGCGATCAGCACCGTGTCGGCCGCGCTCAACGGGACCCGGCCGGTCGCGGCCGACACCAGGCGGCGCATCGAGCAGGCCGCGGCCGAGCTCGGCTACCGCCCCAACCTGCTGGCCAGGGGCCTGCAGAGCAAGCGCACCCGCATCCTCGCGCTGCTGTACCCCGCCCCGCGCAGCGGCTTCGGCCTGACGGAGATGGAGTTCGCCACCGGCGCCGCCGAGGCGGCCCGCGAGCTGGACCACCACCTGCTGCTCTCCCCCGAGCACGCCGACCCGATCGAGGAGCTGCGCCACCTCACCGGCGTCGGGCTGGTCGAGGGGGTGCTGCTCATGGAGGTCGGCCTCGACGACGAGCGGGCGTCCTTCCTGTCGGCGGCGGGCGTGCCGTTCAGCATGATCGGGCGCACCAGGGACCCCGGCTCGATCGACTACGCCGACATCGACTTCGCGGCCACGGCCAGGTCCGCCGTGGCGCACGTGGCCGCGCTCGGCCATCGCGCGCTCGCCTTCTTCAACCTCTCCGCCGACGCGCACGCCGCCGGATACGGCCCCGCGGTCCGCGCCGGCGAGGAGTTCGCGGCCGCCGCGCGGGCGGCCGGGATCGGCTATGTGGACGGCTACCGCCCGGGGTCTGCGGAGGAGGGCCGCGAGGCGTTCGAGCGGCTCGTGGACGCGCACCCCGGCGTGACCGCGCTGGCCGTGATGGACGACCACGCAGCGGTCGGGGTGATCGCGGCCGTGGCGGCGCGCGGATGGCGGATCCCCGAGGACCTGACCCTGATGCTGGTGTTGTCGTCGGCCCGGGTCGCGGAGATGTTCCACCCCAGGCTGACGACGCTGGAGCCGCCCGGCACGGAGCTCGGCAGGCTCGGCGCGCGCATGCTCGTCGACCGGCTGCGCGGCGACGGGCCGCCCCAGCAGCGGCTGGTGCCCTGCCGGCTGGTGGCCGGCGACAGCTCCGCGCCCCCACGGACGACCGGGCGGGAAGGGAGGAGGCGGGCATGACCGCACGGCTGGGGATGCACACGCTCACCGCGGGCCGCGGGCTGCTGTTCGGCGGCGACTACAACCCCGAGCAGTGGCCGGAGGAGGTGTGGGCGCAGGACGCCGAGCTGATGCGCGCGGCCGGGGTCAACCTGGTCACCGTCGGCGTGTTCAGCTGGGCCAGGCTCGAACCCGAGCCGGACGTGCGTGACTTCGGCTGGCTGGACCGGGTGCTCGACCTCATGGGCGAGAACGGCGTCGCGGTGGACCTGGCCACCCCCACCGCCTCGCCGCCGCCGTGGCTGGGGCACCGCTGGCCGCAGACGCTGCCGGTCGACGAGTCGGGGCACCGGCTCTGGTACGGCGCGCGCAACCAGTTCTGCCCCTCCTCGCCCGTCTACCGCGAGCGCGCCCTGTCGATCGTCTCCGCCCTGGCCTCCCGGTACGCCGGCCACCCGGCGCTGGCCCTGTGGCACGTCGGCAACGAGTACGGCCAGGTCTGCCACTGCGACGAGTCGGCGGCCGCGTTCCGCGCCTGGCTGCGCGAGCGCTACGGCGACCTGGAGACGCTCAACGAGGCGTGGGGCACCACGTTCTGGAGCCAGCGCTACGGCGACTGGGCCGAGATCGTCCCCCCGCGGCTGGCCCCGTACATCATCAACCCGTCGCAGCGCCTCGACTGGCGGCGCTTCTGCTCCGACGCGCTGCTGGAGCACTACCGGGCCGAACGTGACCTCCTGCGGGAGCACACCCCCGGCACGCCGGTGACCACGAACTTCATGGGGCTGTTCAAGCCGGTCGACTACTGGTCGTGGGCGGGCGAGGAGGACGTCGTCTCCAACGACTGGTATCCGGAGCCGGGCGACCCGCTGGCCCCGGCGCGCACGGCGCTCACCCACGACCTGATGCGCGGGCTCGCGGGGGGCCGGCCGTGGCTGCTGATGGAGCAGGCCACGAGCGCCGTCAACTGGCGCCCGCACAACCTGCCCAAACCGCCCGGCCAGTTCCGGCTGGAGTCACTGCAGGCGCTGGCCCGCGGCGCGGACGGGCTCTGCTACTTCCAGTGGCGGGCCTCCAGGTTCGGCGCCGAGCGTTTCCACGCCGCGATGGTGCCGCACGCAGGGCCGGACACGCGGCTGCACGCGGCGGTCCGCGCCCACGGCCGGGAGCTGCGCGGGCTCGCCTCCGTGGCGGGCACGCCGGTTCCCGCGCGGGTGGCGATGGTGTTCGACTGGGCGAGCTGGTGGGCGCTGGAGGAGCGCGGCCGGCCCAGCGACCGGCTCGACGCGACCGACCAGCTGCTCAGCTACTACCTGCCGCTGTGGGAGCGCGGCGTGAGCGTGGACGTGGTGCCGCCCTCCGCCGGCCTGTCCGGCTACGCGCTGGTGGTGGTCCCGAACCTGTTCCTCGTCGGCGACCGGGACGCGGCGGCGCTGACCGCCTACGCGCGCGGCGGCGGCGTGCTGGTGGTCGGGCCGTTCTCCGGGGTGGTGGACGAACGCTCGCACGTGCGTACGGGCAGGTTCCCCGCGCCGCTGCGTGAGGTGCTGGGCGCGTCCGGCGAGGAGTGGCGGCCGGCGCCCGACGACGTGCCGGTGCGCTGCCGGTGGGCCGGCGGCGCCGCCTTCACCGCGCACACCTGGACGGAGCTGGTGGCGGCCGAGGGCGCGCAGGCGGTGGCGGAGTTCGCCGGCGGCGACCTCGCGGGCAGCCCCGCCGTGCTGCGGCATCGCGCCGGCGACGGCGTCGCCTGGTACGTGGCGACCATGCCCGAGGCCGCCGCGCTCGGCGAGATCATCGAGCGGGCGCTGGCCGACGCCGGCGTGGCCGGCGCGCTGCCACGGCTGCCGCCCGGTGTCGAGGCGGTACGCCGCGGCGACGTGCTGTTCCTGCTCAACCACGGCGCCGAGACGGCCGTCGTGCCCATCCCCTGGCAGGCGGAGGACCTGCTGACCGGAGCCGTCGCGGGCGGCGAGGTCACGCTGGCTCCCCGCGACGTCGTCGCGCTGCGCCCCCACGCGGAATGACCCCTGCTCACCGTTGCGGCCCACTGTTCTGCGAAAGGAGGGGCGGCGCCTACCGCCGGTCCTGCCGGCGGTGGACGCCGCGCCACGATCCCGATGAAGTTCAAAGACGGCTACTGGCGGATGCGCCCCGGGGTGCGCGGCGACTACGCCGCCTCGGCCCACGACGTGACCGAGGACGCCGGCTCGCTGCGGGTGCTCGCCCCGACGAGGGAGATCACCCGCCGCGGCCACACCCTCGACGGCCCGGTGCTGCGGCTGGACCTGTCGTCCCCCATGCCGGACGTGATCAGGGTCCGTACGGTGCACTTCGCCGGATCGGTGCCGGACGCGCCGGCCTTCGACGTGCGTGACGAGCGCCCGGACGTGCGGGTCGCCGTGGACGGCGAGAGCGCGAGCCTGACCAGCGGCGCCCTCACCGTGCGGGTGCGCAGGGACGCGCCGTGGGAGATGACGTTCAGCGCCGGCGGCCGCGAGCTGACCCGCAGCGCCGGGAAGAGCCTGGGCGTGATGCACGACGCCGATGACCGGCACTTCATGGTCGAGCAGCTGCGCCTGAGCGCGGGAGAACTCGTGTACGGGCTCGGCGAGCGCTTCGGCCCTCTGGTGCGCAACGGGCAGTCCGTGGACGTCTGGAACGACGACGGCGGCACCAGCAGCGAGATGGCCTACAAGAACGTGCCCTTCTACCTCACCAACCGCGGCTACGGCGTGTTCGTCAACCATCCCGGCCGGGTGTCGTTCGAGGTGGGCTCGGAGTCGGTGTCGCGGGTGCAGTTCAGCGCCGAGGGCCACGACCTGGAATACCTGGTCATCCACGGGCCGGAGCCGGCCGACATCCTGCGCCGCTACACGGCGCTGACCGGCCGCCCCGCGCTGCCGCCCGCGTGGTCGTTCGGGCTCTGGTTGTCGACGTCCTTCACCACCGACTACGACGAGGCCACGGTGACGTCGTTCGTGGACGGGATGGCGGAGCGGGACCTGCCGCTGAGCGTCTTCCACTTCGACTGTTTCTGGATGCGGCGCTACCGGTGGTGCGACTTCGAGTGGGACCCGGAGGTGTTCCCCGACCCGGAGGGCATGCTGCGCCGGCTCAAGGAGCGCGGGCTGCGCGTGTGCGTGTGGATCAACCCGTACATCGGGCAGGCGTCGGCGCTGTTCGACGAGGGCGCGGCCGCCGGGCACCTGCTGCGCCGCCCTGACGGGACCGTCTGGCAGGATGACCACTGGCAGGCCGGCCGGGCGCTGGTGGACTTCACCTCGCCCGCCGCCAGGGAATGGTATGCGGGCAGGCTGCGCGGGCTGCTCGACATGGGGGTGGACGCGTTCAAGACCGACTTCGGCGAGCGCGTCCCGACCGACGTCGTCTACGCCGACGGCTCCGACCCCGAGCGGATGCACAACTACTACAGCCTCGTCTACAACGAGACCGTGCACCGGGTGCTGGCCGAGCGGGGCGCGCCCGTGGTGTTCGCCAGGTCGGCCACCGTGGGCGGGCAGCGGATGCCGGTGCACTGGGGCGGCGACTGCGAGTCGACGTTCGAGGCGATGGCCGAGTCGCTGCGGGGCGGCCTGTCGCTCGGCCTGGCCGGGTTCGGGTTCTGGAGCCACGACATCGGCGGGTTCGAGGGGCGGCCCGATCCGGCGGTGTTCAAGCGGTGGGTGGCCTTCGGGCTGCTGTCGTCGCACAGCCGGCTGCACGGCAGCGGGTCCTACCGGGTGCCGTGGTTGTTCGACGAGGAGTCGGTCGACGTGCTGCGCGCGTTCACCCGGCTCAAGGCCCGGCTGATGCCCTACCTGTACGGCGCCGCCGTCCAGGCCACTCGCGAGGGCGTGCCGGTGATGCGGGCGATGCAGCTGGAGTTCCCCGGTGACCGGGCCTGCGACCACCTGGACGCCCAGTACATGCTGGGGCCGGATCTGCTGGTGGCGCCGGTGATGTCCGTTGACGGCGACATTTCGTATTACGTCCCTGACGGGGTGTGGACCCGCCTGCTCGACGGCGAGACCGTCACCGGGCCCGGCTGGCGTACCGAGCGGCACGGGTTCGACAGCCTGCCGCTGCTCGTGCGGCCCGGCGCGGTGCTGCCGATCGGAGCCCGCGACGACCGGCCCGACTACGACTACGCCGACGGAGTCACCCTGCAGGTCCACCAGCTCGCCGACGGCCGGAGCCGTACGGTCACCGTGCCCGCGGCGGACGGCGGCGACGCGGCGGTGTTCGAGGTCGCGCGCGCGGGCGAGCGGATCCGCGCCCGCCGCGTCCAGGGCGCGCCCATGCCCTGGAACCTGCTGCTCGCCGGGGTGCGCGAGGCCCGGCACCCCGACCTCGAGACCACGCCCGGCGGCGTGCGGGTGGCCGCCGGGCCAGACACCGACGACATCGAGATCATCCTCCGAGGAGCAGAATGACCACCTTTCCCGAGAACTTCCTGTGGGGCACCGCCACCGCCGCCTACCAGGTGGAGGGCGCCTGGAACGAGGACGGCAGAGGCCCGTCGATCTGGGACACCTTCTCCCACACGCCCGGGCTCGTCGCGGGCGGCGACACCGGCGACGTGGCCTGCGACCACTACCACCGGCTCGAGGAGGACCTCGACCTCCTGGGCGCGCTCGGCGTCGGCGCGTACCGGTTCTCCATCTCCTGGCCGCGCGTACAGCCCGGCGGCAGCGGCCCGGTCAACGCGCCCGGCATGGACTTCTACTCCCGGCTGGTCGACGGCCTGCTCGCCAGGAACATCGCGCCCGTGGCCACGCTCTACCACTGGGACCTGCCGCAGGAACTGGAGGACGCCGGCGGCTGGCCGCACCGCGACACGGCCATGCGCTTCGCCGAGTACGCCCGGCTCATGGGCGACGCGCTCGGCGACCGCGTGCGCACCTGGATCACGCTGAACGAGCCGTGGTGCTCGGCCTACCTCGGCTACGCCTCCGGCGTGCACGCCCCGGCCAGGACCGAGCCCGCCGCCGCGCTGGCCGCCCTGCACCACCTGAACCTCGGCCACGGCCTGGCCGTCCAGGCGCTGCGCACGACCGCCGCCGCGTCGGCGCAGATGTCGGTCACGCTCAACCTGCACCACGTGCGCGGCGTGTCCGAGCGCGACGCCGACGCCGTACGGCGCGCGGACGCGCTGGCCAACCGGGCGTTCCTCGGCCCCATGCTGGAGGGCGCCTACCCGCGCGACCTCATCGCCGACACCGCCTCGGTGACCGACTGGTCGTTCGTGCGTGACGGCGACGAGGCGGCCGCGTGCCAGCCGCTGGACGTGCTCGGGGTCAACTACTACAACCCCACCCTGGTACGCCAGTGGGACGGCTCCACGCAGCGGGAGACCGCCGACGGGCACCAGGACGGAGCGGCCTCGCCGTGGATCGCGTGCGAGGACGTCGAGTTCGTCCGCCAGCCGGGGCCGTACACCGAGATGGGCTGGAACATCGACGAGACCGGCCTGACCGAGCTGCTGCTGCGGCTGCACCGCGACCACCCCGGCCTGCCGCTGATGATCACCGAGAACGGGGCCGCGTTCGCCGATGTCGTGGACGCCGACGGGCGCGTCCGTGACGAGCGCCGCGTCGACTACCTGCACCGCCACCTGACGGCCGTGACCGAGGCGATCGCGGCCGGCGCGGACGTGCGCGGCTACTTCGTGTGGTCGCTGATGGACAACTTCGAGTGGGCGCACGGGTACGCCAAGCGGTTCGGCATCGTGCGGGTTGACCGCGACACCATGGAGCGCACCTGGAAGGACAGCGCCCACTGGTATCGCGAGGTGGTCGCCACCGGCAAGCTGCCCTCCTAGGGTTTGCGGGCCACGCCTCCGACGAAGGTGTGGTACGTGATGCCCGGCGTCGCGTGGTCGTCGGCGCCGGGCCGCCACTCGGGCAGCGGCACCAGGCCGGGCTCCAGCAGCTCCAGCCCGTCGAAAAAGGCGAGGATCTCCTCGCGGGCGCGCCAGCGCCCGGTGCCCAGGTGCTCGTTGAAGATCTTCTCCGCCGCGTACGCCTGCCGCGACACCTCGGGCATGGCCTCCCCCGGGTTGCAGAAGTGCGAGATCACCAGGTGGCTGCCCGGGGCGAGCGGCCGGACCAGCCGGTCCACGATGCCGGCCGGGTCCTCGTCGTCACCGAGGTGGTGCAGGATCCCGAACATGAGCAGCCCGACCGGCTCGGAGAAGTCGATGAGGCCGCGCGCCTTCCGGTCGGCGAGGATGGCCTCCGGGTCGCGGGCGTCGGCCTCGATGATCGTGGTGGTCTGGTCGACGGCCAACAGCGCGCGGCCGTGCACGAGCACGATCGGGTCGTGGTCGACGTAGACGACGCGGGTTCGCGGGGCGACGGCCTGGGCGATCTCGTGCACGTTGCCCTGCGTCGGCAGGCCCGAGCCGAGGTCGATGAACTGGCGGATGCCGGCCTGCGCGGTCAGGTGGCGTACGGTGCGGCGGAGGAACTCCCTGTTGGCCCTGGCCGCCTCGGGCGCGTCGGGCGCGACCTTGAGCACCAGGGCGGTCATCTGGCGGTCTACCTCGTAGTTGTCCTTGCCGCCGAGCATGTGGTCGTAGACGCGGGAGACGCTGGGCTTGCTGGTGTCGATACCGGGCGGGGCGCTTTCCTGCTCGCTCTCGGACACTGCCGGCTCCTCGGATGGTCATGGGGGGGTCAGGCCCATGATCCTAAATCGGCACCCCGCTATGTGCAGACATTTCATGAGCAAAGGAAAGCCCGCTGGGACGCCGCCAGGCTCCTCTCCGCCGCCGGCACACCGGGGTGGTCGTGGTGGCCGGTCTCCAGCACGTGCAGCTCCCTGGGTCCGGCCAGCGCGTTGTGGACGGCGAACTGGCCGGGCGGCGGCACCGCGGGGTCGAAGAGCGCGGCCGCCACGTGCACCGGGATCGTGATCCGGGCGGCGGCCGTGGCCGCGTCGAAGTACCTCAGCACCTCGGCCGTCTCCGGGTGGCTCGCGTGCCTGGCGCGGACGGCCTCCCCGCTGCCGGTGCAGGGCAGGGTGAGGCGCAGGGGATGGGCGCCGAAGCTGGGGACGACGAGGGCGGCGGCGGTGAAACGGTCGTCCCAGGGCAGCGCCAGCGCGCCGATGCCGCCCCCGAAACTGGCGCCGAGGTAGTCGAGCCTGCCCGCGGCCTCGGGCACGAGATCCAGCAGGGCGGTCGCCGCGCACCACAGGTCGGCCGCGCAGCCGCCGTGCACGTAGGACTCCCTGGCCTCGATGCCGTGCAGGACGTGCCGCGCGGCGTCGGAGGGGATGCCGGGCTGCGTGCCGCGGGCGCCGAGGCCACGCGCGCACGGCCAGATCGCCGCCGTGCCCCGGGTGAGCGGCAGCGGGCCGACACGGTCGCGCCCGCCGTAGCCGTGGCCGACCACGCAGCCCCGCGTGACCCGGCCGTCCGCGGGAACGGTGAGCCAGCCGCCCAGGCGGACCCCGCCGAGCGAGGCGTAGCGCACGGGACGCACGACCACGCCGTCCGCCTCCGCCTCCGGAGGGCCCGCCCAGGCGTCCACGTCCACCGCCGCCGCACGGGCGCGCAGTCCCTGCCAGAACGCGGCGAAATCGTCCGGCTCCTCGGGGACGGGGACGGCGAGCAGGGCGTCCAGGTCGTAGCCGTGGGTCGGGTCGAAGGGGTAGGCGTGGTCCACCTGGACGCCCTGGTTGCCCGGGTGAGCGGTGCGGTTCATACGATCATGATGCAGGAGCCGCGCCGGCGGCGGTCATGAGAGCCCGAGCTCGCCGCGCAGCAGGCGCGCCGCGCCGGCCATGGCGCGCATCTTGCCCGCCGCCGATTCCCTGGGCAGATATTTCATCCCGCAGTCCGTGGCGATGACGACGCGCTCGGGCGGCACCCGGTCGAACGCCCTGCGCACCCGATCCGCCACCACCTCGACCGGCTCGACGTCCGGCGTGGACAGGTCGATCACCCCGAGGATGACCGTCTTGTCCTTCAGGTCGGACAGCACCCCCAGGTCGAGACCCGACTGGGCGGTCTCGATCGACACCTGCTCGACGGGGCAGCCGGCCAGCTCGGGCAGGAACGAGTACGCCTCGGGCCGCTCGTGGATGATCGCCGCGTAGCCGAAGCAGATGTGCACCGCCGTCGTGCCGGTGACGCCGTCGAGGGCGGCGTTCAGCGCGGCCAGCCCGTAGGAGCGCGCCTGCTCGGGCCGGGCCTGCATGTACGGCTCGTCGATCTGGACGATGTCCGCGCCCGCCGCGAACAGGTCGCGGATCTCGGCGTTGACCGCCGCCGCGTAGTCCATCGCGGCCGCCTCGGCGTCGGGATAGTGGTCGTTCTGGGCCTGCTGGCTCATCGTGAACGGCCCCGGCACCGTCATCTTGATCGTGCGGCCGGTGTGGGCGCGCAGGAAACGCAGGTCGTCCACCTCGATCGGGCGGGCGCGGCGGATCGGGCCGACGATGCGCGGCACCGGGTTGGGGTGGCCGCTGCGGTCGAGCGCCGTGCCGGGGTTGTCGAGGTCGATGCCGTCGAGGGCGGTGGCGAAGTGGTTGGAGTAGCTCTCGCGCCGGATCTCGCCGTCGGTGAGGATGTCCAGCCCGGCGCGCTCCTGGGCCCTGATCGCCAGCTCGGTCGCGTCGTCCTGGGCCTGGGCGAGCAGGTCGGGCGGGACGCGCCACAACTCCTTGGCCCGCACCCGCGGCGGGAACCGCTCGGCCAGCCTGGCGCGGTCGATCAGCCATTCGGGCTGGGCGTAGCTTCCGACCAGCGACGTCGGCAGCGTGGGCAGGGGGGTCACGGGCCCTCCTTCACGTAGGTGATGCCTTCCACTGTGCTCCTCCCGGCTGTGCTCCTACCAGCGATCGAGGTGAAGCACCTCGTCCAGCGGCTGCCGCTGCGCGGGCCTGAACGTCTCGCCCGTGTAGTAGGCGGTGGGGATGAGCACGCCCTGGCGTACGTCGGCGGGGATGCCGAGCAGCTCGGCGATCTCGCTCTCGTACGCCAGGTGCAGCGAGGTCCAGGCGGTGCCGAGGCCGCGGGCGCGGGCGGCCAGCATGTAGCTCCACGCGGCGGGCAGCAGCGAACCCCACAACCCCGCCTGGTTGCCCTCGGGCAGCCCGCCGGGCGTGTGGATGCACCCGAGCACCAGCACCGGCACGTCGCCCATGCGCTCGCTCAGGTAGTCGGCGCTCTCGGAGACCCGCCGCTGGGTGGCGGCCCGCGCCGGGTCGTCCTTGAACAACGACCCGGCCGAGCCGTCCGAGGTCCGGTACGCGCCGAACGAGCGCCGGTAGTAGCCGCCGATCGCCGCGCGGAGCTCCGGATCCGTCACCACCAGCCAGTGCCAGCCCTGCCGGTTGCTGCCGCTGGGCGCCTGGAGCGCGATCTCCAGGCACTCGCGCACCAGGTCCGGCGGCACGGGACGGGTCAGGTCGAGGCGCTTGCGCACGCTGCGGGTGGTGGTGAGCAGCGCGTCCGGGCTCAGCGGTGTGATCGTCATACGGCCATCATGTCAACCTGGCCGCGTGATCCGGAGGACCCCTTGGACCCGGATCTGCCCTTCACAGGCGGCCGAGCGTCTCCATCGCGGGCAGCGCCCGGTCGTCATAGCCGAACAGGGCCTGGTTCTCCCAGGCGTTGCCCGACGACGGGTCGGCCGGGTCCCAGCCGTTGCCGCGCACGCCGGTCCACGTGGCCTCCCAGGTGAACAGCCCGAGACCCAGGCCGCCCGGCACCCGGCGGACGATGTCGGCCACGGCGGCCAGCATCGCCGCCTGCCCCTCCGGGGTCGCCCGGTAACCCGGGTAGGGCTCGCCGGCGGTGATGATGTTGGCCCAGCCGTCGTCGTCGGCCGTCGTGAACGGGTACGCGGTCTCGACCACGACGACCGGCTTGCCGTACCTGACGGCCACGTCGTTGATGTTGGCCCTGAACGTCTCCAGCGTGCCGTGCCAGTAGGCGTAGTACGACATGCCGATCACGTCGTAGCGCACGCCGTTCGCGTTCGCGTTGTCGAACCACCACCGGTAGAGGCCGTTGTCGCCGCCGTCGGCCAGGTGCAGCACGACCTTGGTCGAGCCCGACACCCGCTTGACCGCGTCGTACCCGGCGTTCAGCAGCGCCGCCGTGTTCGGCCAGGTGGAGGTGGAGCCGTCGGGCCAGAGCAGGCCCCCGTTGATCTCGTTGCCGATCTGCACCATGTCCGCCGTGGTGCCCTGGCGGCGCAGCGCGTCGAGCACGTCGTACGTGTGGTCGTGGACGGCCTGCCTGAGCCGGTCGAACGGCAGCGACTCCCAGGCGGCGGGCTTGAACTGCTTGCCCGGGTCGGCCCACGTGTCGGAGTAGTGGAAGTCGACCAGGAGTTTCATGCCCTGGGCCTTGACCCGCCTGGCGAGGTCGAGCACCTGGGTCTTGGTGTTGTAGCCGTCGGCCGGGTTCACCCAGACCTTGAGCCTGACGTGGTTGAGCCCGGCCCGCGACAGGATGCCCAGCGCGTCGCCCCTGCGGCCGCGGGCGTCGCGGTAGACGCCGCCGAGCGCCTCCGACTTGGCCAGGCTGGAGACGTCGGCGCCCCTGATCTGCAGCGCCGCCCTGGAGGTGCCGGCATGCGCGGGCTGGACGACGGCGAGCTGGACGATGGGGGCGGCGAGTAACAGCAGTGCGGCGAGTATCCGTTTCATCGGGTCTCCTCAGGGGTGGGGGGTTTCCACGACGACGGTGACCGCGCCGGGCGCGACGGTGACCGCGCCGTCGTGCCGCACGCCGTCGAACACGCTGACGCCGCTCACCCCCTCGACCGTCACGGGCTCGTCGCCGTGGTTGATCAGGAAGACGTGGCCGCCCCTGCGCACCAGCTCCAGGGTGTCGGGGAGGCCGCGCGGCCGGGACACGTCCGCGTGGTCGAGCACGTGCGCGAGCAGCCGGCGCAGGCCGGTGACGGGAGCGGTGGCGAGGTACCAGGCCGTTCCGCCGCCGAGGTCGTGGCGGGTGAGGGCGGGGTGTCCCGCGTCGGGCCCGCCGGCGAAGGCGCGTACGGTGACCGCGCCGGCCGGACGGACCCGCTCCGACCAGACGCGGGCGGTGATGCCTTCCCGGCCGGCCAGCTCGACGGTCTCGTCCTCGCGCAGCGGGTGGAACTCCTCGATCGACAGGCCGAGCAGCTCGCGCAGCGCGCCGGGGTAGGCGCCCGGGTGGAGGGTGTCATGCTCGTCGACGATGCCGGAGAAGTACGACACGAGCAGGTTGCCGCCCGCTTCGACGTACCGGTGCAGGTTCTTGGCGGAGGCCTCGGTGAGGAGGTACGAGCTGGGCGCGACCACCACCCGATATCCCGAAATATCAGCAGAAGGGTGGACGAAGTCCACCGTGACATGCTCCCGCCACAACGCCTCGTAGAAGGCGTCCATGCGCTCCCGGAACGCCAGGTCCACCGACGGCCGCCAGTCCAGCTCCAGCGCCCAGTACGACTCCCAGTCCCAGACGATCGCCACCTCGGCCCGCACCCGGCCGCCCCTGACCCCGGCGAGCGCGCGCAGGTCGGCGCCCAGCCGCACCACGTCGCGCCACTGCGCGGAATCGGTCCCGGCGTGCGGGACCAGGCCGGAGTGGAACTTCTCCGCCCCGAACCGCGAGGCCCTCCACTGGAAGAACAGCACGCTGTCCGAGCCCCGGGCGACGTGCGCGAGGCTGTTGCGGCGCAGCTCCCCCGGCCGCTTGGCGAGGTTGCGCGGCTGCCAGTTGACCGCGCCCGCCGAGTGCTCCATGAGCATCCACGGCTCGCCGCCGGCCACCGAGCGGGCCAGGTCGGCGGACATCGCCAGGTCGATGTGGTTGTCGGGCAGCTCGGCCTTCAGGTAGTGGTCGTTGGCGATCACGTCGACCTCGCGGGCCCACCGCCACAGGTCGGTGGACTTGCAGTTGACGGTGCCGGCGAAGTTCGTCGTCACCGGGACGCCCGGGGTGAGCTCGCGCAGGATGTCGCGCTGGAGCACGTAGTGCTCGCGGTGCTGGCCGTCGCTGAAGCGGGCGTAGTCGAGCCGCTGGGCCGGGTTGAGCACCGTGTGGTTGGCGCGCGGGGCATCGATCTCGGACCAGTCGGTGTAGGTCTGCCCCCAGAACGTGGCGCCCCAGGCATCGTTCAGTGCGGATATGTCGCGGTACGTCTGGCGGAGCCAGCCGCGCCAGGCCGCCACGCTGTGCTCGCAGTAACACTCGCCCAGCGGAGCGCCGTACTCGTTGTGCACGTGCCACATCACCACGGCGGGATGGCCGCGGTAGTGCTCCCCCAGCGCGCGCACCAGGCGCGCGGTCGCCGCGCGGAAGGCCGGAGCGCTGGAGCAGGCGCTCTGCCTGCCGCCGAACCCGATCCGCGTCCCCTCCCTGGTCACCGGCAGCACGTCGGGATGGCGGGCGACGAACCAGGCGGGCGGCGCGGCGGTCGGCGTGGCCAGGTCGACCGCGACGCCGGCCTCGTGCAGCCGGTCGATGACCTCGTCCAGCCAGCCGAACGTGTAGCGCCCCTCCTCGGGCTCCGTCAACGCCCACGAGAACATGCCCAGGCTGACCAGGTTGACCCCGGCCTCGCGCATCAGGGCCACGTCCTCGTCGAGAGTCTCGCGCGGCCACTGCTCTGGGTTGTAGTCCCCGCCAAAGGCGATACCGGCAGGACGCTCCGGATACATCCATCCCCCTCGAAAGTCTCTGTGAACGTGCACAGTAAGGCAGATCCCGAAAGAGGGAAACGGCCCCCTTGCAAATTCCTGCAAACGCGGGAGATTAACGAGAGCGTAACAACCTCTTGACGGCGATTTCTGCGCTCCTCCACTCTGTGCACGTTCACAGACATTCTGGAGGTACGCATGCGCGCCAACCGCCTTGGAGCAGCCCTGGCCGTCGCCCTCACGGCTGCCCTCGCGAGCTGCGGGTCCGGCGAGCCCGCCGAGAGCCCCGAGGCGGCGCCTGCCACGGCCGCTCCCCGGGGGCCCGTCAAGCTCACGTACTGGACCTGGGCCCCGAACATGGACAAGATCGTCAAGGTCTGGAACGACGCCAACCCCGACATCCAGGTGACGGTCAGCAAGCAGGCCGGCGGCGACGACGCGGCCGCCAAATACCTCACGGCCGCCAAGGCCGGCAACCCGCCCGACCTGGTGCAGGCCGAATACCAGCACCTGCCGTCGTTCATCGCCGCCGACGCCGTGGCCGATCTCAAGGCCGCGGCCGCCCTCATCAAGGGCGAGTTCTCCGAGGGCCTGTGGAACCTCGTCACCCTCGGCACCGACGCGGTCTACGGCATCCCGCAGGACAGCGGCCCGATGATGCTCTTCTACCGCGAGGACCTCTTCGACGAGCACGGCATCGAGGTCCCGAAGACCTGGCAGGAGTACGCCGAGGCGGCCCGCACGGTGCGCAAGAAGGACCCCGACGCGTACCTCGCCACGTTCTCCAGCAAGGACCCGGGAGCGTTCACAGGGCTCGCCCAGCAGGCCGGCGCCCAGTGGTGGTCGATCAGTGGCGAGTCGTGGAAGGTCGACGTCGCCGACGAGCCCACCAGGAAGGTCGCCGACTACTGGGGCGGTCTGGTCGAGGAGGGCGCCATCGACGACATGCCGTACTTCACCCCCGAATGGAACAAGGCGCTCAACGACGGCAAGCTGCTGACCTGGCCGTCGGCCGTGTGGGCGCCGGGCGTGTTGTCGAGCAACGCGCCCAAGGCCAAGGGCAAGTGGGCCGTCGCGCCGCTCCCCCAGTGGAACGCCGGCGAGAGCTTCAGCGGCTTCTGGGGTGGCTCGTCCACCGCCGTGTCGGCCAGGACGCCGCACCAGGCCGCCGCCGCGAAGTTCGCCACGTGGCTCAACACCGACCAGAAGGCCATCGACCTGCTCGTCAAGGAGGCCGCGATCTACCCGGCGGCGACCAAGGCGCAGTCGGCCCTCGGTGAGGCGCCCGGCTACTTCTCCAACCAGCCCGACTTCTGGCAGCAGGCCGCCGCCGTGTCCGCGGGGGCGCGCGGCTTCACCTTCGGGCCGAACGTCGGCGTGACGTACAACGCCTTCAAGGACGGCTTCGACAAGGCGCTGCAGGACGGCACGCCGTTCTCCGCGGCCGTGCAGGCCATGCAGGACGCCACGGTCGCCGACATGCGCAAGTCCGGCTTCCAGATCGCGTCATGAAGCGGCCGGGCAGGGGAGCGTGGCCGTACCTGTTCCTGACCCCCGCGATCGTGCTGTTCACGCTCTTCCTCGCGGTGCCCATCGCCTACACCGTCCACCTCGCGATGCGCCGGACCAAGGTGTCGGGGCTGGGGCTCGGCAAGGGCGCGCGGCGCGAGGTCTTCGTCGGGTTCGACAACTTCGCCGCCGCCCTGGCCGACGCCGAGTTGTGGCAGGGCTGGCTGCGGGTGCTCGGCTACGGCGCGCTGGTGCTGGTCGTGATGCTCGGCCTGGCGCTGCTGTTCGCCCTGCTGCTGGACTCGGCGCGGGTGCGGCTGGCCCGCTTCTCCCGGATCGCGATCTTCCTGCCGTACGCGGTGCCGGGGGTGGCGGCCACCCTGCTGTGGGGCTTCCTCTACCTGCCCTCGCTCAGCCCGCTCAGGACCGTCCTCGACGTCGACTACCTGGGCGCGACCACGGTCACGTACTCCATGGCGAACGTGGCGGTGTGGGGCGGGACCGGCTTCAACATGCTCGTGCTCTACACCGCGCTCCGGGCGATCCCCCGCGACCTGTACGAGGCCGCGCGCCTCGACGGCGCCTCCGAGGTGCAGATCGCCCTCCGGGTCAAGATCCCGATGCTGGCGCCCGCGATCGTCCTCACCACGGTGTTCTCGATCATCGCGACCATCCAGGTGTTCACCGAGCCCACCGCGCTCCGGCCGCTGACGAACACGATCAGCTCCACGTGGAGCCCGCTCATGAAGGTCTACCGCGACGCGTTCGTCACCGGCGACCTGTACTCGGCCGCCGCCACCTCGATCGTCATCGCGGCGATCTCTCTCGTCCTGTCGTTCGGGTTCCTGCGCGTGGTCCGCGACCGCGCCTTCAGGGAGGGTTGATGGCCGGGGTCACCGCCGCCACCGCACACCGCCGCCGCGCGCGCGGCGCGTCCGCGCGCGGGCCGTGGGGGGTGGCGCCCACCGCGCTGCTCCTCCTCGGCGCGATCTACTGCCTGTTCCCGGTGTTCTGGGTGCTGATCGCGGCCACCAAGTCGCCCGGCGAGCTGTTCAGCACCTCGACGCTCTCCTTCGGCACCGGCTTCTTCGACAACGTCGCGGAGCTGTTCGCCTACCGCGAGGGCGTGTTCTGGCTCTGGGCGGCCAACACGCTGATCTACGCGGGCGGCGGCGCGCTGCTGTCGACCGCCGTCTCGGCCGTCTCGGGGTACGCGCTGGCGAAATACCGCTTCCCCGGCAGGAACGCGATCTTCAACCTGCTCATCGGCGGCATCCTCGTGCCCGCGGTGGTGCTGGCCATCCCGCAGTACCTGCTGTTCTCCGAGATCGGCCTGGCCGACAGCCACTGGGCCGTGCTGCTGCCGCAGATCCTGCACCCGTACGGCATCTACCTGGCCCGCGTCTACGCGGCCGCGGCGATCCCCGACTCTCTGCTGGAGGCCGGGCGGATCGACGGGGCCGGCGAGGGACACCTGATGACGCGGGTGGCGCTGCCGCTGATGGTGCCGGGCATGGTGACGATCTTCCTGTTCCAGTTCGTGGCGATCTGGAACAACTTCCTGCTGCCGTTCATCATGCTCGGTGACGACGGCAAGTTCCCGCTCACCGTCGGCCTCTACACGCTGCTGGCGGCCGGGGCCAACCAGCCGGCCCTCTACAACCTGATCCTCACCGGCGCGCTGCTGTCGATCGTGCCCTTGATCGCGCTGTTCCTCACGATGCAGCGATACTGGAAGACCGACCTGTCCTCCGGAGCCGTCAAGTGAAACGCCCCACGATCCACGATGTCGCCGCCGCCGCGGGCGTGTCCCGCGGCACGGTGTCCCGCCTGCTCAACGGCGACAAGTACGTGAGCCCGGCGGCACGCGTGGCCATCGAGAGGGCCATCTCCGAGACGGGCTACGTCGTCAACCGGGCCGCCCGCAGCCTGGTCACCCAGCGCACCGGATCCGTCGTGATGGTGCTCTCGGAGCCGTACGAGAAGTTGTTCGAGGACCCCAACTACAGCACGCTCATCCGGGTCGCCATCAAGATGCTGGCCGAGCGGGACCTGTCGCTGGTCATGATGCTGGCCGGCGACGCGGCCGAGCGCGAGCGGGTGGTGCGCTTCGTGCGCGGCGGCCACGCGGACGGCGTGTTGCTGGTCTCGACGCACGCGGGCGACCCCCTCGTGGAGGCGCTCGGCTCCGGGCCGCCCGCCGTCTCCTGCGGCGCGGTCATCGGCCACGAGAACGTCATCCCGTACGCCGCCGCGGACGAGCGGCTCGGCGCCCGGCAGATGACCGAATACTTCGTCGCCCAGGGCCGCAGGCGCATCGCCATGATCACCGGGCCGATGGACACGCCGGGCGGCATCCAGCGGCTCGAGGGGTTCGCCGAGGTGCTGGGCCGCAAGGCCACCTCGAAGCTGATCGCCCACGGCGACTGGACCCAGGCCAGCGGCGAGCGGGCGATGGCCGGGCTGCTGGAGCGCGCCCCCGACATCGACGCCGTGTTCGTCGCCTCCGACCTGATGGCGGCGGGCGCGCTGGCGGCGCTGCGGGCGGCCGGGCGCGGCGTGCCGGACGACGTGGCGGTGGGCGGGTTCGACGACTCCTCGGTGGCCGTCTCCACGCATCCGCCGCTGACCACGATCCGCCAGCCGCTGACCGAAATGGCGCAGGAGACCATCCGCCTGCTGCTGGCGCTCATCGACGGGGCCGGGCAGCTCGAGCCGGTGATCCTGCCCACCGAACTCGTCATCCGCGAGTCGGTCTGACCCCTCCTGACACCATTGCTGACAAACCTTTACCCGAATCCTCGAAAATCCGTAAATACCGCCAATTCAGCAGTATGATCGCGCCAGTCGTCTTCGCGACGTTCCCGAAGGAGCCGACGATTGGCCGAAAGCGAGCCGGAGCGCCCGCCGCGAAAGGTGGACACCACGAGACCCAGCGTCTCCCGCGTCTACGACGTCATGCTCGGCGGCAAGGACAACTACGCGTCCGACCGCGAGCTCGCCCGGCTGGCCCTCGATGTCGCCCCCGACGCGCCCGAGGCGGCGCGGGCCAACAGGGAGTTCCTCAAGCGCGTGGTCCGCTGTCTGGCCGCCGAAGCCGGCATCCGCCAGTTCCTGGACCTCGGCTCCGGCCTGCCGGCCCAGGGCAACGTGCACGAGATCGCCCAGGCCTGCGCCCCCGGCACGCGCGTGGTGTACGTCGACCACGACCCGATCGTCCTCGTGCACGGCCGCGCGCTGCTCGCCGTGGACGACACCACCACGGTCGTCGAGGCCGACCTCCGCGAGCCCGAGGAGATCCTCGGCCACCCCGAGGTCGGCAAGCTCATCGACTTCGGCGAGCCCGTGGGGCTGCTGATGTTCGCGATCCTCCACCACCTGCCGGACGCGGCGAACCCCGCGGGGATCGTCTCGAGGATCGTCTCCCGCCTGGCGCCCGGCAGCCACCTGGCCGTCTCCCACTTCTGCAACCCCGGCCAGGCGCGCCCTGAGGTGTCCAGGCAGGCGTACACCGCGGAGCGGCTCTTCCACGAGCGCCTGGGCTCCGGGCGGTGGCGCACCCGGGAGGAGATCCTCGCCTTCTTCGACGGGCTGGACCTCCTGGAACCCGGCCTCGTGCCCGTGCCGGAATGGCGGCCGGGCCCCGGCGACCAGGCGGAGCCCGGCATCACGTACCACACCTTCGTCGGAGCGGTGGCCCGCAAACCCTGACGGCTCACCCGATCACGGGAAGGCGCAGGCCGGCGGCCAGCGCGTCCCGGAGCACCGGCACGTCAGGGGCGAACAGCGGCTCGGGCAGGGCGCCGGGGGCGCACCAGCGCAGCTCGGCGGCTTCCCCGTCACCGCTTCCCGTCCGGGCCAGGGCCGTGCCCAGGAAGACGGCTCCGACGAAGTGCCGCAGCGAACCGCCGGGATAGCGGTGGACCTGCGTCGCCGGGTCGCTGTAGATGCCGAGCAGGCCGTCGATGCGCGCCTCCCACCCGGTCTCCTCCCTGCACTCGCGGAGCGCGGCCTCGCTCCACGACTCCCCCGGCTCCAGACCGCCGCCCGGGATGCCCCACGTGGCGTCCTCCGCGCGCCGCATGAGCAGGATGCGACCATCGGCATCGCGCAGCACGACGCCGGCGGTGACTCTGACGGCGAGTCCGGTCATACGGGGAGCATCCTTCGCGTCGACTGGCGTGAGGCGTGCCCGGGCACCCGAGCCCAGGACGAGATCGCCTCTCGCGACTCTACCGGCGCGAGCGCAGCCCACCCCCACACTCAAAGGCCGCTTTTCCCGCAGAAAAGGACACCCAGCGGCAACCACCCCGGCCTCTGACCGCCTTCCGTCAAGGCTTGGCGCGCCCCGAGGATGCCCGGCTCTCGCCCATGGACCACACGACTCGACGTTCTCCGGTGACGTTCGCATTTCTTCGATCACTTCAGGACTCCATTGAATCGTTCGTGACGGTTCACGAAGCGCCCGCGTAGACCCAGCGTCCGTCCAGGCGGACGAACCTGCTGTGCTCCTCCTGCTCCCCCGCCCGCCCGCGTTCGACGTAGTGGGCGCGGAAGCGTACGGTGCCCTCGGTGTGCACGACGCTGCCGCCGGTGCTCTCCAGCACCTCCAGCCGCACCCAGCGCATCTTCCTGTCGAGCCCGAGGCGGGCCGGGCGGGTGGAGGGATGCCAGGTGCGCAGCAGGTAGGCCTCGTCGCCCGTCGCGAACGCGCTGAACCTCGACCGCATGAGCTGCTCGGCGGTGGCGGCGGCCGCCTCGCCCCGGTGGAACCTGCCGCAGCAGTCCTGGTAGGGGGTGGGCAGGCCGCAGGGGCAGGAACGAGGAGCCATGCGCTCCATTGTGCCGCCCGCGTGCCCTCGCCGAGCCGCCCCGCCGCCGCCGTCGAACCGCGCCGCTACCCCGCCCGAGTGATCTCACCGAGTTGTGCGGTGAGGCCGGACAGCGTGAGGCCCAGCGGGGCGTCCACGGTGAGGATCGCGTCCGCGTCGCCGCCGGTCGGGCCCTGGTTGACGATGGCGATCGGGATGCCGAGCTCGGCGGCCCTGGTGACGAACCGCAGCCCCGACCTGACCTTGAGCGAGGAGCCGAGCACGAGCAGCGCCCGCGCCCCCGCCACCATGGCGAAGCATTCGTCGACGCGGGGCCTGGGCACGTTCTCGCCGAAGAACACGACGTCGGGCTTGAGCAGCCCGCCGCACCCCGCGCAGTCGACGACCCGGAACCCGGCCACCTGCGCGTCGGTGAGCACGGCGTCGCCGTCGGGGTTGATCGAGCCCGAGGCGGCCCACCCGGTGTTGGCCTCGCGCAGCCGGCGTTCCAGCTCGGCCCGGGAGGTGCGCTCCCGGCACGACAAGCAGGCGACCCGGTCGAGCCCGCCGTGCAACTCGATCACCCGCAGCGCGCCCGCCGCCTGGTGCAGCCCGTCGACGTTCTGGGTGACGATGCCGGCGAGCAGTCCGCGCCGCTCCAGCTCGGCCACGGCCCGATGCCCGGCGTTGGGCCGCGCGTCGCCGATCTGCCGCCAGCCGACGTGGCTGCGCGCCCAGTAGCGCCGCCGCGCCTCCGCGCTGCCGACGAACTTCTGGTACGTCATCGGCTCGGCGCGGCGCGAGCGCCCCGTCGGCCCCCGGTAGTCGGGGATGCCCGACTCCGTGGACAGGCCGGCGCCGCTGAGCACCGCCACCCCGCCCCGGGCGACCAGCCCGGCCAGCTCCGCGAGCTCCGCGGTCGTCGTCGTCACACCATCCATGGTGCCCGACCCCGCACCGTGCCTCACCCGCCCTGGCTTCCGGCGGGACCGCTGTTCCACCTGCCGGGTCCGGTCCGCTCACGCTCGCACCCCAACCGGCGGCGATATCAGACGGTAACGTTAGATGCACGGTATGCTACCGATCGCCATCGACGACCTCGGGAGACGACAGTGCCTGGCCGTTCCTTGTTCCCTCCCCGCGATGCACGACGCCGTTCCGCGTTCCCGCCCCGCGACGCACGACGTCGGAGGCCCATGAGGGACGGTCGTGGCGCGTGAACGGCGGCGGCCGGGCCGGCCCAGGATCCCGACGCCGGCGTTCGCGGCGGGCGTGCTGCTCGTCACGGCCGTGGTCATCGGGCTGGACCTCGTCACCGGCACGGCGGTCCGGCTGTTCCCGTTGCTGATCTTCCTGCCGGCGATCGTCTCGGGTCTCGGCACGGTGCGCCAGACGGCCGCCGCCTCGGCGTGGGTGCTGCTGGTGGTGGCGGGCACCACCTACTTCCTGGGCGCGGAGCTGGACGACAACCTGATCGCGGCCGGGTTCACGGCGCTGTTCGGGGTGCTGAGCGTGGTCGGGTGCCGTTATCGGGTGCGGCGCGAGGAGGAGGTCGACCGGCTGCGTTCGTCCGCCTCCGCCCTGCAACGCCTGATCGTGCGCCCGCTGCCGCTGCGCACCGCCGACGTGGAGGTCGACGGCCTCTACCAGCCGGCGACGGAGGACACGCTGGTCGGCGGCGACATGTACGAAGTGGCCGCGACCCGTGACGGCATGCGGGTGCTGATCGCCGACGTGCAGGGCAAGGGCCTGCCGGCGATCGGGACGGCGCTGGTCGTGCTCGGCTCGTTCAGGGAGGCCGCCTACCGCGAGGCCACGCTCGCCGGCGTCGTGGACGCGCTGGAGAAGTCCGTGGTCAGGCAGAACACGTTCGCCACCCAGACCGGGGAACGCGAGCGGTTCGTCACCGCGCTGGTGCTCGACATCGGCCGCGACACGGAGGTCGAGGCGATCAACTGCGGGCACCTGGCCCCGTACGTCATCCGCGACGGCGACGCCGGCCAGGTGCCTCTCGGCGAGCCCGCCGTGCCCCTGGGCCTGGCCGCGCTGACGGCCGAGCCGCGGGCGGTGGCGCGCTTCGCGTTCCCGCCGGGTGCGACGCTGCTGCTGTGCACGGACGGCGTCACCGAGGCGCGCGACTCCGGCGGCACGTTCTACCCGCTCGGGCGGCGCCTGCGCGCGTGGGCCGCCGACCCGCCCGCCAGGCTCGCGCAGGCGGTGGGCGCGGACCTGCGGAAGTTCACCGGCGGGACGCCGCGCGACGACGTCGCCATCCTCACCCTGCGCAGGACGGCCCGGGTAGCGGCGCGGGCAACGGCGCCCGCCGGCGGGTGAACCGGCCCGGCGATCGGCGCGTACCTCCACACATCGGACACGTGTTCCATGGAGGTGTCGTGGAGCTCAGCCTCTTGCGGGCACAGGCGCACAGCCCGTCGTACTTCTCCCTCATGCGCGGCTCGGCCGGGGAGCGCGCGCCGGTGGACTTCTGCATCCCGTGCAACCCGTATTTCCCGACGCCCGAGATCTTCGAGCATCTCGGGAGGAACCTGGAGACGATTCTCAAGTTCTATCCGAGTGACGCGAACACCATCGCCGAGGAGCTCTGCTCCACCCTCGGCCTCCACCCCAAGACGGTCGCCATGGGCAACGGGTCGACGGAGCTGATCACCTGGATCGACCACCTCCTGGTGCGCGAGAGCCTGGCCGTGCCGATCCCCACGTTCGGCCGCTGGACGGACCAGCCGCTGGAGACGGGCAAGCGGGTGGACATGTATCCGCTGCTGGAGAGCCGCAACTTCGCGCTCGACGTGAGCGACTACGTCTCGTTCATCCGTACGCGCGGCTCCCGGGTGGCGGTGATCTGCAACCCCAACAATCCCGACGGCGGCTACCTGCCCAAACACGAGGTGCTGCGGCTCCTCGACGAGCTGATCGACCTGGACCTGGTGATCGTGGACGAGTCGTTCGGCGAGTTCGTGGACGCCGAGCCGTACCCGGGGGTGGCCGCCGAGGCCGCGGTCCGGCCGAACGTGATCGTGCTGCGCAGCCTGGGCAAGAACTTCGGCCTGCACGGCATCCGCTTCGGCTACATGGTCGCCAATCCGGCGCTGGCCGGGCGGGTGCGCGACGCGCTGCCCAAGTGGAACCTCAACTCGTTCGCCGAGGTCGTGGTGTTCATGATGCGGCAGTTCTGGCCGGAGTACCAGGACAGCCTCAGGCGGCTCGGCAACGACAGGCGGGCGATGTTCCAGCAGCTCAGCACGATGCCGGGGCTGTCGGTGTTCGCGTCGCAGGGCAACTTCCTGCTGGTGAAGCTGCCGCCGGGCCACGACGGGGTGCCGCTGCGCGACCACCTGCTCACCGAGCACGGCGTGTACGTCAGGGAGTGCGGCAACAAGCTCGGCACCACCAGCCAGTTCCTGCGCCTGGTCGTGCGGCCGCAGGAGGACGTGCGGCGGCTGCTGATCGGCATGACGCAGTTCCTGTACTCGGGAAGCCTGCACGAGATCCCGGTCATCGGGCTCCACCACCGGCACGTCAACCCGCTGTCCGCCTGACCCGCGAGCGCCCGCCTCCTACGGCGGGCGCGAGCGGCCGGCCGCCGTTGTAAGCTGTCCCAGCTATCGCCTTACGGCATAAACAGTCGGCCGACGACGGAAGGGTTCCGTGCTCTCCAGCCAGCAGGCAAGCGCCGTCCAGCCTCACGATCACACTGCCGCTGACAGCCACGACCGCATCCAGGTCCGTGGCGCCAGGGAGAACAACCTCAAGGGCGTCTCCCTCGACATCCCCAAGCGACGTCTCACCGTCTTCACCGGAGTGTCCGGCTCCGGCAAGTCCTCGCTCGTCTTCGACACGATCGCCGCCGAGTCCCGCCGGATGATCGACGAGACGTACACCGCGTTCATCCAGGCCTTCATGCCGAGCCTGGCCCGCCCCGACGTCGACGCGCTGCACAACCTGAGCGCGGCGATCATCGTCGACCAGGAGCGCATGGGCGCCAACGCCCGCTCGACCGTGGGCACGGCCACCGACGCGCACACCATGCTGCGCATCCTCTTCAGCCGGCTCGGTGAGCCGCACGCCGGCTCGGCCGGCGCGTTCAGCTTCAACATGGCCGAGGGCATGTGCCCCGAGTGCGAGGGGCTGGGCAAGGCGTCCGACATCGACGTGGACGAGCTGGTCGACAGGGAGCTGTCGCTGAACGACGGCGCCATCAAGATCCCCGGCTACCCGGTCGACAGCTGGCCGTGGCAGGTCGTGGCCGGGTCAGGCCTGTTCGACCCCGCCGTCAAGCTCAAGGACTTCACCCCCGAGCAGTGGGACGACCTCCTCCACAAGCCGCCCACCAAGCTCAAGTACGGCTCCAACAACTTCACCTACGAAGGGCTCGTCACCCGGGTCAGGCGCGCCTACCTCGCCAAGGACCGCGAGTCGATGCAGCCGTCGGCGCGGGCGTTCGCCGACCGGGCGGTCAAGCTGACCCGCTGCCCGTCCTGCGCGGGCTCCCGGCTCAACGAGGCCGCGCTCGCCTGCCGGATCGACGGCAGGAACATCGCCGACTGCTCGGCCATGCAGGTCAACGACCTGGCCGCCTTCGTCCGCGGCATCGGCAGCCAGGCCGTCGGCCCGGTGCTGGACGGCCTGCTCTCCACCCTCGACTCGCTGGTCGAGATCGGTCTCGGCTATCTCAGCCTCGACCGCGAGTCGTCCACGCTGTCCGGCGGCGAGGCGCAGCGGGTCAAGATGGTGCGCCACCTCAACTCCAGCCTGACCGACGTCACCTACGTCTTCGACGAGCCGACGGCCGGCCTGCACCCGCACGACATCCAGCGGATGAACACCCTGCTGCTCCAGCTGCGCGACAAGGGCAACACGGTGCTCGTCGTCGAGCACAAGCCGGAGACCATCGCCATCGCCGACCACGTCGTCGACCTCGGCCCCGGCGCCGGCGCGGCCGGCGGTCAGCTCTGCTACGACGGCGACCTCGACGGGCTGCGCGCCTCCGGCACGCTGACCGGCCGCTACCTCGACCACCGGGTACGCCTGCGCGAGGAGGTCCGCAGCCCGTCCGGGCAGCTGCCGGTCAGGAACGCCACCCTGCACAACCTGCGCGGCGTGAGCGTCGACATCCCGCTGGGCGTGCTGACCGTGGTCACCGGCGTGGCCGGGTCGGGCAAGAGCTCGCTGATCCACGGCTACGTCGCGGGCCGCGACGGCGTCGTGGTGGCCGACCAGTCGCCGATCCGCGGCTCGCGCAGGAGCAACCCGGCCACCTACACCGGGGTGCTCGACCCGATCCGCGCGGCCTTCGCCAAGGCCAACGGCGTCAAGCCGGGCCTGTTCAGCGCCAACTCGGCGGGCGCCTGCCCGAAGTGCAAGGGCATCGGGCTCATCTACACCGACCTCGCGATGATGGCCGAGGTGGCGTCGGTGTGCGAGGAGTGCGAGGGCAAGCGGTTCACGCCGGAGGTGCTGACGTACACGCTGCGGGGCAAGAACATCAGCGAGGTGCTCGCCATGCCGGTGGCCGAGGCCCGCGACTTCTTCACCACCGGCCAGGCCCGCACGATCCTCGACCGGCTGGCCTCGGTCGGCCTCGGCTACATCGGGCTCGGGCAGCCGCTGACCACGCTGTCGGGCGGCGAGCGGCAGCGGCTCAAGCTGGCCATCAACATGGCGAAGAACGGCACCACGTACGTGCTGGACGAGCCCACCACGGGGCTGCACCTGGCGGACGTCGACCAGCTTCTCGCCCTGCTCGACCGCCTGGTGGACGACGGCAACACGGTCATCGTGATCGAGCACCACCAGGCCGTCATGGCCCACGCCGACTGGATCGTCGACCTGGGCCCGGGAGCCGGTCACGACGGCGGCCAGGTCGTGTTCTCCGGCACCCCTGACGAGCTGGTCGCCACCGGATCCTCGCTCACCGCGCTGCATCTGCGCGACTACGTGAGCCGTCCATAGCGCCCGTAAGGGGGAAGCATGCGGCCTGACCGGCCGGGCGAAGCCCGCGCGGCGGACCTGCGTGCCCGGCTCCGGCACGTCTACTGGATCGGCGGCGGAAGCGGCGCGGGCAAGTCGACCGTCGCCCGCCGCCTCGCGGACCGGCACGGCCTGCGCCTGTACGCCACCGACGACGTGATGCCGGATCACGCCGCCAGGAGCACGCCCGGCAAGTGCCCGCACCTGCACGCGTTCATGGCCATGGACATGGACGAGCGGTGGGTGAACCGGTCTCCCGAGACCATGCTGGAGACGTTCCACTGGTTCCGGGGCGAGGGCTTCGGCCTGATCGTCGAGGACCTCCTGCGGCTTCCCGCCGGACCTCCCGTGGTCGCCGAGGGCTTCCGGCTGCTGCCGCACCTGGTGAAGCCCCTGCTGGCCACGCCGGACCGGGCCGTCTGGCTGATTCCGTCGCCCGGGTTCCGCCGGGAGGCCTTCCGCAGCCGGGGTTCGCTCTGGCAGATCGCCGGGAGGACGGGCGATCCGGACAGGGCGCTGCGCAACCTGCTCGAACGCGACCGGATGTTCACCGAGCGCCTCGCCGGGGAGGCGCTCGGTCTCGGGCTGCCCGTCATCGAGGTCGACGGCACGATGACCGAGGACGACCTGACCGACCGGGTGTCGGCGGCGTTCGGGCTCTGAACGGCGGGCGGCCGCTCCGATCGCGACGGAGGGCCAGGAGGGGGTGTCAGACGGCCAGGCGGGCCAGGACCTCGGCGAACTCCGGCGGCGGCGCCACGACGAGGCGGGCGTGGCCGCTCTGCAGCACGATGTCGGCCTTGATGAGCGTCAGCACTCCCCGGTGCCACCAGTAGACCTGCGCGCTGAGCCCGTCGGTGCGGGCCGCGTGCACCCGCAGCCGCTCGATGGCCCGCACCACCCCGATCCCGTCGACCGGATGGACGAGCAGGGTGTACGGGTCGGGCAGCACCACGAGCGCCCCGTCGGCGGGCACGGGCAGGTAGGAGCCCAGCCACCGTAGATGCGTGGCCGCGGCGGGGGTGGCCGCGGTCAGGCGGGTCACCGGCGTGCCCGACAGTTCGATCCTCTCGGCCAGCAGCCGCTCCTCGCGCCGCACGTTGGCCACGGCCAGGTCGAGGGCCCGCGCCGGCGGGACGGGCCAGCAGCCCGCCTCCTCGGGGCGCACGGCCCGCGTGCCGATGGTGAGCAGCTCCACGAGGTCGGCGTTGAGGTGGCGGCCCACCACGCGGGTCAGGTCGCTCACCTCGTCGACGGACTCCACCCGGGTGCGCATCAGCGGCTTGGCCTGCTCCAGGTCGCAGACGTCGAGCCGGTCACCGGCGGTGGCGACGGCGTGCGCGAGGTGCTCGGAGACCAGCATCGGCCAGTCTTCCCTGGCTCTGCGCGCGGCCTCGCGCCGCAGCCCGGTGAGCCGGACGACCAGCGGCTCGCCCGCTTCCGTGGCGCTCGTCAACCTCACGGAGCCTCCGTCGCGGGCGAACGCGAAGGTGTATCCGAGGGACTCCGCGACGAGCGCGAGCAGGGAATCGAGGTCGACGTCCTCGACCGGCCGGCGTGAGGGTTCGCGGTCGCGCCCGAACAAATTCACGCGCCGTGTCCCTTCTGTCGGTTTCGTCCCTCCTACCTTGCCTGCTCCTCATCGCCGATCCGACCAGCCAGGGAGCACGATTCGGTATCGATAACACCAAGCGCTCCCAGCCACACGCTCATCTGAGGCGACCCGTGACCCACCGGCAACCCCGCCACCACCGGCACCCCCAGCGGCGCCAGGCGGTCGCGCAGCACCGGATAGGGATCGCCGCAGTCGACCCACGAGCCGAGCGCGACGCCCCGCACGCCCTCGAACACCCCCGCCTGCAACAGCTGCGTCAGCATGCGGTCGATCCGGTAGGGCTCCTCGGTCACGTCCTCCAGAAAAGCGATCTTGCCCTGGAACGACGGTTGCCACCGGGTGCCGCACATGGAGGCCAGCAGCGACAGGTTACCGCCGGACAGCACGCCCTCGGCCCGCCCCGGCGCCAGCACCCGGTCACCGTGCACCCGGTAGTCGTGGGCGGGGCCGTCCGCGCCGAACAGCGCCGCCCGCAGGCTCTCCCAGCTCTGCGGCTCCGGCTGCTTCTCGTCGGCCATGATCCGGGAGGCGGGCATCGGCCCGTGCAAGGTCGGCACGCCCAGCTCGACGGCGAACGCGTTGTGCAGCGCCGTGATGTCGCTGGACCCGACGAGGACCTTGCGGCCCGCCGCCCGCATGGCGTTCCAGTCGAGCCGGTCGAGCAGCCGCGCGGCGCCGTAGCCGCCCCTGCAGCAGAACACCGCGGAGACGGCCGGGTCGCACCAGGCCGCCTGCAGGTCGGCGGCCCTGGCCGCGTCGCTGCCCGCGAGGTAGTCGAGCTCCTGGCGGTCGAGCGCGTGCGCGCCGAGCACCACCTTCAGCCCCAGGCTCTCCAGACGCTCGACGCCGCGCCTGAGCATCACGGCGTTGGGCGGGCCTGACGGCGAGACGATCGCGACGGTGTCACCCGGCTGCATCGACCAACTCCTTCCATGCCTGCTCCGGTGAGCACCGATGCGGCACTGGCTTTTCCACGTGCCAAACGGTGCCACACTTACCTGTCGTATGCGACTTCCGCCCCACATCCTCGTGGTCAACGGCGTCAAGGTCCGCCGGCCGGTCTTCCTGCTCGGAGCCCCGCATTCCGGTACGGATCTGCTCGCCCGCGCCCTGAAACGATCCCCTGGCTTCCACGTGACGATGGGCCGCGCGAGCGTGGCGCACGTGGTGTACGCCTTCGCCCGCAAACCGTCGCTCGCCGCCACGTCCGGCGCCGTACGCGTCATGCGTGACGCCCTCGCCGAGTCGTGGCAGGTGCTGCCCCGGTCGTGCGGCCAGTGCGCCGAACCGTGCAGGGAGGCCGGCGGTGTCACCGGCACCGGCCCCTGCGTGAGCACCGGCGACGTCACCCGGTTCGGCGACGGCAGCCCCGACCTGCTCTACAGCGTTCCCGTGCTGCTCCAGGCCTTCCCCGACGCCCGGTTCGTGCAGCTCATCCGCGACGGCAGGGACGCCGTGGCCGGCATGCTGGCCGATCCGGCGTGCCTGGCCTGGTTCAAGCCGGCGATGCTGACAGGCCAGACCGAGTTCCCCAACGCGTTCTTCGGCGTCAGCAAGGACGAGCACCTCGACCGGTGGCGCGACATGCCGGACGCGGGCAAGAGCGCGCTGCGCTGGCGCAGCGCCGTACGGGTCAGCGCCGAGCTGCGCAGGACACTGCCCGAGGAGCAGCTGCTGACGCTGCGCTACGAGGACCTCGTGCTCAGGCCGCAGCAGACGGTGGCCACGCTCGCGGAGTTCCTGGAGACGCGGGTGTCCAAGGTCGTCCTGTACGACCCCGGCGTCCCCAAGCCGGGCGCCCACACCTCCCGGCTCGGGCGCGACGACGTCAAGCTGGTGGAGAAGGTCGCCCGCGAGGAGCTCAAGCGGCTGGGCTACCTGAAGAAGAGGTGAACTGGGTGCGGTAGAGCTCGGCGTAGAGCCCGTCGCGCGCCAGCAGCTCGTCGTGCCGGCCGCGTTCGGCGATGCGGCCGTCGTGGACGACGAGGATCTCGTCGGCCTCCCTGATCGTCGACAGCCGGTGCGCGATGACCAGCGACGTGCGGCCTGCCAGCGCGGTCTTCAGCGCCACCTGCACCGCCGCCTCCGACTCGGAGTCGAGGTGGGCGGTGGCCTCGTCGAGCACCACCACCCGCGGCGCCTTGAGCAGCAGCCTGGCCAGCGCGAGGCGCTGCTTCTCGCCGCCGGACAGCCGGTAGCCGCGATCGCCCACGACCGTCTCCAGCCCGTCGGGCAGGCCCTCCACGAGGTCACCTATCTGCGCGGCCCTGAGAGCGTCCCAGATCTCCTCGTCGCCCGCGCCTGGCCTGGCATAGCGGAGGTTGGCCGCGATCGTGTCATGGAAGAGATGAGCGTCCTGCATGACCACCCCCACGGTGTCGCGCAGGGAGTCGAGCGTGGCGTCGCGCACGTCGAGCCCGTTGATCCTGACCGCGCCCTCGTTGACGTCGTAGAGGCGGGAGACCAGCGACGTCATCGTCGTCTTGCCGGCGCCCGAGTGGCCGACGAGGGCGATCAGCTGCCCCGGCTCGGCCCGGAACGAGACGCCCTTCAGCACCGGATGGGACGGGCCGGTGTCCTGCCGGGCCACCGACTCCAGCGAGGCCAGCGAGACCTCCTCGGCGGCGGGATAGCGGAAGCGAACGTCGTCGAACTCGATCGTCACCGGCCCCTCGGGCACCGGAACGGCGCCGGGGCGCTGCGCCACCATGGGCTCGAGGTCGAGGATCTCGAAGACCCGGTCGAAGCTCACGAGGGCCGTCATCACGTCCACGTGCACGTTGGACAGCGACGTGAGCGGGCCGTACAGGCGCATCAGCAGGGCGGCCAGGGCCACCAGCGTGCCCAGCTCGAAGACGTCGGAGACGGACAGCACGCCGCCGATGCCGTACACGAGGGCGGTGGCCAGCGCGGCCACGAGCCCGAGGGCGACCCTGAACACGGTGCCGTACATGCCGACGGTCACGCCCACGTCGCGGACCCTGGCGGCCCGGCTGCCGAACATCTCGGCGTCGTCCTCCGGCCGGCCGTAGAGCTTGGCGACCGTCGCGCCCGCCACGTTGAACCGCTCGGTGGTGACCGAGCTCATCTCGGCGTCGAGCTGCATCTGCTCCCGGGTCAGCGCGGACATGCGGCGGCCCACGAACTTGGCGGGGACGATGAAGATCGGCAGCAGCACCAGCGCGACCAGGGTGACCTGCCACGACAGGGCCAGCATCGCGCCCAGCACCAGGACCAGGCTGACCACGTTGGAGACCACGGACGACAGCGTGCTCGTCAGCGCCCGCTGGGCGCCGATCACGTCGGTGTTGAGCCTGCTGACCAGCGCGCCGGTCTGGGCCCGCATGAAGAACGCCACCGGCATGCGCTGCACGTGGTCGAACACCTCGGTGCGCAGGTCGAAGATCAGGCCCTCGCCGATGCGCGCCGAGAACCACCGCTGCACCAGCGTCAGACCGGCGTCGACCACCGCCAGCACGGCGATCGCCACGGCCAGCCCGACCACGACGCCGGTCCGCTTGGGCAGGATGCCGTCGTCGATGATCGCCTTCATCAGCAGCGGGTTGGCGACCACGATCACCGCGCCCAGCACGACGAGCACGAGGAACGCCACGATCTGCCTGGTGTAGGGCCTGGCGTAGCGCGCGATGCGCCGCACGATGCCGGGACGCAGCCGCTGCCTGGTCACCGAGTCGTCGCGCCGCAGGGACGCCATCACACCGGGGCCGAAGCCCCCGCCCATCATCGCCATTCGGGATCCTCCTCCCGGCACAGCGCCGCAATGACGTACGAGGATTCCCGAGTCAGCTCACCGCGAAATCCCGGGGCCTTCCAGTATCCGCCCCGCCCTCCTGCCCCTGTGCACCCGCCTCAGCCGAAGAGGGCTTTGAGCCGGGCGGCCTGCTCGGCCCCCTCGGCTGCGCACTGCTCCTCCAGGGAACGGCCCTGCGCCCCCTGGAGAAGTCGCTTGGTCGCGGCGGCCGCGTCCCGGTTGACGGCGAGCAGCTCCGCGATCTTGTCATGTACGGCCTGGTCGAGGTCGCTCCCTGCGACCACGTTCTCCGCGAGGCCGATCCGCACGGCCTCGTCCGCGTGCACCACCCTGGCCGTCAGGCACAGGTCCTTCGCCTTGGCCAGGCCCACCAGCTCGACCAGGGGCTTGGTGCCGGTCAGGTCGGGCACGAGGCCCAGCGCGGCCTCCTTCATGCAGAACGCGACGTCGTCGGCGACGATCCGCAGGTCGCAGGCGAGCGCCAGTTGGAATCCAGCGCCGATCGCGTGCCCCCGCACGGCGGCGATGGAAACGATCTCCGGGCGGCGCAGCCACAGGTATCCCGCCTGAGCCTGCTGCAAGCGCTGCTCGAAGGTGGCGGCGTCAGCAGCGGCCGCCGAGCTGAACGAGCCCTGTCCGGGCACCCCCTCTGGTGTGAACATTCGCAGGTCGATTCCTGCCGAGAAGGACGGTCCCTCACCTTTCACGACGACGACGCGCACCTGCTCGGGCAGGTTCTCGCCGATGCGAGCCAGTGCCGACCATGTCGCGAACGTCATGGCGTTGCGCTTTTCCGGCCAGGCCAGCGTGATCGTCGCTATCTCACCGTCCACCTCGAATCGGAGCCCGCCGTCCGCCGGATTCCCGGCTGAGGCGTCCTCCGCATACCCCCCGCGCTGTTGCGCCCGCGCTTCCGCCATCGCCCGCTCCTCGTGTCCCGGCCGCGCACAGGGTGCGCCGCGGAGTGCTGACCGTCGCGCCCGAGCCTACAGAATGTCGTTCTGGCCCGGGCGCGACGTCGGCTGTCAAGGGACGAGCGGCTGCGGTCGCACGTTCCGAGGCGGCCGTCAGCGCTTGGACTTGCCCCGGGTCGCCCCGCCGCGCCCGCGCAGAGTCACGCCGGACTCGCTAAGGATGCGGTGGATGAACCCGTAGGACCGGCCGGTAGAAGCGGCCAGGGCGCGGATGCTCTCGCCCTGCGCGTAGCGCTTCTTGAGATCGCCGGCCAGTTTTTCCCGGTCGGCCCCGGTGACCCGGGTGCCCTTCTTCAGTGTCTCGGCCACGAGTACCTCCTGTAGTGCCGGACTTCCGCAGCGTTACTCCGCCATGATCAGTCATTTCAGCGGGATCGGCTACCTACTCCACGGGAAAAGATCCGTACCCACTCAAATTAAGATCAGGCAAGTGCCACAAGATCGGAAAATTCGTCGCTCCATGCGTCTTCAGTTCCGTCAGGTAGCAAGATCACCCTATCCGGTGACAGGGCGTCAACGGCACCCTCGTCATGTGTCACTAGGACGATTGCCCCTGAATAGGACCGTAGAGCATTGAGAACCTGCTCGCGGCTGACGGGGTCGAGGTTGTTCGTCGGCTCGTCGAGAAGGAGCACATTGGCGCTCGAAAGCACCAGGATGGCCAGGGCGAGCCGGGTCTTCTCGCCGCCGGAGAGCACTCCGGCCGGCTTGTCGGCGTCCTCTCCCGTGAACAGGAACGAGCCGAGCACCTTGCGCAACTCGGTGTCGGTGAACTGGCCACCGGCCGAGCGCATGTTCTCCAGGAGCGTGCGATCGTTGTCGAGGGTCTCGTGCTCCTGGGCGTAATAGCCGATCTTGAGGCCGTGACCGGGCCTGACCTCGCCGGTGTCGGGCTTCTCCATGCCGCCGAGCAGGCGGAGCAGCGTGGTCTTGCCGGCGCCGTTGAGGCCCAGGATGACGACCCTGTGGCCGCGGTCGATGGCCACGTCGACGTCGGTGAACACCTCGAGCGAGCCGTACGACTTCGACAGCCCTTCCGCCGTGAGCGGGGTGCGCCCGCACGGCTGGGGCTCGGGAAAGCGCAGTTTGGCCACCTTGTCGCTCTGGCGCTCCTCCTCCGTGCCCGCCAGCAGCCGGTGCGCGCGCCGCATCATGTCCTGGGCGGCCTTGGCCTTGGTGGCCTTGGCGCGCATCTTGTCGGCCTGCGCCAGCAGCGCGCCCGCCTGCTTCTCCGCGTTGGCCCGCTCCCGCTTCCTGCGCTTCTCGTCGGTCTCGCGCTGGGCGAGGTAGGCCTTCCAGCCCACGTTGTAGTGGTCGATCACCGAGCGGTTGGCGTCGAGGTGCAGGACCTTGTTGACCGTGGCTTCAAGAAGGCCGACGTCGTGGCTGATGATCACCAAGCCGCCTTGATGGGATCGCAAAAAATCACGAAGCCACCCGATTGAGTCGGCATCTAGGTGGTTTGTCGGCTCGTCGAGAAGGAGAGTTTCCGCTCCGCTGAAAAGAATTCTCGCCAATTCCACGCGCCGGCGCTGGCCGCCGGAAAGCGTTTGCAGCGGCTGCGTGAGCACCCTGTCGGGCAGGCCGAGACTGGAGGCGATGGAGGCGGCCTCCGACTCGGCCGCGTAGCCGCCCAGCACGTGCATCTGGTCCTCGAGGCGGCCGTACTGCTTCACCGCCCGCTCGCGCGTGCGGTCGTCGGCGGAGGACATGCCGAGCTCGGCCTCGCGCAGCTTGCGGAGCACCTCGTCGAGCCCGCGCGCCGACAGGATGCGGTCGCGGGCCAGCACCTGCAGGTCGCCGGTGCGCGGGTCCTGAGGGAGGTAGCCGACGCTGCCGGACCTGGTGACGGCGCCGGACGCGGGCAACCCCTCGCCCGCAAGCACCTTGGTCAGGGTCGTCTTGCCCGCGCCGTTGCGGCCGACGAGCCCGATCTTGTCGCCGGGATTGACCCGGAACGTGGCTTTCTCGATGAGCAGGCGCGCGCCCGCGCGCAGCTCGATATCACTGGCGATGATCATGATGGCGGAACACTCCCGAGCTAGGAAACGAGGGTTGGGGCGTGCGACGCCGATCAATCGGGAGTATGCATACCGATCAGTGTAGGGCCCCCGGAGGGGCCCCACCCCTGGTTAATCCTCCGCCAGGTGCTCCGCGATCAGTGCCAGGTTGCAGATCGCTGCCAGGCCGTACTGCGCCGCGCTGTTGGTCGACACGAACGGCGCCTCGCGCACCGGCGACGGCACCTCGGGGCCGTCGACCAGCGTCAGCTCCCACTTCTCCTGGTGCTGCAGCGGGTTGCGGTTGAGCTGGTCGCCCTCGCCGAGGCGGAACTTGCGCCACGCCCACGCGGCCAGCCCGGCGTCGCCGGTGCGCGCCGCCGCGTACGCGGTGAGCCTGCTGTGCGCCTGGATCAGCGAGATCCCGCTCAGCCGCCGGCCCACCTCGGCCTCCTGCTGCTCGGGGGTGGCGAGATAGAGGCGGCAGTACTCCAGCCACGCCTCCTCGAAGCCCGGCACGCCGAGATCGAGCGCGATGAGCTCCGCGCACATCTCCGGCAACCCGAACAACGACGACAGGTGCGAGACGGAGATCTGGTCCCGCGAGGTGTCGAAACGGCCCGTCTCCAGGTTCAGCCGGCCCTCACCCGTCAGGAACCGGCGCGGCATCGCCCCGATGTCGGCCATCGTGCCCAGCAGCCGGTCCCTGGCCCGCTCGTCGCCGTGCCGCTCCCACCGGGTCAGCCACGCCGCCGCCAGCGATCCCCAGTCCGTGCCCAGGCCGACCGACAGCCCGGCCGGGTCGGGGGTGTAGACGTCCTCGCGCACCTTGCGCGTGGGGTCGATCGCCAGGAACGTCTCCTCCGGCGTGCTCAGCTCGTCCATGAGGTCGCCGGTGCGCTCGTCGGCGGTCAGGTAGTGGTGGAAGCGGCGGTAGGCGGCGTTGGAGATGCGCAACTGCTTGCAGCTGCAACCCCAGTGCTGCACGTTGTGCCGGCTGCCCAGGCCCTTCCACCTGCCGAGATGGTAGACGTCGACCTCGCCCGTGTGGCGGGTCATGGCCTCGGCGAACCGGAAGACGTCCGCGCGTCCCGTGCGCAGGTACTGCAGCCAGAGCCACAGGTCGGGCGACAGCTCCGAGTTGTCCCACGCGTAGCCGCCCACGTCGTAACGCCAGGTGTGCCGGTCGGGGTCGTAGGTGTGCATGACGTCGCCGTAGTCCCAGAAGCCGTACCACCTGCGCTGCTCGCGCTCGCGCACGTACAGGTCGAACAGGAAGTCCAGGCGGTCCTCGATCAGGGCGCGCGCCGGCGTGGAACGGTCGGGCAGTCCCCACACGCCGAACACGCCGGCCTGCCTGATCCGCTCCGGGGAGACGCGCAGCAGGCCGGGCTCGTTCATGGCGGCGGCGTGCGCGGCGAGGTCCGCGGCCGAGGGCGTGGCGTCGCAGGCGCGCAGGGTCAGCTCGTGCGTACGCGCCACGCCGTGGGCGTCGCCGAAGCCCGGCTCGTAGTCCTCGTACGTGATCTCCAGGCCCTCGAGCTGCTCGGCGAACGTGTCCTGGCCCATCCCGTCGTGGTAGAAGCGCAGGTCCATGGCCAGCGCGGACGGCGACCACAACCAGACGGTGGCGGTGGCCAGGCCGGTGGCGGCGTTCCTGACGTCGAGGCGGGTGGGGTGCAGGCGCCAGAAGTCGCGCAGCCCGAACCCGAGGCCGCCGCTGACGCCGCCGACGTAGCCGTAGCCGCCCGAGCGCGTCCCCGAGGGGATCGTCACCCACGCGTGGCCCTCCGCGGTGCGCTTGCGCAGCGTGTAGCCGTCGGCCGAGCTCTGGTCGAGGGTGTAGTCGTTCCAGGCGGGGATGAGGTGCAGCCGGCTCGCGACGTCGGGGGCGATCTCCCCGGCGGGCCTGCCCTCGACCTGCGCCCTGCGTACGTGCTCGCCGGGGTCTCGGCGCAGGCCGGTCAGGCCGCGTACCGCCTCGGTGAGGAAGCCTTCCGCACCGGCCAGCCGTACGTGCCTGTCGTGGAGCTGATCGTGCATGACCACGTCGGCGCGCAGGCCGAGCCCGGCCAGGAAGTCCCGCTCCGGATCGCCGTCGTAGACGAACGTGTGCATGATCCGCACCTGCTCGGCGCCGGCGTGGAAGTAGAGGCGCACGGTGAACGGCAGCCAGTCGCCGTGCCGGCCCTCCAGCCGCACGACGGCGCGCAGGGGGCCGTCCTGCTCGACGGTGACGCTCTCCACGACGCCCTCGCCCTGCTCGCGGACCACGGCGCCGCCCTCGTCGGGGGTGGGCTCACCCTGTCGGAGGCTGACCAGGCGGACGTTCCTGGCGATCTCGCGGCTCCCGCGCGAGATCGAGCGGGCGACCGTCCCGCCACCGAACTCCCAGGTGACCACGCCCGTGCTGACGACCAGCCCGCCGCGCTCGCGGGCGACCGTGACGGCCGTCCCGGGCGCGGCGGGCTCGCGGCCCGGTTCGAGCCGGTACGCCCGCGCGACGTCCCGCTGCGCCCCGATGGCGTGGGCCGACCACTTGACCGAGCCGTCCGGCCAGGTGGCGGTCACCCAGCTCTGCACGGGCACCTCGCGGCCCGCGTCGTCGGCCAGGGCGAACGGCGCGTCCCGCGCCACCGTGCCGCGCGGCCACGGGACCCCCCAGGTCGTCCCCTCCTCACCCGGTCGGTCCAGCCAGCGAAGCTCGGTCATGTGATCTCCTTCAGTCGGGGGGCTGCGGGCCCTGCCTCATTCCTTGACCGACCCGATCAGCACGCCCTTGGCGAAGTGCTTCTGCAGGAACGGGTAGAAGAACAGAATGGGCAGGGTCGCGATGACGACGACGGCGAACTTCAGGCCCTGCTCCGGCGGCACCCAGGTCCGGTCCATCTGCGACAGGGCGGTGGCGGCGTCGGTGCTGGTCAGCTGCCGCACCAGGACCTGCAGCGTCCACTTGTCAGGGTCGCTGATGTACAGCAGCGGCGACATGTAGTCGTTCCAGATGGCCACCGCGTAGAACAGCGAGAAGGTCGCGATGACCGGCTTGGACAGCGGCAGGACGATCTTGAAGAACACGCCCATCTCGTTGCAGCCGTCGATGCGCGCGGCCTCCTCCAGCGCCTGGGGCAGCTCCTGGAAGAAGCTCTTGACGATGATCAGGTAGAACGGGTTGATCGCCAGCGGCAGGATCAGCGCCCAGTAGCTGTCGAGCAAACCCAGGTCGCGCACCACCAGGTAGGTGGGGATCATCCCGCCGGAGAAGACCATCGTGAAGATGACCAGGTTCAGGACCAGCGTCCTGCCCGGGAGGTACCGCTTGGCCAGCGGGTAGGCCATGGTGAAGGTCAGCAGCAGCTGGACCACCGTGCCGACCGCCGTCACGACGACGGTCGTGAGCAGGGCGCGGACGAACGTGTCGGTGGCGAAGATGTAGGCGTAGGACTCGGTGACAAACTTCTCCGGCCACAGGAAGAACGGGCGCGAGGAGATCTCCGCCTCGCCCGCGAACGATCCGGCCAGCACGTAGAGCAGCGGCAGCACCGTGATGAGCGCCAGCCCGACGAGCACGACGACGTTGAGGGTGTCGAACGTGCGGCTGGCGAGCGAGCCGTGGTTGTCGACCGGCTGCGTGGCCTTGGTCTCGGTCATGGTCGGCATGCCGGGGCTCCTTAGAACAGTCCACGCTGGCCGAGGCGCTTGGCCAGCCAGTTCGAGCCGAAGATCAGGATGACGCCCGCCACGCCCTTGAACAGGCCGACGGCGGTGGAGTAGCTGATGGCGCCCTGCTGGATGCCGGCGTAGTAGACGTAGGTGTCGAACACGTCGGCCACCGAGCGGTTCAGCGAGGTGGTCATGAGCCAGATCTGCTCGAAACCGGAGTCGAGCAGGTTGCCGGACGCGAGGATCGCCATCACGACGACCGTGGGGCGGATCGCGGGCAGGGTGACGTGCCAGAGCTGCCGGAAACGTCCCGCGCCGTCCATGCGGGCGGCTTCGTACAGGTTGGGGTCCACGCCCGCCAGCGCGGCGAGGTAGATGATCGTGCCCCAGCCGGTCTGCTTCCACAGCTGCTGCAGGATGATCAGCGGCCGGAACCACTCCTCCTGCGCCATGTAGTCGACCTTCGCGGTGTCGCCCAGCACGTCGCGGATCCACCCGGAGATCACGCCGAAGTCCGCCGCGAACAGCAGGTACGTCAGCGACGCGACGATCGTCCAGGACAGGAAGTGCGGGATGTAGATCAGCGACTGCACCGACCGCTTGACGAGGCTGACCCGCAGCTCGTTGAGCATCAGCGCGACGATGATCGGCGCCGGGAAGACGATGACGATGTGCAGCAACGCCAGGAACAGCGTGTTGAACAGCAGCCGGCCGAAGTCGGGACCGGAGAAGAGATCCTCGAAGTGCTTGAAGCCGACCCAAGGGCTGCCCGAGTAGCCGAGGAAGGGCAGGAAATCCTGGAACGCGATCGTCACGCCGTACATCGGCAGATACTTGAAGATCACAAAATAGGCGACACCCGGGATGAGCATCAGGTAGAGCCAGCGATAGCGCGCCAGCGCCGCGCGGAGCGGCACCTTGCCGGCCCTCCGCCTCTTCGCCTTGGTGGCCGCCTTCGGGGGAGGCGGCGCCAGGTCGGTGGCCACAGCGGCCTCCTTTCATGTGAGTGGCCCGGGACGCGCGGCCCCGGGCCTCTCAGCGCGACGGCTACTGCCCGAGCTTGGACACCAGGTCGTTGATCTCGGCGGCCACCTGCGTGCCGCCGCTGTCGTACCAGCGCTTGATCTCGGCCTTGAGCTGCTCCTCGGTGAAGGTGCCCGACAAGTACTTGATCCGGGCGTCCGAGACGATCGTGTCGATCTGCGCGCCCTTAGCGACGGCGGTGGGCGAGATCACGGGCAGTGCCACGTTGTGCACGGCCGTCTTGAGGTCCTCCTCCACCAGTTCCTGCTGGAGCTTGAGCATCTCCTGGTACGGCTCCCCTGACGGCACACGCTGGTAGGCGATCCCGCCGATGGACACGTCACCCTTGGTGCTGAGCTGGATGAAGGCGTCGTCCACGTCGTTCTGGACGGTCTTGACCGCGGGGTCGTCCTCGTTGATCAGCGCGGCGGTGTCGCCGTTCTCGACCTCGAAGTTGCGGCCCTCGATGCCGTTGGTGAGCAGGACCTGGCCCTCCTTGGTCGCCAGCTTGTCGAGGGTCTTCAGCACGTTGTCGAGCTCCGCCTCGGTCCGCACGCTCTGCTTGGAGATGGCCAGGGTGTCGAGGTAGCCGGTGAACGGGTAGGAGAACTTCTTCCCGTCGGAGCGCTTGAGGTTGCCGACCATGGTGACCTTGTCGCCGTAGGTCTCCTTGTCCTGCTCGTAGAACAGGTCGAGCCACTGCCTGGAGCGGATGTTGACGTCGATGATGATGCCGCCCCTGTTCTGCTGGACGGGGTCGTTCCACTTGGCGGCGTCGAGGGTGGCGAAGTCGGGGTTGACCATGCCGCCGTCGACCATCTTCTTCAGCCACCGGTTCGCCTCGAGGAACTCGGGGGTGTCGAAGCCCGGCACGATCTTGCCGTCGCGCTCGCCCCAGCCGTTCGGGGCGCCGAACCAGGTCTCGATCACGTCGTACGGGCTGGAGCTGGCGTAGTTGCCCGGCCATTTCGGGATGACGAGGCCGTAGGTGTCCTTTTTGCCGTTGCCGTCCGGGTCCTTCTCCGTGAACGCCTTGGCGATCTCGTAGAGGTCGTCGACCGTCTCGGGCTCGTCGAGGCCGACCTTCTCCAGCCAGTCCTTGCGGATGACGACCGCCGAGCGCAGCAGCGGCCGCATCCGGTAGAGGCCGTAGGTCTTGCCGTTGATGGAGGCGTTGAGCGCCGTCTGCGCGTCGGCGGGCTTGAGGTTCGGGTACTTGTCCAGCTTGTCGGTCAGATCCCAGAACGCTCCGGCCTGGGCGGCCTTGACGAACGCCGGCAGGTGCGGGTCCACGACCATGACCTGCGGGATGTCGTCCGAGGCGAGCGTGACGTTCAGCTTCTCGGTGTACTCGGCGTTGGGCACCCAGGTGATCTTGAGCTTCTTGCCGAGGAACTTCTCGACCGCCTGATGCATCTCGCCCTTGGGGTCCGGCGCGGTGCCGAACAGCTTCGACATGAAGGTGATCGTGCCGGGGTCCGCCTGGGGCGCGTCCCCGCCGGAGCAGGCGGAGGCGGTGAGGGCGACCGTTAGCGTTAACACACCGGCAAGGAGGCGCCGGCGACGGGATGCGCTCATGAGTTCCCTTTCGAATGCAGTCGCGCCTCGTTCTCCTCGAAGAAGCGCTGGCAGAGCCACGTGTTGAGGTAGATCCACGCGCCGAAGCCGACCACCGGCGCCAGGACGGGCAGCACCGCGGTCGCGTAGGCGATGGACGAGAGCACTAGCAGCAACAGCACGGACGAAGCCGGACGCATGAGCGCTAGCTGTGTCGCTTTGGGCCAGTAGGCCCACAGCGGAAGGTCGTAGTGCACGTAGAGCGGCCCGACGTAAGCCCCCACACCGGCCAGCGCGATGAGCGCCACGAAGGTCGCGATCCGCAACGCCCCCATGCTCGGCCCGGCGGCGGACAGGTACAGGTAGTTGCCGATCAGCACGGTGGCGAGCACCGCGACGGGAAGGATCAGCAACGAGGCGCGGACGAACTCACGCCGGTAGACACTCCAGAAGTCCGCCCAATGAATCGATTCACCGCGCGCGTGGCGACGTGCGACGGTGTACGCGGCCATGGTGGCGGGCCCGATTCCGAGGACCACGCCGCCGAGCAGCGTGAAGGCGATCCACATCAGGTTCAGCCTGGCCGCCCAGAAGAGCTCTGAGCAGACCGCTTGCACCTTCATTGACATGGCTGGATGGCTCATCCCGCAGCACCTTCTGACGGCGTGTGCGCGGACACGGGGGCGGAGTGTTGCTCCGGGGTTCCCCCGCCGTTACAGGAGGGTGAACCCCGGTGGTGTTGCGAAATTAGTGTTGAATCGACTCAAAGTCAATGACGCGAAATCCGGAGATTTCCGTACTCGCCGATGAGCGGGGCCATCTGCCGGAACCCGATCTGGCCTCCAGCCAGGGCAGGCCCGCCCACAGAACCGTCGTCCGTCCACCGGAACGAGACCAAATCGTTGACCGAGAACGTGACCTCACCACCGCGTACGTCGATGCGCATCGTGTACGGGCCGTCGGCGTCGAGCACCGAGGGCAGCGGGTCGGCCCCCTGCGCGACCAGGTGGAACCCGTGGCTCTTGCGCAGGTTGCAGGTGTGCAGGGCGCGCTCCGACGCCCACATGCGGCGGAAGTAGGAGACGTGATAGGCGTCGATGTCGCCGTGGTGGTACTGCTCGTAAGGGCCGGTGCGGGCGGCCAGGCCGGGGTCGAAGAGGTCGGCGCCGTTCCTGCCCCTGGCGTGGAAGAACATGATGGCCAGGCCCGGCTCCCTGATCGGCAGGAAGTCCCACTCGATCCGCACGTCGGCGGGAAGGTCCGCGGGACACCACAGCACGACGTTGGCCGCCTGGCCGTCGGACCGCGGCCTGCGGCTCTCCAGGCGCATGCGGCCCTGGGGGAAGGACGTGACCCCGTCACCCTCCATGCGGAAGCCCGCCAGGTCTTCCGGGCAGGCCAGGGCGTTGCGGTAGAGCTCGGTCAAGAGGGCTCCTCTCAGAGTCGCGGCGCCCCAGGGCGCGTGCGGAGCCCTCGGTCGTGGGGCCCCGCCGGATGAAACGGTTCAGGGATGGAGGCGATAGGGCGCGCTGGACTCGCGGATCACCAGGTCGGGCTGGAAGATGACCTGCCGGTGCCGGTGCTGCTCGGGCTCGGCCACCTCTTCGAGCAGCAAGTCGATGGCCGTGCGCCCCAGCAGCTCGCGCGGCTGCCGCACCGACGACAGCGGCACCGCGGCCGCCGCGGCGAAGTCGATGTCGTCATAGCCGATGATGGCCAGGTCGTCGGGCACGCGCAGGCCGTGCGTGGCCATCGCCTGGAGCAGGCCGAGCGCCATCATGTCGTTGGCGCAGAAGGCCGCCGTGGGCCGCTCGGCGGCCGGCAGCTCCGCCAGGCGCTCGCCGATCGCCCGGCCCTCTGAGACGGTCAGCGTGGGGGCGGTGGCGGTGAGCAGCTCGACGTCGCCTCCGGCCGCGGCCACCGCCCCGGCCACGCCCGCGTGCCGGTCGGCCACCTGTTTGACCGACATCGGCCCGCCGACGAACATGATGCGCCGGTGCCCGCGCTCGACGAGGTGCGCGCCGGCGATCTGCCCGCCCAGCCGGTCGTCGACCGCCACCGAGCACTGCAGCCCGGTGGCCGGGCTGTCGACCAGCACCACGGGAGTGCCCCGGTCGGCCAGCTCCTCCAGCCAGGGCGTCTCCGCCTCGACGGGGGTGATCAGGATGCCCATCACCCGCTGCTGTTCGAGCTGGTCGAGGTGGCGGCGCTCGCGACCGGCGTCACCGGCGCTGTTGCACAACACCACCATCGTGTCGTGGTCGTCGGCCACCGACTCGGCGCCCTGGGCCACGTCCACGAAGAACGGGTTGGCCACGTCGAGCACGACGAGCCCGACCGTGCGGCTGCGGCCCACCCGCAGGTGGCGGGCCACCTCGTTGCGGACGAACCCCAGCTTCTTGATCGCTTCGAAGACGCGTTCGCGGGTGGCGGGCGACACGATCTCCGGACGGTTGAGCACATTGCTCACCGTGCCCACCGAGACGCGCGCCAGCTGCGCGACCTCCTTGATGTTCCTGGTCGCCATCGATCCTCACGAGGCCGTGCCGCTGTAAGTGCATGAGCCGCAACCCGGACGGGGTCCGCGGACGCGGCCACCTGCAGAAACCGCTGCCTGCCGGCGGGGGCGGCCGGACACCGCCCACCGTGAACCCGGCCATCATAGCGGCAATCAAGATTGAATTGAATCGTCTCAACCGGGCAGGGCATACGTGGCCGCGGCGGCCGTCATCCCGTCGAGCATCAGGCGCAGGTATCTCCCGGGGTCGGCGGCGACCGGCTCCGGCAGCGTGCCGGGATGGCAGGTGAAGACGTTGAGCAGGTGGATCAGGTCGCCGACGCCGACGTCCGTACGCATCGAGCCCTCGGCCTGCGCCCTGCCCACGAGGTCACCGAGTTGCCGTACCCACTGCTCGCGCGCCCGCGCGAACTCCGCACGGTCTGCGATCGCCTCCTGCGGCAGCTCGGCCAGCGCCGTGGCCAGCGCGGCCCGGCCGGGCTCCGACGCCCAGGAGACGAACTCGCGGACCGCGCTCCACGCGTCCCGTGTACGCCGCGCGGCCTCGTCCAGCGCCTGCGCCATCGTGTGCACGTAGTGATCGCCCACGGCCACGATCAGGGCGTTGCGATCGGGGAAACGGCGGTAGAGCGTGCCGACACCGACCCCGGCGCGCCTGGCCACGGCCTCCATGGGGACACCGACGCCGTGCTCGGCCATGACCTCGGCCGCGGCAACGACGATCTTGTCCAGATTCCGCCTGGCGTCCGCGCGCACACGCACTCCCTTAAGTGGACGATGCGATTCCGGATAGTGTACCGTCCCTTAACCGGAATTCTCTATTCCACTTAGCGGAGGTCATGGTGATCGTGGTGACCGGGGCCACCGGTTCCATCGGACGGGCGCTCATCGAGCGGCTGACGAGCTCAGGCGGGCACGACGTGCGCGCCGTGGTCCGGCGGCCCTCCCCCCACCTGGGCTGCGACCATGCGCTCGGCGACTTCGACGAGCCGGGGACGATCGGCCGGCTGCTCGCACCGGGCGACCGCCTGTTCCTCAACAGCTCGCTCTGGCCGGGCTTCACCGGCGCCCACCGAGCGGTGATCGACCTGGCCGCCCGCGCGGGCGTGGCGCAGGTGGTGACCGTGTCCGTACGGGGCGCCGCACCCGGCGCGAAGCTGGGCGGCGGCATGCACGGGGAGGTCGACGCCCACCTGAGGGCATCGGGCGTGCCCTGGTCCATCCTCCAGCCGACCGGCTTCATGCAGAACCTGCCGCGCGAGGTCCGCGACGGCCGCTTCTACGGCTCGTACGGACCCGGTCCGGTCAACTACATCGACACGAGGGACATCGCCGAGGTGGCGGCCGCCCTGCTGACCCGCCCGGTGGGGGCGGACGGCGACCACGTCCTCACCGGCCCGGAGTCGCTGTCGCACGACCGGATCGCCGATCTGATCAGCGCCGTCCTCGGGCGCCCGGTCCGCTATGTGGACCTGCCGGTCCCGGAGATGACCGCGCATCTGGAGCGTCAGGGCCTGGCCCAGCCGCTGGCCGGCGACCTGGCCGCGCTGATGGCCGAGACGGGCGACGGCCGCTGGGCGACGACAACGACGAGGGTCGAGGACCTCTCCGGCCGCCCGCCCCGCGCCCTGTCCACCTTCCTCTCCGAGCACGCCCACGCCTTCGACATGGCCTGACCCCCTCCCCTTCCCACCGCCGGGTCAGCGCCGGGGCCCGCATCGTGGCGCTCGGCACCTCCCTCGACGATGGTGTGACGAACCGTCACCCCGACGCCCTCGCACCGAGCGCGTACCCGTACGCTTGACGCGCCGTGGGTCGGGGCGAGCAGAATCCGCAGACGCCGGCCGCGCGGAACGGCGGTCCCGCACGCTGCGAACACGACAGACCGAAGCGGGCAACCACCCGGATACCCACCGCGCGAAACGGACGGACCTGCACGATGCAAGCACGACGATCAGGGCGGGTCGACCACGCGGACGCGGACAGCGCGGAACGTGGCCGGAGTGTCCTTCAGCACCGCCAGTTTCGGGTCGGGCACCACCAGGAACGGCTCGGTCTCCAGGGCCAGCAGGGGCGCGAGCCGCCGGTCGTGCCGCAGGGCGCCGACCGCCCGCCGGTCCCCGCCGAGCACCACCGCGTCCAGTTCCGCCAGGTGCGGCGAGAGCACCCGCACCGCCGTCGACACGGCGTCGTCAAACGCCTCGGCCGCCTGCTTACGCCGCCTCCGGGCGTAGCGCTGCTGGGACCATCCCCCGGCCGCCGTGCGTCCCTGCACCAGCCGTGACCCCACCTTCGACGCGACCAGCGCGGAGCCGTGGAAGACGCCGGCGGCGTACCCGCCGAGCCGCACCAGGAACACCCCCACCCGCCGCTCCGCCGACGCGTGGGCGACCAGCCGGGTGACGTGCGGCGGCCCAGGGGGCGACATGGGCGGGAAGGGCACGTGCAGCTCGGCCAGCGCGCCGTCGTCGGCGAGCAGCCGGACCACCCGGTCGTCCCCCGAAGGGGAGAAGGGTCCGTGGCGGCCGGCGAACCCGTCGATCCATGGATGCAGGCGCTCCGGCGGCACGGTCACCCACCGGCCGCCGCCGCTGGCCGGACGCGCGCTCATGATCCGAAGGTTAGCCGACACCATCATGGCCGGGCGGCGCGCCCACGGGCGGGAGGAACTCAATCGCCGCCCGGGCATCGTCCGCGTCCCCGACCTGATCAGGCAGGTCACGTCGACCAGAAGCTGACGACGCGGCCCCGCGGCGTCAGGGTCTCCCCGGCGAGCGTCAGAGGCGGCAGGCGTAGATGTCGGTGACCAGGATGGCCCGCGCGCCGATGTCCCAGAGCTGGTCCATCACCTGCTGGTGGCCCTTGCGCCGGACCATCGCCCGCACGGCCACCCACCCCTCGCGGTGCAGCGGGGAGACCGTCGGCCCTTCCATGCCGGGGGTGAGGGCGATGGCCTCCTCGATGCGCTCGGCGCGGATGTCGTAGTCCATCATGACGAAGTCGCGGGCGTGCACGACGCCCTGGAGGCGGCGTACGAGCTGGTCGAGGCCCTGCGCCTCCGGCGCGCTCTGCCGCTTGATCAGCACGCCCTCCGAGCGCATGATCGGCTCCCCGAACACCTCGAGGCCGACGTTGCGCAGCGTGGTGCCGGTCTCCACGACGTCGGCGACGGCGTCGGCCACGCCCAGGCGGATCGCGGTCTCGACGGCGCCGTCGAGCTTGATCACGCGTGCGTCGACGCCCTGGTCGGAGAGGTATTTGTCGAGCAGCCCCGCATAGGAGGTGGCGATGCGCCGGCCGTCGAGGTCTTGGACCGACGCCATCGTGCCCGCCATGGCGGCCAGCCGGAAGGTGGAGCCGCCGAAACCGAGCGGCATGATCTCCTCGACCGGCGCGCCCGAGTCGATCAGCATGTCGCGGCCGGTGATGCCGGCGTCGAGAGTGCCCTCGCCGACGTAGACGGCGATGTCACGGGGGCGCAGGAAGAACAGCTCGCAGCCGCTGGCCTCGTCGACCACGACGAGCTCCTTGTTGTCCCTGCGCGGCCGGTAGCCGGCCTCTTTGAGCATGGCTTGGGCGGCCTCGCTGAGGGCGCCCTTGTTGGGTACTGCCAGACGCAGCATGTCAGGTCCTTAGTCGTCTCTGTCGCTTCTCCAGGGCTTGCCGGTGACGGGCGCGTCGCGCCCTAGAGATGCTTGTAGACCTGGTCGAGCCCGATGCCCTTGGCGATCATGAGCACCTGCACGTGGTAGAGCAGTTGTGAGATCTCCTCGGCGGCTCTGTCGTCCGACTCGTGCTCGGCGGCCATCCAGCTCTCGGCGGCCTCCTCGACGACCTTCTTGCCGATGGCATGGACGCCGGCGTCGAGCGCGGCCACGGTGCCCGAGCCCGCGGGCCGGGTGGCGGCTTTCTCTGACAGCTCGGCGAACAGCTCTTCGAAGGTCTTCATGGTCTCTCTCGTCGATTGGCTGACGTGCCTGTCAAGCCTAGTCTGCGCCAGGCACTGGCGCGGCCCGGTGTCCGCCACGCGGGACGCCTGCGCCGACGAGAAGGACACATCGGACGATTCATCGCACTGTACCTCAACCTCGATATCGGCCCGCGAAGGCCCCGGCCCGGCCGCGGACAGGCAAGCAGTGAACATCCGGGTGCCGATGCCGATGCGGGCACGGCACGGTGCTGTACGTCGCCGGGCTCGGCGCGCTCCCCCACGGGCGCCTTCCAGGCGTTCGAGGCCGTCGACGTCGTCTCCAGCGGTGCTTCACCCGCGGCATCGCCCTCAGCGCTCCCAAGGGCTGAAACGGCGCTGCCCGCCGCACCTGGTGAGGTGCGGCGGGCAGCGCGTGGTCACAGGCGTCAGCGCTCGTAGCGACCGGAGTTGCGGCGGTAGCCGCCCTTGCCGCGCTCCCCCGGGCGGTAGCCGTCACGCGGCCCCCGGTCGTCCGGGCGCCCGCCGCCGGAGCGGTAGCCGTCGCGCGGCCCGCGCTCGTCGGTGCGGTAGCCGCGCTCGCGGTCGGCCGAGAACGGGCGGCCGCGGTCGGAGGAGTAGCGCGGCCCCGTGCCGGCACGGTCGTCGGAGCGGAACCCGCCCCGCTGGCCGCGGTCGTCCTGGCGGTAGGGGCGGTCGTCGGAACGGTAGCCGCCGCGCGGCCTGCCGTCACGAGGCTCCTGGCCCCGGCTGAAGGGACGCTCGCCCTCGGCGTGCCTGCGCGGACGCCGGTCACCGTCGAACTCCCTGCGCGGACGGCGGTCGTCAGCCGACGCGAACGGCCGCTCGCCGCCCTCGTCGTGGCGGCGCGGACGCCGGTCGCCGTCGAAGTCGCGGCGCGGGCGGCGACCGCGGCGCTCGGAGCCGTTGTGGCCGCCGTCGCGGCGGGGCCGCAGCGGCTTGCGCACGTCGGGCTCCCAGACGGGGACGGCCTCACCGCTCGGCGTGCGGGCCCCGGTGACCTCGGCGAGCCTGGGGTGGCCCGGCGTGACCTTCAGGCGGAACGGGTGGATGCCGGCGCGCCGGGTGAGGGCGTCGGTCGAGCGCCGCTCGTTGGGCAGCACCAGCGTGACCACGGTGCCCTTCTCGCCGGCGCGGGCCGTGCGGCCGCCCCGGTGCAGGTAGCTCTTGTGGTCCTGCGGCGGGTCGACGTGCAGCACGAGGCTGATGTTGTCGACGTGGATGCCGCGCGCCGCGACGTCGGTGCAGACGAGCACGCCGATGGAGCCCTCGCGGAACTCGGCGAGGATGCGGGTGCGCTGGTTCTGGCGCTTGCCGCCGTGCAGGCCGCCCGCCTTGACGCCGACCCTGGCCAGCTGCTTGCAGAGCCGGTCGACGCCGTGCTGGGTGCGGACGAAGATGATCGTACGGCCCTCGCGGTTGGCGATCGCGGCCGTGACGTCGAACTTGTCGTCGCGCGTGACCTGCAGCACGTGGTGCTCCATGGTGTCGACCGGAGAGGTCGCGGGGGCCACGGAGTGGGTGATCGGGTCCTTCAGGAAGCGCCGTACGAGCTTGTCGACGTCGCCGTCGAGCGTGGCGGAGAACAGCAGCCGCTGCCCGTCGGCCGGCGTCTGCGCGAGCAGCTCGGTGACGACGGGGAAGAAGCCGAGGTCGCACATGTGGTCGGCCTCGTCGAGGACGCTGACCTCGACGTCGGACAGGGAGCACTCGCCCTGCCTGATCAGGTCGCCGAGGCGGCCGGGGGTGGCGATGACGACGTCGACGCCGCGCCGCAGCGCCTCGATCTGCTTGCCCATGGACATGCCGCCGACGACGACCTTCATGCGCAGCCCGAGGCCGCGGCCGAGAGGCTCGAGAGCGTCGTGCACCTGGAGCGCGAGCTCTCGGGTCGGCACGAGGATCATGGCCTTGGGGCGGCCGGGGGCGGGCCGCACGCCCGCGATGCGGGCCATGGTGGGCAGGCCGAAGGCGAGCGTCTTGCCGGAGCCGGTCTGGCCCCGGCCGAGCACGTCGTGGCCGGCGAGCACGTCGGGGATGGTCGCGCTCTGGATGGGGAAGGGGCTGTCGAAGCCCAGCTTGGCCAGCCCGGTGACGAGCGGCTTCGGCAGGCCGAGCAGCTCGAACTCGGAAGGGCCAGGCTCGGGAGTGGTCTCGCCGAGCTCGGGCATGACAGCGTCAAGCATGGTCACGAAAGTCGTGCCTTTCCGTCGAAGTGGCGCGTCACTTCTGCGAAAGGACGAGCCGGGACGTACGGCGCTGGCCGTACATGTTCAAGGGCACCCGCCGTCGGGGCGGGTCGAGAATGAGGGGGACACACCGGGGCACCGGCCGCAGGCGGCGCTAGACGCGCAATGAGACGTCGGGTGCGTCTGGTGCCAACGCCGGGATGTTATCGGATATTCCCCGGATGGGTCCGGACCTTCCAGAACCCGCTCTGGCACACACTGAAACGGCCGACGCTTTACGCCAGCCGTGACAGCAGCAAAGATCAGACGTTAAAGCCTAGCATACGCAGTTGCTCGCGACCCTCGTCGGTGATCTTGTCAGGCCCCCATGGCGGCAACCAGACCCAGTTGATCTTGACATCGGAGACCATGCCGTCCAGCGCGGAGTGGGCCTGGTCCTCGATGACGTCGGTCAGGGGGCAGGCCGCGCTGGTCAGCGTCATGTCGATGGTCGCCACCGGCTGCCCGCCGTCGGACGGGTCGAGGTTGAGCCCGTAGATGAGGCCCAGATCGACCACGTTGATGCCGAGCTCGGGGTCGACGACGTCCTTCAGCGCCTCCATGACCTCGTCGACGCTCGTGTCACCGTCGAAGCCGGTCGGGGTCTCCACTGGCTTGCTCATGACATCTCCTTCGCCGTCGTGAGTGAACCGCCGGGTCGCATCATGCCTTCGTCGCGCTCACTCACGTGGCAGCGCTCCTCACTACAGCGTCTTTGTAGGCCATCCAGGAAAGCAACGCACATTTCACCCGTGCCGGGAATTTGGCGACGCCCGCGAACGCGACCGCGTCGCCGAGCACCTCCTCGTCGGCCTCCACCTTGCCCCTGCCCTGCATGAGCCGGGTGAACTCGTCGACCACGGAGAGCGTCTCCTCGACCGTCGAGCCGGTGGCCAGCTCGTGCAGCACGGACGCGGCCGCCTGGCTGATCGAACAGCCCTGGCCGTCGTAGGAGACATCGAGAATCTTACCGGCGTCGCCCACCTTGACCCTGAGCGTGATCTCGTCGCCGCACGTCGGGTTCACGTGGTGAACCTCGGCGTCGTACGGCTCGCGCAGCCCCCGCCCCTGCGGATGCTTGTAGTGTTCCAGGATCAGCTCCTGGTACATCGACTCGCCGATCATGGCTATGCGAACACCTTCTGAACGTGATGGAGGCCACGCACCAGGGCGTCGATCTCGCCCGTGGTGTTGTACAGATAGAACGACGCCCGCGTGGTCGCCGGTATTCCGAAGCGTAGATGCAGGGGGCGCGCGCAGTGGTGCCCCACGCGGACGGCGACGCCGAACTGGTCGTCGAGAATCTGACCCACGTCGTGCGGGTGGATGCCCTCCAGCGTGAACGCCAGCGTGCCGCCGCGCTCCTCAAGCGTGTCAGGACCGATGAGACGCAGGCCGGGCACCTCGCGCAGGGCGTCGAGCGCGTGGGCCGTCAGCGCGCGCTCGTGGGCCTCCACGGCCTCCATGCCGACGCCGGTGAGGTAGTCGACGGCCGCGCCAAGCCCGATGGCCTCGACGATCGGCGGCGTGCCCGCCTCGAACTTGTGCGGGATGGGCGCGTACGTCGAGCGGTCCATCCAGACCGCCTCGATCATCTCGCCGCCGCCCAGGAACGGCGGCATCGCGTCGAGCACCTCGGCCCTGCCCCACAACACGCCGATGCCCGAGGGGCCGACCATCTTGTGACCGGTGAAGGCCACGAGGTCGGCGCCGAGCCCGGCCACGTCCACCGGGTGGTGCGGCACGGACTGGGAGGCGTCGAGCAGGACGAGCGCACCCACCTCGTGGGCCCGCGCGGCCACGGCGGCGACCGGGTTGACGGTGCCGAGCACGTTGGACTGGTGGGCGATCGAGACGATCTTCGTCCGCTCGGTGATGAGGCCGGGGTCGTAGTCGAGCCGCCCGTCGCCGGTGACCCCGAACCACTTCAGCGTCGCGCCGGTGCGCTGCACGAGCAGCTGCCACGGCACGATGTTGGAGTGGTGTTCCATCTCGGAGATGACGATCTCGTCGCCGGGGCCGAGCGTGAACCGCGGATCGGTGGCGGCGGGGTTGCCGAAGGAGTAGGCGACGAGGTTGAGCGCCTCTGAGGCGTTCTTGGTGAAGACCACCTCGTCGCGCGAGGGCGCCCCGATGAAGCCCGCGACCTTGTCACGGGCGCTCTCGTAGGCGTCGGTCGACTCCGCGCCCAGCACGTGCATCGCCCGGCCGACGTTGCTGTAGTGGAGCGCCAGGTGGTCGCGCATGGTCTCGATGACCTGGTTGGGCTTCTGCGAGGAGTTGCCCGAGTCGAGGTAGACGAGCGGTCGCCCGTCGGGCAGCTCGCGGGAGAAGACCGGGAAGTCCTTCCTGATCTTCTCCACGTCCAAGCCGTCGTATGTCATGCAGACGCCTTCGTGTACTGCTCGTAGCCCTCCGACTCGAGCTTGTCGGCCAGCTCGGGGCCACCCTCCTCGACGATCCTGCCGCCCGCGAAGACGTGCACGAAGTCGGGCTTCACGTACCGCAGGATGCGCGTGTAGTGGGTGATCAACAGCACGCCGGTCTCGCCGGTGGCGCGGAAGCGGTTGATGCCCTCCGACACCACGCGCAGCGCGTCGACGTCGAGACCGGAGTCGGTCTCGTCGAGCACCGCGATCTTCGGCTTGAGCAGCTCGAGCTGGAGGATCTCGTGGCGCTTCTTCTCGCCGCCGGAGAAGCCCTCGTTGAGGTTGCGCTGGGCGAAGGCGGCGTCGATGGCCAGCGCGTCCATGCCGTTCTTCAGGTCCTTGGCGAACTGGCGCAGCTTGGGGGCCTCGCCCTGGACGGCGGTGACCGCCGAGCGCAGGAAGTTGGAGACCGACACGCCGGGGACCTCGACGGGGTACTGCATGGCCAGGAACAGGCCGGCGCGGGCCCGCTCGTCGACCGACAGCTCCAGCAGGTCGACGCCGTCGAGCAGCACCTCACCGCCGGTGATGGTGTATTTCGGGTGACCGGCGATCGCGTAGGCGAGCGTCGACTTGCCCGAGCCGTTGGGGCCCATGATGGCGTGGGTCTGGCCGGACTTCACGGTCAGGTTGACGCCGCGCAGGATTTCCTTGTCCTCGACGGCGACCTTCAGGTCACGGATCTCTAGGGTGGACATGTCTTCTATGACTCCTTCGAGAGCGAGACGAGGACGTCATCGCCGTCGATCTTGACTGTGTATACGTTCACCGGCCGGGTCGCGGGCGGGCCCGTGGGCTTGCCCGTACGGACGTCGAAGCACGAGCCGTGCAGCCAGCACTCCAGCGTGCCGTCGTAGACCTCGCCCTCGCTGAGCTTCACCTCGGCGTGGGAGCAGACGTCGTGCAGGGCGAAGACCTCGCCGCCCCTGCGCACGAGCGCGACGGGGGTCTCCCCCACCTCGACGCCGAGCACCCCGCCGTCGGGGATGTCGTCGAGCGCGCACACCTTCTCGAATGCGGTCATCGGGCCAGCTCCGCCTCCACCGCGCCGAGCACGCGCTCGCGGATCTCCTCGACCTGGATCTTCTCGATGAGCTGACCGAGGAAGCCCCTGATGACCAGGCGGCGGGCCTCGTCGTAGGGGATGCCGCGGGCCTGGAGGTAGAAGATGTGCTCGTCGTCGAGGCGGCCGGACGCGGAGGCGTGCCCCGCTCCCGCGACCTCGCCGGTGAGGATCTCCAGGTTGGGCACCGAGTCGGCGCGGGCGCCGTCGGTGAGGATGAGGTTGCGGTTGAGCTCGTAGGTGTCGGTGCCCTCGGCCTCCACCCTGATGATCACGTCGCCGATCCAGACGGCGTGCGCCTCCTCGCCCTGCAGGGCGCCGCGGTAGTCGACGTTGCTCTTGCAGTTGGGCTGCGAGTGGTCGACGAGCAGGCGGTGCTCCAGGTGCTGGCCGGCGTCGACGAAGTAGACGCCCGACAGGTCGGCGTCGCCGCCGGGAGCGGTGTAGGACACGCTGGGCGACAGGCGTACGAGGTCGCCGCCGAGCGTCGCCACGAAGCTGCGGAAGGTCGCGTCCTTGGCGAGCTGGGCGTGGTGGTGGGAGACGTGGACGGCGTCGTCCTCCCAGTCCTGCAGGCTGACGACCTTGAGCGTGGCGCCGTCGCCGACGACGAACTCGACGTTGTCGGCGTAGATCGCGTGCCCCTGGTGCTCGATGACCACCACGGCCTCGGCGAGCGGCTCCACCTTGACCACGATGTGGCCGAACGTGGCGCCGTCGAGGCCGCCGCCGCGCACCTCGACGCGGATCGGCTCGTCCGGCGTGGCCTCCTTGGGCACGGTCACGACCAGCGCCTTCTCGAAGGCGGAGTAGGCCTGCGCGCTGACCCGGTCGGCCGGCACGTAGGCCTGGCCGATGCGGGGGTCGCCGCGTCCCACCCACTCGGCGGTGACGCCGGCCGGGGTGGAGACCTGGGTGAGCGCCTGACCCGTGATCTCTGCCTTGCCGTTGTGCAACCCCTTCAGGCGCGAGAGCGGCGTGAACCGCCACGCCTCCTCGCGCCCGGTCGGGACGGCGAAGTCGGCCAGGTCGTAGGACGCCTTCTCGTGCAGGGTCGACAGGGGCTTCTCGTTCAGGCCCATCAGCCGACGGCTCCTTCCATCTGCAGCTCGATCAGCCGGTTGAGCTCGAGGGCGTATTCCATGGGCAGCTCGCGCGCGATCGGCTCCACGAAGCCGCGCACGATCATGGCCATCGCCTCGTCCTCGTCGAGCCCGCGGCTCATGAGGTAGAAGAGCTGGTCCTCGCTGACCTTGGAGACCGTGGCCTCGTGCCCCATCGACACGTCGTCCTCGCGGACGTCGACGTACGGGTAGGTGTCGGAGCGGCTGATCTGGTCGACCAGCAGCGCGTCGCACTTGACGGTGCTGGCGCTGCCGTGGGCGCCCTCCTCGATCTGCACGAGACCGCGGTAGGAGGTGCGGCCGCCGCCGCGCGCCACCGACTTGGAGATGACGCTGGAGCTCGTGTGGGGCGCCAGGTGCACCATCTTGGAGCCGGCGTCCTGGTGCTGGCCCTCGCCGGCGAACGCGACGCTCAGCGTCTCGCCCTTGGCGTGCTCGCCCATGAGGTAGACGGCCGGGTATTTCATCGTGACCTTGGAGCCGATGTTGCCGTCGATCCACTCCATGGTCGCGCCCTCGTACGCCACGGCGCGCTTGGTGACCAGGTTGTAGACGTTGTTGGACCAGTTCTGGATGGTCGTGTAACGGCAGCGGGCGTTCTTCTTGACGATGATCTCGACGACCGCGCTGTGCAGCGAGTCGGAGGAGTAGATCGGCGCGGTGCAGCCCTCGACGTAGTGGACGTAGCTGTTCTCGTCGACGATGATCAGGGTCCGCTCGAACTGGCCCATGTTCTCGGTGTTGATCCGGAAATAGGCCTGCAGCGGGATCTCGACCTCGACGTTCGGCGGCACGTAGATGAACGAGCCACCCGACCACACGGCCGTGTTGAGCGCGGCGAACTTGTTGTCGCCCACCGGGATGACCGAGCCGAAGTATTCCTTGAAGAGCTCTTCGTGCTCCTTCAGGCCCGTGTCGGTGTCGACGAAGACGACGCCCTTCTCCTCGAGGTCCTCACGGATCTTGTGGTAGACGACCTCGGACTCGTACTGGGCGGCGACGCCGGCGATGAGGCGCTGCTTCTCCGCCTCGGGGATGCCGAGCTTGTCGTAGGTGTTCTTGATGTCGGCGGGCAGCTCATCCCAGGACGTGGCCTGCTTCTCGGTCGAGCGTACGAAGTATTTGATGTTGTCGAAGTCGATGTCCGTGAGGTCGGAGCCCCAGGTCGGCAGCGGCTTCTTGTCGAACAGGCGGAGGCCCTTCAGGCGAAGGTCGAGCATCCACTCCGGCTCGTTCTTGAGCGCGGAGATGTTGCGGACGACCTCCTCGGACAGGCCACGCCTGGCCGTCGAACCGGCGGCATCCGAGTCGGACCAGCCGAACTTGTAATTCCCGAGGCCTTCCAGCTCCGGGCGGTCGGTGACAGTCACCTTCCGGTCTCCTTGCTCTTGTCTCTATGTGCGGATTCGCCCAGCGTCTGCGGGCTCACGTGTGTCGTGCAGACCCCGTCGCCGTGAGCGATCGTGGCCAGGCGCTGCACCGGGACGCCGAGCAGCTGCGCGAACGCCTCCGTCTCGGCCTCACACAGCTGCGGGAACTCCGCCGCCGCGTGTGCCACCGGGCAGTGATGCTGGCAGAGCTGGTCGCCCCCCGACTTGGCCTTGCTGGCCGAGGCGGCGTACCCCTCCGCCGACAGCGCCTGCGCCAGCACCTGCACGCGCTGGTCCGCCGGCACCGTCCGCATGGCCGGCTCCAGCCGCCTCAGCAGGCTCGAGACCTGCGAGCGGGCGAAGTCGGCCACCGCTTCCTCTCCCATGCGCTCGGCCAGGAAACGCAGCGCGCTCCCGGCCAGGTCGTCATAGGCGTGCTCGAAAGCACTGCGCCCCGCGTCGGTGATGGCGAACAGCTTGGCCGGCCGCCCGCGACCGCGCTGGCCGCGCGGGCGCGCCATGCGAGGCTCGATCATCCCGTCGGCCAGCAGCGCGTCCAGGTGCCTGCGGACGGCGGCGGGCGTGAGCCCGAGCCGCTCGCCGAGCGCTCCGGCCGTGACGGGACCATGCTCCAGAATCAGCCTGGCCACACGGGCGCGGGTGCCGCGCTCGTTACCGGGCTCGCTCAGGTGCATGTTTTTCACAACATCAGTGTGCCGTAATTCCTTCCCGCTTCACAAACGGATCCGGAAACGGGGCGAATGCAATTTCTCACGCAGGGTAGGCTTACCTAACTTGCGGGCGGCCCAGGGCGGCGAAGGTCAGGGCCGAGCCGAGGATGAGCGCCAGCATGACACAGGCCATGGGCACGGCACTGGCGGATCCGACCAGCCCGACCAGCGGGGCCGCGACCGCGCCGAGCGCGAACTGCAGCACGCCGAGCAGCGCGGAGGCGCTGCCCGCCACCTGGGCGGGCTGCGAGGCCAGCGCCAGCGCGCCGGTGCCCGGCAGCACCAGGCCCTGGCCGAGCATGATGACGAACAACCCGCCGACGATGTACCACAGGCCGAGCCCGGCCAGCGCGGCCGACAACAGCAGCGCGGCTCCGGTCAGGCCGATGGCCAGCCCGATGAGCACCAGCCGGGCCGGCGGCACCCGCCCCGACAGCCGGCCGCCCAGCTGGGCCGTGGCGGTGAGGGCCAGCGCGTTGAGCCCGAAGATGAGGGAGTACTGCTGGGGCGTGGCGCCGTACACCTCCTGGAGCACGAACGGCGAGCCGGAGATGTAGCTGAACATCGCCCCGAACGCGAGCCCGGCCGTCAGGGCGGAGCCCATGAACGGGCGGTCACGCAGCAGCCGCCAGAACGTGCGCACGGTGTGTTTGAGGCCGCCGCTCTCGCGCTCGGCCGCGGGCAGCGTCTCGCGCACGCCCGCCAGCATGGCCAGCAGCAGCACCAGGCCGATGAGGCTGAGCACCACGAACACGCCCCGCCACGACGTGAACGCCAGCAACTGGGCGCCCGCGATCGGCGCCAGGATGGGAGCCAGACCGCTCACCAGCATGAGCGTGGCGAAGATGCGGGCGATGGCGGCGCCGTCGTACAGGTCGCGCACGACAGCCCGCACGATGACCAGCGCCGCGCCGCCCAGCATGCCCTGCAGCAGCCGGAACGCGATGAGCATGGGCACCGACGGCGCGAACGCGCACAACAGCGAGGCCGCCATGAATCCGGCCACGCCCACCATCAGCGGCACCCTCCTGCCGCGCACGTCGCTGACCGGCCCGGCGATCACCTGGCCGACGGAGACGCCGATGAGGCAGGCGGTGAGGGTGAGCTGCACCTGCGCGGGGGCGCTGAGCATCTCGGAGGTGATGGCGGGCAGCGCGGGAAGATACATGTCGATGGAGAGCGGCCCGATCGCCGACAGCGCCCCGAGAATCAGCAGCAGCAGCCCGCGGCGGCTCCTTCGCTCATGAACGACGGCGGCGGACGTGGCCTCTGCCACGGACATGGATGCCCCTCTCCCTCGCGGACCGGTGGCCCACGAGGGCCGAAGGATCAAACCAGTACCGGCTTCTCCTAATTCCCGGTCATCAGATATTTCTTGGGGATTCCATGACCCGGACGAGGAACACGCGATCCGGCCGGGCTCACCTGCGGCCGGGACCGCCCGCCGCAGTCCCTAAACTCGTGGCATGGACTCCCCAGCCGTCGAGATCATCGACCTGGTCAAACGTTACGGCGGCACCACCGCCGTCGACGGCCTCACGCTCCGCGCCGAACGCGGGGCGGTCACCGCGGTCCTCGGCCCCAACGGTGCGGGCAAGACGTCCACGGTGGAGATCTGCGAGGGCTTCCGCGAGGCCGACGCGGGCACCGTCAGAGTGCTCGGCCTGGCGCCCGCGCTGCCCGAGCTGCGGCCGCGCGTGGGAGTCATGCTGCAGGCGGGCGGCGTGCCGCCGGCGATGCGCTGCGCCGAGTGGCTGCGCCTGGTCTCCCGCTTCTACGCCCGTCCCCTCGACACCGGCGCGCTGCTCGCCCGGCTGGGGCTGACGGAGCACGTACGCACCCCCTACCGGCGGCTGTCGGGCGGGCAACAGCAGCGACTGTCACTGGCCGCGGCCGTCGTCGGGCGGCCGGAGCTGGTCTTCCTCGACGAGCCGACGGCCGGGCTCGACCCGCAGGCCAGGCACGCCTGCTGGGATCTGGTGGGCGAGCTGCGCGGCGCGGGCGTGTCCGTGGTGCTGACCACCCACCACATGGACGAGGCCGAGCGGCTGGCCGACCACGTGGCGATCATCGACAGGGGGCGGGTCGTGGCCGAGGGCAGCCCCGCCTCGCTCACGGGCGCCGAGCGCCAGCTGCGGTTCAGGGCGCGGCCGGGGCTGGCGCTGGAAGAGCTGCTCAACGCGCTGCCCACGGGCAGCGCGGCCAAGGAGTCGCCCGCCGGGCACTACATCATCGAGGGCCTGGTCGGGCCCGAGCTGCTGGGCACGGTGACGGCCTGGTGCGCCTCCGAGGGCGTCACGGCCGACGACCTGCGCATCGAGCGCCGCACCCTCGAAGACGTGTTCCTGGAGCTCACCGGCAGGGAACTGCGATGACCGCTCGGCCCGCACCCGCTGGAGGCGCGATGACCACACTGGACTTCACCCCCGCGCCCGGCGCGGGGCCGTTCCCGCGCATGGTGTTCGCGCAGGCGCGCGCCGAGGTCCGCGCGACCCTCCGCAACGGCGAGCAGCTGGCGCTCACCCTGGTCCTCCCGGTGTTGCTGCTGGCGGGGTTCTCGATGATGCCGCTGATCGACGTCGGCGGCAGCCGGGTCGACTTCCTGACGCCCGGCGTGCTGGCCCTGGCCGTCATGTCCACGGCGTTCACCGGCCAGGCCATCGCGACCGGGTTCGAGCGCCGCTACGGCGTGCTGAAGCGGCTGGGCGCGACCCCGCTGTCCCGAGCCGGTCTCATGCTCGCCAAGACGGCCGCCGTCGTGGCCGTGGAGGTCATCCAGGCCGTCGTGATCGTGGCCGTGGGACTGGCGCTGGGGTGGCGGCCGCACGGGTCGTTCCTGAGCGCCGCGCTACTCATCGTCGTCGGCACGGCGGCGTTCAGCGGCCTGGGGCTGCTCATGGCGGGCACGCTGCGCGCCGAGGCGACGCTGGCCGCCGCCAACCTCGTCTACCTGGTGCTGCTGGGCGCTGGCGGGGTGGTCTTCCCGCTGTCGAAGTTCCCCGAGGGGATGAGGCCGGTGCTGGAGATCCTGCCGATCTCTGCGCTGACCGGCGGGCTGCGCTCGGTGCTCGCGCAGGGCGCGGCGCTGCCGATCGTCCCGCTGGCCGTGCTGGCGGCGTGGGCGGTGCTGTCGCTGGGGCTGGTCTCGCGCACCTTCCGCTGGGAGTGAAGGGGAGCCCCGGGCGGCGGTGACCGCGAGGCACCCACCCGGGCCTCATTCGGGTTACGGCTGGGGCGCTTCGGCGCCGAGGGCTCCGTAGCGGCGCCTGGCCAGCGCGGCCACCACGGTCAGCGGGGCCGCCGCGACCGCCGCCAGGCCGAACAGCAGCGCGTACCTCCCCTGGTCGGCCAGCGGCCCGGCCGCCCAGGAGGCGGCGGCGCTGCCCACGAACAGCGCCGAGGCGAAGAACGCGATCGTCGTCCCCCTGGCCTCCGGCACCACCGAGGTGGCCCACGTCTGCAGCGACGAGTGCAGGAACGACCAGCCGCCGCCCAGCAGCAGCGCCGTCACGGTCACGGTCGGCAGACTCACGTGCACGGTCACGATCGCGAAGCCGGCGCACAGCTGCGCGCCGCCCACCGTCATGAGCACCGGCGCGGGCCAGCGTCCCACCAGCCGCTTGACGAGCTTGGACAACGCCCACAGACCCAGCCCGTACGCGGTGATGGCGAGCCCGGCCACGGCGGCGGCGAACCCGGCGTGCTCCAGCGCGGTGGCCAGGAAGGGCATGACGCCGAGCAGGATCGCCCCTTCGACGAACGCCAGCCCGAACACCAGCAGCGCCCATCCGTGCCCGAGCACCGCACCCAGGTAGCGGCCCACGCCCCGCGCGGCGCCCGCGGGCCCGGCTCGGGGCGGCTCGGGCAGCGAGCGGAGCGCGTACGCGCAGGCCAGCGCGCAGGCGGCGGGCACCACGAAGGCCACCCGCCAGTTCAGCAGGCCGGCGAGCACTCCGCCGAGGCCGGTGGCCAGGGCGGTGCCGAGGGAGGCGGCGGCCATCAGGTCCGTGAGCGCGCGCTGCCGGACCGGCGCCCGGACCGTGTCGCCCACGTACGTCAGGCTGGTGGGGATCACCGCGCCGAAGCAGGCCCCTGCGACGATCCTGGCCGCCACCAGCGCCCCGAGCACGGGCATGAGCGCGGAGACCAGCCCTGCCAGCGCCGCGCCGAGCAGCGCTCCGCGCATCACCCGCACCCTGCCGAACCGGTCGGACAGCAGCCCCCACAGCGGCTGGGACAACCCGTAGGCCAGGTAGTAGCCGCTGGCGGCGGTGACGGACGCCGACAGGGACACGTCCAGGTCCTTGGCGATCAGCACGAGCATGGGGGTGACGGCGAAGCGGTCGAAGCTGCTGACGAACGACGACACGGACAGGGCCGCCGGCGGCCGCTCGATGCTCACGGGGAGGTCTGGGGGTCTCATACGTCCATAGTTCGTTTGTCTAACTAAATGATCGAGTACCACTCTAAGTGGGCAAATGTCGAAGGGCGTCAGTAGGCTCTTGGGGTTGCCCTTTTCACAGGTGAGGAATCCCGTGTCCGCCTTCGCCCTCGACGAACCGTTCGATCGCCGCCCCGGCCTGTCGCGGGCGGGCAGCGTGCTGCGCGCCGCCGCCGACTCAATACCGCCCTCCAGCCTCGTCCTGCTGGGGATCTTCAGCGTGCAGCTCGGCGCCGGATTCGCCAAGGAGCTGTTCGCGGCGCTGCCGCCGAGCGCGGTGGTGTTCCTGCGCATCGCGGCGGGGGCGCTCATCCTGGGCGCGTTCGTCAGGCCGCGGCTCAAAGGGCTGGCCGGACGTGACTGGGCGCTGGGCATCGGCTTCGGCGTGACGCTCGCGGTGATGAACCTGACCTTCTACGAGGCCCTGTCGCGGCTGCCGATGGGGATCGCCGTGGCCATCGAGTTCCTCGGGCCGCTGGGCGTGGCGGTGGCGGCCTCCCGGCGCAGGATCGACCTGCTGTGGGTGGGCCTGGCCGGCGCGGGCGTGGTGCTGCTCGCGCCGTGGGGAGAGTCGGCCTCGGCGAGCTGGGCGGGGATCGCCTTCGCGATGCTGGCGGGGGCCTGCTGGGCCGGGTACATCCTGCTGTCGGCGGCGGCCGGGCAACGTTTTCCCGGCACGAGCGGGCTGTCGTTCGCGATGATCGTGTCGGCCGTGGTGATCGCGCCCGTCGGGATCACGACCGGCGGGGCGGACCTGCTCCAGCCCGAGCTGCTGCTGATCGGGCTCGGCGTGGGGCTGCTGTCGTCGGTGATCCCCTACTCGCTGGAGCTGCGGGCGCTGCGGCGCATGCCCAAGCAGGTGTTCGGCATCCTGATGAGCATGGAGCCGGCCGCGGCGGCGCTGATCGGGGTGCTGCTGCTGAGCGAGTTCCTGCACGTGCAGCAGTGGGCGGCGATCATCTGCATCGTGGCCGCGAGCCTCGGCTCGACGCGGATGGCCGGCCGCGCGAAATAGCGGCGGCCCTCACACGGCGGGATCGCAAGACGGGCCGCCGCGCGCCCGTGGGATGGGGTCTCGGGCGCGCGGCGGGGGGCTCGGCCTCGGTGGGCGGGTGTGCCGAGCCCGGTGAAGGTCAGCGGAGTGCGGGAGTCCGCGTGACCAGGCTGACGCCACCGCCCGGCAGCGGGGATGGCGTGGTCCGGCGGTCCGATGGACCGGGACGACGGGACAGCCGGGCGCCCGCGCTTAGGCGCCGCTCAGCCGGCCCGCATCGAGGTTACCCCGATCGGGGAGCACACGATCCCTAAATGTCGGAACTTACCGCTCGGATCACGGGTTAACCCGGATTGTCGGGCTCAGTGCTCGGCCCAGATGCCGCGTACATGACCGATGTGCTCTTCCATGATCTGGGTGACGGCGGCGGCGTCGCCGCTCTTGAGCGCGTCGAGCAGCGCCAGGTGCTCCCTGGCAGAATCGGCCAGGGAGCCCCGCTCGGAGAGCTGGGACAGCCCGTAGAGCCTGGCCCGGGTGCGCAGGTCGCGCACCACGGAGACCAGGTGGGCGTTGCCGCACAGGGCCAGCAGCTCGACGTGGAAACGCAGGTCGGCGTCGACGTACGCCAGCAGGTCGCCCCGCTCGCTGGCCGAGACGATCTCCTCCGCGGTGGGCCTGAGCCGCTCGAACTCCTCGGCCCGCGTGCTGTCGGCCAGCCTGGCCACCGTGGGCACCTCGATGAGCTGGCGGATCTCGGTGAGCTCGTCGAGATCGCGGTCGGAGAGCTCGGTCACCCGGAAACCCTTGTTGCGCACCGCCTCGACCAGGCCCTCTTTCGCCAGGTCGAGCATGGCCTCGCGGACGGGCGTGGCCGACACGCCGAACTGGGCGGCCAGCACCGGCGCGGAGTAGACCACTCCCGGCCGCATCTCACCGGTGATCAGCGCGGCGCGCAGCGCATGAGCGACCTGCTCCCGCAGGCTCTGCCGCTCCCCCACCATCGGCAGGTCGAGCCGGTCGTCGGCGACCATCCCGCCACCCCCCTCCTACGTCCAGGCCTCGTAAGCGGCAGCCGCCACCACGAGGTCCTCCCACGCCATGCCCGTGCCTTTGAACACGCGCGGCCCCGGCCCCACGAGCACTCTTCCGGCGATCAGGTCCGCGAGGTTGCCGGCGAGATGACCAGTGGTGATCGTACCTTGGCGGATCGGGACGATCAGGTCACCCGCCTCTTCCATGGCGGCCGCCCTGGCCTCGACGACCACGGTGGCACGCGCGACGAGATCGCCGTCGAGCTCGCGGGCGCCGGGCTCGTGCGACCCTACGGCGACGACGGTGGCGCCGTCGCGGGCGAGCTTACCGGGGAACAGGGGTTCCCTGGCGGTGGTGCAGCAGGCCACGAGGTCGGCCCCCGCCAGCGCCTCATGGCTCCCGCCGTCCTCGGCCGAGGTCAGCGCCCGCGCGTCCAGCCCGAGCGTGCGGCAGTGCACGGCGAGCGCCTCCGCGCGTCCGGGATCGCGCCCGACGACCGTCACCTCCGCGACGGGCGCCACCTCGCGCAACGCCGCCACGTGCCCCCACGCCTGCGGCCCGCTGCCGTACACCACCAGCCGCCGCGCTCCCGGCTCGGCCAGATGGCGGACGGCCAGCGCCGAGACGGCGGGCGTGCGCAGCGAGGTGAGCGCGATCCCGTCCATGGCCGCGAGCGGGGCCAGCGTCTCGCCGTCCAGCAGCAGGTACGTCCCCTGGATCCGGGGCAGCCCCCGCCCGGGGTTGGCCGGCGCGACGGTGGCGGCCTTCACCCCCGCGTACCGCCCGGCCGCGGCGGGCATCAGCAGCAGTTGCCCGGCGGGCACGTCCACGACCGACCGTTGCGGCGTGTCCTCAGGGTCGAGCCCGGCCCTGAGCGCGTCCTCGAGAACCTGTACGGCCCGCGCGGGCGGCACCAGCCGCTCCAGCGTGGCGGCGTCGAGATACGGCAGTGTGCTCATCGCAGGGTGAACCCCGTTCCCATCGGATCGTCGGGATCGAGCTCGAAGGAGTGCCGCCCGGTCCGGTACGCCATGCCCTCGATCTCCGGGACCACCGCGCCCTCGGCGACGCCGGCCACCCGGGCGCGGAAGGTGCTGCCGACGACGCTCGTGTGGATCAGCGGGCCGCGCAGCCCCGAGTCGTGCAGCAGCGCCAGCCGGGCGGCGGTGCCCGACCCGCAGGGCGAGCGGTCCACCTCCCCGTCGGCGAACACCGCCACGTTGCGCTGGTGCGCCACGCCGTCCACGTCGGGCAGCTCGTCGTAGAAGATCACGCCGTAGACGCCGGAGAGCCGCTCGTCGGAGGGATGCCGGGAGGCGGGATGGCCGGCCAGGCCGGCCTTGACGCGCCGGGCGCGCTCGATGAGCGCGGGCAGGTGCCGCGGCTCCACCGACAGCCCCACCGCCGCGGCGGGCAGGGAGGCGTAGATGGCGCCGCCGTAGGAGACGTCGACCGTCACCCCTCCGGCCGGCACGCCGCGGGCGATCACGAACGACGGCACGCTGACGAACGTCACCCCCCTCACCTGGCCCCCGGAGCAGCGCACCCGCGCCGTGACCCGCCCCGACGGCACGTCCACGACCACGTCCGTCTCGCCGTCGGGAGCCGCGTCGGCCAGGCCCTCGCGCACCGCGTGCACGCCCAGCGCGATCGTGCCGTGGCCGCAGGCGGTGGAGAAGCCGTCCTTGTGCCAGAACAGCGCGCCGAACCGCGCGCCGGAGTCGTCGGGCGGGACCAGGAAGCACCCGTACATGTCGGCGTGGCCCCGCGGCTCGTGGCACAGCAGCCGCCGCACGTGGTCGAAGTCCGCCATCGCCGTGGAGCGGCGGTCGAGGACGCTGGAGCCGGGGATCCCGGGCACGCCGCCGGTCACGATCCTGAACGGCTCGCCACCCGTGTGGTAGTCGACCGTCGTGATCACGCGCTCTCCGCTCACAGCTCGAATCCGGCGGGGAAGGGGTCGCGGGGGTCGAGGAAGTACTGGGCGGTGCCGGTGATCCAGGCGCGGCCGGTGATCGACGGCACCACCGCGGCGCCGCCGCCCACGACGGTCTCCTCCACCAGCCGGCCGATGAACCGGGTGCCGATGAACGACTCGTTCACGAAGTCCCGCCCGAGCGGCAGCTCGCCGCGGGCGTGCAGCTGGGCCATGCGGGCGCTGGTGCCGGTGCCGCACGGCGAGCGGTCGAACCAACCGGGGTGGATGGCCATGGCGTGCCGCGAATGCTGGGCGTCGGAGCCGGGCGCGGCGAAATAGACGTGGTGGCAGCCGCGGATGCGGTCGTCCTCCCGGTGCACGGGCTCGTCGGCGGCGTTGACGGCCTCCATGGTGGCCAGACCGGCCGCGATGATCTCGTTCTTGGCCTTGCGGTCGAACGGCAGGCCGTAGGAGCCGAGGTCGACGATCGCGTAGAAGTTGCCGCCGTAGGCCAGGTCGTACGGGATCGTCCCGAACCCCGGCACGGTCACGGCGGCGTCCAGCCGGTCGCAGTAGGAGGGCACGTTGCGCAGCGTCACCGACGTGGCCATGCCGTCCTCGACGGCCACGTCCACGGCCACCAGCCCGGCGGGGACCTCCAGCCGCACGGTGGTGACCGGTTCGGTGACCTCCACCATGCCGGTCTCGACGAGCACGGTGGCCACGCCGATGGTGCCGTGCCCGCACATCGGCAACAGCCCTGACACCTCGATGAACAGCACGCCCCAGTCGGCGTCCGGCCGGGTGGGCGGCTGCAGGATGGCGCCGCTCATCGCCGAGTGGCCGCGCGGCTCGGTCATCAGCAGCGTGCGGACGTGGTCGAGGTGGTCGCGGAAGTAGACGCGCCGCTCGGCCATGCTCGCGCCGGGGATCACGCCCACGCCGCCGGTGATCACGCGCGTGGGCATGCCCTCGGTGTGGGAGTCGACGGCGTGGAAAACGCGCTTGGTCCTCATCGCAGTCCTTCCGTCACGGGGTCCTCCGGGGTTTCGGGTGAGGGGGTGGATCGTCCGCGAGGGCCGGATCGGTCGCCTCTCCGCCCTCGCTGAGCGCGCCGAGGGTGACCGGCTGGGCGATGGGGCGGCGGGGCGGCTGCGGCGGCTCCCCCGCCAGGCACGAGACGGCGTATCCGCAGATGCGGCCCTGGCACCATCCCATGCCCGGCCTGGCCAGCAACTTGATGGAGCGCGCGTCGGTCGCGCCGAGGTCCTGCGCCTCGCGTACGCGGGCCAGCGGGACCTCCTCGCACCGGCACACCAGCGTGTCGTCGCGCAGCCACCCCTGCCAGCCCGGCCTGACGGGGTAGGCCCGCTGCAGCGCCTCCCCGAACGCCCGCCACCGCGCTAGCCGGCGGGCCCGCCACCGGGCGAGCACCCCGGGCACCCCGGGCCGCGTCCGGGAATCGGCCACGACGGCCAGGCCGGCGATGCGGCCCTCCAGTTCGGACAGCCGCCACCCGCCGACCCCCGTGGGCTCGCCCGCCGCCCAGACACCCGGGACGGTGGTGCGCTGGGCGGCGTCCACGGTGAGCACCGGGCTGCCGTCCACGTCGTGCCGGGTCCGGCAGCCGAGTTGCGTGCCCAGCTCGATCTGCGGCACGAAGCCGTATCCGGCGGCCACGGTGTCGCACTCGACGACGCGGGTGGCGAGGATGTTCCACCCCTCGTCGAGGCGGGCCACGGTGACGGCCTCCACCTCGCGCTCGCCGTGCGCCGCGACCACCGCCTGGCGCGTGCGGTACGGCACCCGGTGCCGGGCCAGGCCCACCGCGTACCGTGCCGCTTCGCCCGCCTTGTCCAGGGCGAGGAGCGGCCGCCTGGCCAGCCCGAGCCCGCTGCCGGCCTCGAACACGCCCAGCACGCGCGCCCCCGCCCCGGCCAGCCCGACGGCCACGGGGAGCAGGAACGGCCCGGTGCCGGAGACGACGATCCGCCGGCCGGCCACGACGCCGCTGCCCTTGAGCAGCGCCTGCGCGCCGCCCGCGGTGAGCACGCCGGGCAGGTCCCATCCGGGAAAGGGCAGCGGCCGGTCGTGCGCGCCGGTGGCGATGAGCAGCCGCCGCGCCCGGAGAGCGACCGGGAGCTCGGCCTCCCTTCCGTCCTGAGCCGGCGATGACCGTGTGACGCAGTGCACGACCAGGGTCCCGTCCGGTTCGCGGGCGGCGCTCCACGCCTGGTGCCGCAGCAGCACGTCGGCACGCTCGCCGAGGGCCCGGCCCTGGCGCAGGAACCGGCCGAGCCCGGGCTCCGCGCCCGGGACGGCGGAGTGGCGGAAGTACTGGCCGCCGAGCCTCGCCCCGGAGTCCACGAGCGCCACCCGCAGGCCCGCCCGCGCCGCCGTGAGCGCGCCCGCGACCCCCGCGGGCCCGCCTCCGATCACCACGAGGTCGTACGTCACGACGTCGCCACCTCGTCCCCGGGCGCGGCCTCCAGGAGGCAGGCCCGCTCGGGCGCCCGCCCGTTGACGGAGATGAGGCAGTCGAAGCAGACGCCGATCCCGCAGAACAGCCCTCTGGGCCGGCCGCCGAAGCGGGTGCTGCGCCACGACCGCACGCCGGCCGCGTGCAGGGCCGCGCCGATCGTCTGCCCGGGGACGACCGGCACGGGCCGGCCGTCGACCGTGATGTGGAACGTCACTGGTCCTCCTCGGAGAAACGTCCGGGCCGGAAGGGGCTCAGGTCGAGGTCGGGCTTCTGACCGGTGATGAGCTGGGCGAGCAGGTGCCCGGTCGCGGGGGCGAGCCCGATCCCCGCCCCTTCGTGCCCGCACGCGTGGTACAGCCCGGCCACGCGCGGGTCGGCGCCGATGACGGGCAGGTGGTCGGGGCAGTACGGCCGGAACCCGCAGTAGGACCTGATGGCCCGCACCTCGCGCAGCGCGGGGAAGAGCGCGACCGCCTGCCCGGCCAGCCGCGCGAGCACCGGCACCGACGTCGTACGGTCGAAGCCGACCCGTTCCCTGCTGGCCCCGACGAGCACTGTCCCCGCGGGGGTGCCCTCGACGACGGCGGACGTCTCCAGCCCCGCCGAGTCGCTGGCGACGTTCGTGACGTAGGCGGCGGTGTAGACCTTGTGCCTGATCAGCGGCTCGCGCAGGGGTTCTGTGACGAGGACGAACCCGCGCCTGGGCAGGATCGGCAGGTCGACGCCCGCCAGCGCGGCCACCTCGCCGCCCCAGGTGCCCGCCGCGTTGATCACCGCGCCGCCGCGGACGTCGCCCCGCGAGGTGCGCACGCCCGTCACCCGGCCGCCGGAACGCGCGACCCCGGTCACCGCGGCGCCCAGCCGCAGGCGCAACGTGCCGCGGCCGAAGCCGCGCGCCCCGTGCCTGAGCAGGGCGGCGGCGGCCAGCATGGGCTGCACCTGGGCGTCCTGCGGGTAGTGCACCCCGCCTGCCAGGTCGCCGGCGAGGTGCGGCTCGTAGTCGCGCAGCGACCCGGCGGGCACCAGGGTGTGCTCGACGTCATGAGCGGCGGCCTGTCCGGCGGCGAGGTGAGCGAGCCGCTCCTGGACCTCGGGGGTCTCGGCGACGACGAGCCCGCCCTTGGCCTCGAACTCGAACCCGCCGTCCCCGCCGTGCCGCTCCGCCAGCGAGCGCCACAGCCGGTTCGACAGGACGGCCAGCTCCAGCTCGGGCCCTGGTTCCTTGTCGGACACCAGGACGTTGCCCTCGCCCGAGCCGGTCGTGCCGCCCGCCACGGGGCCGCGGTCGATCACGGTCACGTCGAGTCCCGCCCGTGCGGCGTAGTAGGCGCAGGCCGCTCCCACCACGCCGGCGCCCACGACGATCACGTCGGACAAACGCCACCACCTCCCCTCAGTAATATGTCACATAGCCAATAACCTTGAGAAGCCCCTTCCGCCCCGTTCAGGGACCGGCCCTCCGGGCCCTTACCATCGATACGTGAAGCTACCCACGGACCATCCCCACCCCCTTGTGCGCCGCCTGTTCTCCTTCTGGGCGCCCACCGAGAGGTCGATGCGCGGCTGGGCCATGGCCTCCGTGGTGGTCAACGCGGGCATCACGGTGACGGGCGCGGGAGTGCGGGTCACCGGCTCCGGGCTGGGCTGCCCGACCTGGCCCAGGTGCACGCCAGACAGCTTCATCCCGGTCGCGCACCCCGAGGTCTCACCGCTCAACATGGCCGTGGAGTTCGGCAACCGGCTGCTCACCTTCCTGGTGCTGGCCGTGGGGGTCGCGTGCGTGCTGTCCGCGCTGCGGATGAAGCCGCGCAGGCGCTCGCTGGTGCTGCTGGCCTGGCTCCAGCCGGTCGGCATCGTGGCCCAGGCGCTGTGGGGCGGGCTGGTGGTCAACACCATGCTCAACCCGTTCACGGTCGGCATGCACTTCCTCATCTCCAGCGGCCTGATCGCCGCCTGCTGGGTGTTGTACGCCCGCGCGGGCGAGGGCGACGCCCCCGCGCGCCGGGTGACGCACCGCGACATCAGGCGGCTCGGGCACGTGCTGCTCACGGCGGTGTTCGTGCTGCTGGTGGCCGGTGTGGTGGTGAGCGGCACGGGGCCGCACTCGGGCGACGCCATGGCCTCCCGCTTCGACCTGGACATCGAGGCCGTGGCGCGCATCCACGCCGACATCGCCTACGTCGTGGTGGGGCTGACGTTCGCGCTGGCGTTCGCGCTGCACGTGAACAACGCCCCGCGCCCCGCGCGCCGGGCGGCGCTGGTGCTCTTCGCGGTGGAGCTGGCCCAGGGCGTGATCGGCTACACCCAGTATTTCCTCGCCGTGCCCGCCATGCTGGTCCTGCTGCACGTCCTCGGCTCGACCCTGGTCTGGATCGCCGCGCTGAGGGTGGTCACCGCGCTGCGCACCCGTTCCCATGAGGCCGCCTCCGCGGGCCCCTCCCCCACCGCGGCGCACGCCGCCGTCTGAGGGGATGAGCCCGGGTTTGGGGCGTTAGGTCCGCCACTCCCCCGCCCCGACGCGCGCGTGATTTGCACGGAAACGTCCGCCGCGCTCCGCACACCACCGCTCCGCGACGTCGCCTCAGCCGGGAGCGCCGGGAGCGTAGCCCGGCGGCGGTGAGCCCCTGGCGACCGAGCCGGCGGGCATCGACCGCGCCGGGAAGTCCGCCCTGGCGGTGCTCATGCACTCCAGCAGCGCCCGCTGCTCCTCGTGGAAGGTCTGCTCGTCGACCACGTGGCGGGCCGCCCGCTCATGCAGCAGGCCCAGCTCGGTGGCGGCCAGCTGGTAGTCGCGCATCGCGCGCAGCCCCCGCCTGCCGCCGTGGGCCTTGGCCCACTGCCTGGCCTGCCGCCGCCGGGTGAACGCCGACAACATGTAGATGTCGGCCTGGGTGACCAGCTTGGTCGGCTCGTACGGCGGGAGATAGCGCTGGATGAGGGCGACGATGCGCCGCCGGTCCCTGAACACCACGCCGATGAGCACGACCAGCACGACCAGCAGCGTCAGGTAGGCCACCACGAGCCCGGGGAAGCCGCCGTAGGAGGCCAGGCCGTTCCACAGGCCGTGCAGGATCATCGCGGCCGACCAGCCGGCCAGGACGGGGAAGATCCGATCGCCGCCGCCGCGCTGGGCCGCGTAGGCGACCGCGACGCCGATCATGGAGCTGAACAGCGGGTGCGCGAGCGGCGACAGGATGCCTCGCAGCACCACCGTGACCGCCAGCCCTTTGACGCCCGAACCGGACAGCGCGGCGATGTAGTAGCTGACGTTCTCGCTCATGGCGAAGCCGAGGCCGACCATGCTCGCGTAGATGACGCCGTCGGTCGGCCCGTCGAGCTCGGCCCTGCGGAACCTGAGCAGGCCCAGCAGCACCAGGCCCTTCATCGTCTCCTCCACCACGGGCGCGCCGAACGTGGCCGCGATGTTGCGGGCACTGGCCTCCGACAGGCGGGCGGTGTCGATGATGTAGTGCAGGTTGAGCGAGTTGACCACGCCGGCGACCAGCACCGCGATGCCCGCGCCCCACGCGAACGCGAAGATCAGGTTGCTGCGCGGCTCCGGCTCCATCCGGTCGAGCGCCAGCACCGCGGCCAGCAGCAGCGGCACCGGCGCCAGCGCCAGCATGAGGGCGATGAAGAACTGCACCGGCGCGCCGTTGAACACCACGTCGAACGAGAACGAGACGAGGGCGCAGATGCCGGTGAGCACCAGCCCGATGATCAACGCGAACGATGGGCGGTCCTTGAACACCCAGCGTGGATCACGGGTCGCCATAGGGTGACCTTAACGGATCAGAGTGCCGGGGTCCGTGCGGGTCGGAGCAGTGCGGGTCAAGGCCGGGCGTGCCGTGGTCGACCTGGAGCGTGGTGTGGCCGATCTCGAAGCGCTCGTGCAGCAGGCGGGCGAGGCGCGTGCGTACGTCGTGGCAGTCGGAGCCCTCCGCCACGATCACGTGGGCCGACAGCGTGGGATAGCCGCTCGTCACGGCCCAGACATGCAGGTCGTGCACCTCCTCGACGTCGGGGTCGGCGGCCAGCACACCGCCGATCTCGTCGGGGTCCAGCCCGCTCGGCGCCGCCTGCAGCAGCACCCGGCCGGAGTCGCGCAGCAGCCCCCAGCCGGCCTTGAGCATGAGGGCGGCCACCACCAGGGCGGCGATCGTGTCGGCCTGGCGGAAGCCGGTCAGCCAGACCACGACACCCGCCACCGCCGTGGCGATGAAGGCGTACATGTCGTTGAGCACGTGCTGGAAGGCGCCCTCGACGTTGAGGCTGCGCCGGTCGGCCCTGGACAGCAGCCAGACGGCCAGCGCGTTGACGGCGATGCCCGCCAGCGCGGTGAACACGACGACGGGCCCCGACACCTCGGGCGGCTCCATGAGCCGGCGCACGCCCTCGTAGACGAAGTAGGCCACGAGCAGAAGCAGCGTCACGCCGTTGACCTGCGCGGAGAGGATCTCGGCCCGCTTCCAGCCGAACGTGTAGGCGCCCCTGGCCGGCCTGGCGGCGATGCGCATGGCGAGCAGGGCCAGCGCGATGGCGGTCGCGTCGGTCAGCATGTGGGCGGCGTCGGAGATCAGCGCGATCGAGTTGGCGATCACACCGGCGATCACCTCGACGACCATGTAGCCGACGATGAGCGCGAGCGCCCCGGCCAGATAACGCCGGTCGGCGTTCGCGCTCAACGCGTGGCCGTGCCCATGTCCGGGCCCGTGCCCATGACCGGGCCCCCGACCGTGATGATCTCCGCTCATCCGGTCTCCTTCAGATGCTCCCGGCTCAGGTCGAGCAGCATGCGGACATGGGCGTCGGCCAGCCGGTAGTAGATCATCCGTCCGGCTCTGCGGCTGGCCACGATCCCCGCCGTACGCAGCAGGCGCAGCGCGTGGGAGACGGCCGTGTCGGTCACCTCGACGGCGTCGGCCAGGTCGCACACGCACAACTCCCCCGCCTCCAGCAGGGCGTAGAGCAACCGGGCCCGGGTCGGGTCTCCGAGCAGGCGGAACAGCTCGGCCAGCCGGGTGGCCTCTTCCGGCGTCACGAGCCGGTCGCGGGTGGCCGCGACCCTGGCGGCGTCCGGCTCCTGCACCGTGCAGCCGTCCAGACCCGTGATAACACCTGAAGAGCTATTCATATGTGCACTATAAAGACCGGGAAGGGCCCGGCGCAACGGCCGGGCGGAGCGTTCAGGCGAGCAGCGGATCGATCGCGACCGCGAGGAAAAGCAGCGCCAGGTAGGCGTTGGACCAGTGGAAGAACCGCATCGGGCGCAGGGCGACACCGCTCTTGCCGGCGTTGAGCCGGCCCAGCAGGCGGTGCACCTCCCACAGGCACACGGCGCCGAGCACGGCCGCCACGACGGGGTAGAACAACGTGGTGCCGGCCACCGGCCACAGCGCCAGCGAGCACAGCACGGTCGCCCACGTGTAGGCGATGGACTCCAGGACGACCCGCCGCTCGGTGGCCACCACGGGCAGCATCGGCACCTTGGCCGCCGCGTAGTCCTCCTTGTAGCGCATGGCCAGCGTCCAGGTGTGCGGCGGCGTCCAGAAGAACACCACCCCGAACAGCACCAGCGGCGCCCAGGCGAGCCGGTCGGTGATGCCCGCCCAGCCGATCATCACCGGCATGCAGCCCGCGATGCCGCCCCACACGATGTTCTGGGCGGTGCGCCGCTTGAGGATCATCGAGTAGACCAGCACGTAGAACAGGATCGCGCCGGTGGCCAGCAGGGCGGCCAGCGCGTTGGTGGTGAGCCACAGGCCCACGGTGGAGAGCACGCCGAGCACGATGCCGAAGACGAGCGCCGCGCGCGGCGACACCTGGTGCCTGGCCAGCGGCCTGCGGCGGGTGCGGCGCATCTTCTGGTCGATGTCACGGTCGACGTAGCAGTTGAGCGCGTTGGCGCTGCCGGCCGACAGGGTGCCGAACACCATGACGGCGACGGACGTCCACAGCGGCGGCAACCCGCCCGCCGCGAGGAACATCACGGGCAACGTCGTGATCAGCAGCAGCTCGATGATCCGCGGCTTGGTGAGCGCGATGTAGGCCTTGACGATCATGCCGATCGAACGCGGCTCGCCCACCTTCGGGGACGGGGCCGTCGCCTGCCTGTTGGTGAGCACCGTCAAGGCGCTTCCAGCCTGTGCGGGGTCAACGCGTAACCTCTGATTAGAGCGGATCCATGGGTGGGCGCCGTGACGCCTCTGCGAACAACCAAACTGTAGTCGCAGGGTCGGCCGGTCCGGCCAATGGGGGGGCTTGCGCCCCACGTGGGACGCCGGGGTGGAACGGGAATTGATCGTCACCTCCACTCGGTTAGGGTCCCTGTGGGCGGGATAGCCAAACCGGCGTGACCAATGACAACTAGATTCCGGAGATCGAGCACTTGAGCACCGAACTCGTGCCAGCCCTCGAATGGACCGACCTCGACAAGAAGGCGGTCGACGTCGTTCGAGCCCTGGCGATGGACGCAGTGGAGAAGGCGGGCTCGGGTCATCCCGGCACCGCCATGAGCCTCGCCCCCGCCGCCTACCTGCTTTTCCAGCGCGTGATGCGCCACGACCCGACCGATCCCGGATGGATCGGACGCGACCGCTTCGTGCTGTCATGCGGCCACACCAGCCTGACGCTCTACATCCAGCTCTTCCTTTCCGGCTACGGCCTGTCGCTCGACGACCTCAGGCGGCTGCGCCAGTGGGACAGCCTCACGCCCGGTCACCCCGAGCACGGCCACACGGCCGGCGTCGAGACCACGACGGGTCCGCTCGGCCAGGGTCTGGGCAACGCGGTCGGCATGGCGATGGCGGCCCGCCGCGAGCGCGGCCTGTTCGACCCCGGCGCCGAGCCGGGCGCCTCGCCGTTCGACCACCACATCTGGTGCCTCGTCAGCGACGGCGACATCGAGGAGGGCATCAGCCACGAGGCCAGCTCGCTCGCCGGCCACCAGAAGCTGGGCAACCTCATCGTCATCTGGGACGACAACCAGATCTCCATCGAGGACGACACGCTCATCGCCAAGTCGGAGGACGTCGTCGCCCGCTACGACGCCTACGGCTGGCACACCCAGAGCGTCGACTGGACCGAGAACGGCGACTACGCCGAGGACGTCCAGGCGCTCTACGACGCGCTGCAGGCGGCCAGGTCCGAGACCGGCCGGCCGTCGTTCATCCGGCTGCGCACCATCATCGGCTGGCCCGCGCCCAACAAGCGGAACACCGGCAAGATCCACGGCTCGGCCCTGGGCGAGGCGGAGGTCGCCGCCACCAAGGAAGTCCTCGGCATGGACCCCTCCAAGAGCTTCGACGTGCCGGACGAGGTGCTCAAGCACGCCCGCGCCGTCGCCCAGCGAGGCCGCGCCGAGCACGCGGAGTGGGAGAAGGGCTACGCGAAGTGGCGCGCGGCCGACACCGAGCGGGCCGAGGAGCTCGACCGCATCTCCCAGCGGCAACTGCCCAACGGCTGGGCAGGGGCGCTGCCGTCGTTCGAGGCGGGCGCCTCGATGGCCACCCGCAAGGCCTCCGGCGAGGTGCTCAACGCGCTGGCGCCGGTGCTGCCCGAGCTCTGGGGCGGCTCGGCCGACCTGGCGGAGTCGAACAACACCACCATGAAGGGCGAGCCGTCCTTCGTCCCCGAGGAATACCAGACCAAGGAATTCCCCGGAAACCGCTACGGCCGCACGCTGCACTTCGGCATCCGCGAGCACGCCATGGGCGCCATTCTCAACGGCATCGCCCTGCACGGCGGCACCCGCCCCTACGGCGGCACGTTCCTGGTCTTCTCCGACTACATGCGACCGGCGGTGCGCCTGGCCGCGCTGATGAAGCTGCCGGTCACCTACGTGTGGACGCACGACTCCATCGGCCTGGGCGAGGACGGCCCCACGCACCAGCCGATCGAGCACCTGTGGGCGCTGCGCGCGATCCCCGGCCTCGACGTCGTCCGCCCGGCCGACGCCAACGAGACCGCGTACGCGTGGAAGGCGGTGCTCCAGCACACCGACCGGCCCGCGGCCCTGGCTCTGACCAGGCAGAACCTGCCCGTCTTCGAGGGCACCAGCGCCGAGGGCGTGGCCAAGGGCGGCTACGTCCTGCGCGAGGCCTCCGACGGCCAGCCCCAGGTCCTGCTCATCGCCACGGGCAGCGAGGTGGAGATCGCGGTGAACGCCCGCGACCTGCTGGAGGCGCAGGGCATCCCGACGCGCGTGGTGTCGATGCCGTGTGTCGAATGGTTCAACGGGCAGGACATCGCATACAGGCAGACGGTCCTGCCTGCGTCGATCCGGGCTCGGGTCGCGGTCGAGGCGGGCGTCGCTCTCGGCTGGCACCAGTTCGTCGGCGAGTGCGGCGAGGTCGTCGGCCTCGAACACTTCGGCGCGTCGGCCCCGTACAGGACCGTGTACGAGCAGTTCGGGCTGACGGCGGAGCGCGTGGCCGCGGCGGCGCATGCGAGCCTGGCCAAGCTTGGCCGGGAAAAGGGCGAGACGACGGGAAACTGAACGAACATGAGTGAGATCCTGAACAAGCTGTCCGGCCAGGGCGTCGCCATCTGGCTCGACGACATCAGCCGTGAGCGCCTGCGCACCGGCAACCTCGAGCAGCTGATCCGCGAGAAGAACGTCGTCGGGGTGACCTCCAACCCCACGATCTTCGCCAACGCGCTCAGCAAGGGCGACGCGTACAACGCCCAGCTGCACGACCTCGCCGTACGCGGCGTCGACGTGGGCGAGGCCGTACGCGCCATCACCACCTACGACATCCGCTGGGCCGCGGACGTGCTGCGCCCCGTCTACGACGCCACCGGCGGCGTGGACGGCCGGGTGTCGCTCGAGGTCGACCCGCGCCTGGCCCGCGAGAGCGAGAAGACCGTGGCCGAGGCGCGGGCGCTGTGGTGGCTGGTCGACCGGCCCAACCTGTTCATCAAGATCCCGGCGACGGTCGAGGGGCTGCCGGCGATCACGCAGGCGCTGGCGGAGGGCATCAGCGTCAACGTCACGCTGATCTTCTCCCTCGAGCGTTACCGCGCGGTCATGGACGCCTGGCTGGCCGGTCTCGAGGCGGCGCAGGCCAAGGGCCTCGACCTCGGCAAGATCGATTCGGTGGCGTCGTTCTTCGTCAGCCGGGTCGACACCGAGATCGACAAGCGGCTCGACAAGCTCGGCAAGCCCGAGCTGAAAGGCAAGGCGGGCGTGGCCAACGCGCGCCTGGCGTACGCGGCGTTCGAGGACGTGATGAACTCCGAGCGCTGGCAGCGGCTGCGCGCCGCGGGCGCCCGCCCGCAGCGGCCGCTGTGGGCCTCGACCGGCGTGAAGAACCCCGAATACTCCGACACCCTCTACGTCGACCAGCTCGTCGTCCCCGGCACCGTCAACACGATGCCGGAGAAGACGCTCGACGCCACGGCCGACCACGCCAACGTCTCGGGCGACACCGTGCGCCCCTTCTACGAGCAGGCCTGGAACACCATGGCCGCGCTCAAGGAGGCCGGCGTCGACTACGACGACGTGGTGAAGGTCCTGGAGGACGAGGGCGTCGACAAGTTCGAGGCGTCCTGGAACGAGCTGCTCGAGAGCGTCACCAAGAACCTGGTCCCGTGATGAAGGTCTCCTGCCGCGATGAGGAGGTGGCGTCCGCCGCCGCCTCCCTCGCGGGGCGCCTCGTCGCCGGCGGCGTGCCCGCGCGGCTCGCCGCCGGCGACCCCACGCTGTGGGGTGAGGACGCCGATGCGGGCGCGCAGGCCGGTCGGGGCCGCCCTGCGCGCCCGCGAACGCCGTCCCGCGCCTCGCGCGAGCTGCTGCCCGAGCTGGGCAGGCTCGCCGAGCGAGCACGCGCGCAGGGACTGACGAACGTGGTGCTGGCGGGGGCGGGCGGCTCGCCCGCCGCCGCCGAGGTGATCTGCGACACCGACGACGTGCCGCTCACCGTTCTCGACACGACCGACCCCGGGCAGGTGCGCCGCGCGCTCGCCGAGCCGCCGGACGCCACGATCGTGGTCGTCGCCGACGCGGGCGGCTCGGCCCTGGAGACCGACTGCCTGCTGCGGATCTACGAACGTCACTTCACCGACGCGGGCATCGCGCCGGCCGGGCGCATCGTGGTGGTCACCGGCCCTGGCTCGCCGCTGGAGCGGCGCGCGCGTGAGAGCGGCCACCAGGTGGTGCCGGCCGCCCCGGTCGCGGGCGGCCGTGCTCCGGCGCTGTCGGCGTACACGCTGGTGGCCTGCGCGCTGGCGGGCGCCCGCGTGGAGCGGCTGCTCGACGACGCCGAGCAGGCGCTGCCGCTGCTGTCCCTCGACTCCGGCAACCCCGGGCTCGACCTGGGGGCGGCGCTCGGCGGCGCGGCGCTGGGCGGGCGCGACAAGCTGCTGCTCGAAGACCAGCTCTCGGCCATCGCCGGGCTGCCCGGCTGGATCGAGGAGCTCGTCGCGGGGTCCACCGGCAAGCGGGGCAGGGGCATCCTCCCCGTCGTCGGCGCCGACCCCCGGCGCAGTGGCGACGAACTCGTCGTCGCCATCGAGTCCGACGTCGGCGACGTGCGCGTCGACGGGCCCCTCGGCGCGCAGTTCCCGGTGTGGGAATATGCCGCCGCCGTCGCCGGCCTGGCGCTGGACGTCGACCCGTTCGACCGGCCCGACGAGGCCGGCGCGCGCGACGGCACCCTCGCGCTGCTGGCCCTGCCCGACCTGCCGACCGGCGCTCCCGCGTTCACCGACGGCCCCGTCGAGGTGTACGGCGGGGTCACGGCCAAGGACCTGCCCGGGCTGTTCGCCGAGCTGCTGCACACCGTTCCGGCCGGCGGATATCTGTCGATCATGGCCTACCTCGACCGGCTGGCCGCGTTCGACGCTCCGGTGCCCGACGGGGCCGACTTCGAGCAGATGACCGACGCCTGGATGATGGCCGACGCGGCGACGCTGCGGGCGCTGCTCGCGCTGCGTACCGACCGGCCGGTGACCTTCGGCTGGGGCCCGCGCTGTCTGCACGCGACCGGCCAGTATCACAAGGGCGGCCCCCCGAACGGCGTGTTCCTGATGATCACAGGTGCGGTGGCCGAGGACGTCCCGGTCCCCGGGCGGCCGTACACCCTGGGCCGGCTCCAGCTGGCGCAGGCTCTCGGTGACCTCGGCGCCGTGGAGACCCGCGGGCGTCCCGCCGTACGCCTGCATCTGACCGACCGCGCGGCGGGAGTCGCGCACCTGCTCGCAGCCGCACAGGAGGCTTGAGATGACAGACCCGGCAGCACCCGCGGAGGAGGCCGCCACGGTGGCCACCTCGGCCGCGGGCACCTCCACCACCATGGAAGTCCTGGCGGCCAACCCGCTGCGCGACCCGCGTGACAAGCGGCTGCCCCGGGTGGCCGGACCGTGCGTGATGGTGTTGTTCGGCGTGACAGGCGACCTGGCCAAGCGCAAGCTGCTGCCGGCGATCTACGACCTGGGGAACCGAGGGCTGCTGCCGCCCGGCTTCTCGCTGGTCGGGTTCGCCAGGCGCGACTGGAAGGACCAGGATTTCGCCCAGCTGACGCACGACGCCGTCAAGGCACACGCCAGGACGCCCTTCCGCGAAGAGGTATGGAAGCAACTGCGTGAGGGCATCCACTTCGTGCCCGGCGAGTTCAACGACGACGGGGCGTTCGACGCGCTGGCCATGGCCTTGAACGAGATCGACGAGACACGGGGCACCGGCGGAAACTACGCGTTCTACCTCTCGGTGCCGCCGAAGTTCTTCCCCGTGGTGGTCGAGCAGCTCAAGCGGACAGGGCTGGCCGACGCGCCCGAGGATTCGTGGCGGCGGGTGGTCATCGAGAAGCCGTTCGGTCACGACCTGCGCTCGGCGCACGAGCTGAACGAGATCACCACCTCCGCCTTCCCGGAGAGCTCGATCTTCAGGATCGACCACTACCTGGGCAAGGAGACCGTCCAGAACATCATGGCGCTGCGGTTCGCCAACAACCTCTATGAGCCGATCTGGAACCGCAGCTTCGTCGACCACGTGCAGATCACGATGGCCGAGGACATCGGCATCGGGGGGCGGGCCGGCTACTACGACGGCATCGGCGCCGCCCGCGACGTGATCCAGAACCACCTGCTCCAGCTGCTCGCGCTGGTCGCGATGGAGGACCCGACCTCGTTCGACGCCTCCGCGCTGCGCCGGGAGAAGGAGAAGGTGCTCAAGGCCGTGCGGCTGCCGGCCAACCTCGGGCTCAACACCGCGCGCGGGCAGTACAAAGCGGGCTGGCAGGGCGGCGAGAAGGTCGTCGGCTACCTCCAGGAGGACGGCATCTCGTCGGCGTCCACCACGGAGACGTACGCCGCCATCAAGCTGGAGATCGCCAACCGGCGGTGGGCGGGCGTGCCGTTCTACCTGCGCACCGGCAAGCGCCTGGGCCGCCGGGTGACGGAGGTCGCGGTGGTGTTCCAGCGGGCGCCGCACCTGCCCTTCAGCGCCGACGACACCGAAATACTCGGCCACAACGCGCTCGTCATCAGGGTCCAGCCGGACGAGGGCATCACCGTCAGGTTCGGCAGCAAGGTGCCGGGCACGGCCATGGAGGTGCGCGACGTCTCCATGGACTTCGCCTACGGCGAGTCGTTCCTCGAGTCGTCCCCCGAGGCGTACGAGCGGCTGCTGCTCGACGTGATGATCGGCGATCCCCCGCTCTTCCCGCACCAGCGGGAGGTCGAGCTGTCGTGGAAGATCCTCGACCCGATCGAGGAGTTCTGGGCCACGCAGGGCCAGCCGGAGGGCTACGAGTCGGGTTCGTGGGGGCCGGAGTCGGCCGATGCGATGATGGCCCGCGACGGCCGCGTCTGGAGGAGGCTCTAGTGAGCGGACGCGTTGACACATCCGGTACGGCTGTCGCCGCGAGACCGACGGAGGAGCGCCCGTGACGACCTTCATGTTGTCCGACACCACGGCGGGCAAGATCTCGGCGCAGTTCATGCACCTGCGCCACCAGATGGGCGCGCCCGCCATCGGCATGGTGCTGACGCTCGTGGTCGTCTGCGAGGAGCGCCACCAGTACGACGCCCTGCGCGCCGCCACCGAGGCGGCCCGCGAACACCCCTCCCGCATCATCGTCGTGATCAAGCGTGAGGAGGACGAGCCGATCAGGCTCGACGCCGAGCTGCGCATCGGCGAGTCCACGCCCGGCGAGGTCGTGGTGCTGCGCCTGTACGGCGAGCTCACCGAGCACGCCGACTCCGTGGTCAGCCCGCTGCTGCTGCCCGACACCCCGGTCGTGGTGTGGTGGCCGGGCGCGGCGCCCGAGGTGCCGTCGAAGGACTCCATCGGGGCTCTGGCGCAGCGGCGCATCACCGACGCCAAGGGCCTGGACGAGGGCGGCATCCAGTCGCTGGTGACCAGGGCCAAGGGGTACGCCCGCGGCGACACCGACCTGTCGTGGGCCAGGGTGACGCCGTGGCGCAGCCTGCTGGCCGCCGCGTTCGACCAGCCGGTGGGCCGGGTGCACGAGGGGGTCGTGGAGAGCGCGAAGGGTCACCCGAGCGCGCCGCTGCTGGCCTCCTGGCTGTCGGAGCGCCTCGGCGCGCCGATCGAGGTGGCCGACTCGGGCGGCCCCGGCCTGACGTCCGTGCGGCTGCGTCTGGACGACGGCGAGCTGTCCATCTGCCGGAGCGACGCCCGCCTGGCCACGCTGTCGCGCCCGGGGCAGCCCGACAGGAACGTGGCGCTGGCCCGGCGCCACACCTCCGAGCTGCTGGCCGAGGAGCTGCGCAGGCTCGACAGCGACGAGGTCTACGAGGCCGCGGTCAAGCACTTCGCCCGCACGTACAAGGGATGACCCTGCCTCCCCGGGCGGCTCCGGCCGTCCGGGGTTTCCTGCTGATCCTGGTGAGAGAGTAGTGCTCGTGAGCGTGCCCAATGTTGTCGTACACCGCAACGCCGACGTCCTGGCCAAGGCCGTGGCGGCGCGGATCATCAGCCGGCTGGTCGACGTGCAGTCGGCCAAGGGGGCGGCGTCCATCGTGCTGACCGGTGGCACGGTCGGCATCGCCACGCTGGCCGCCATCGCCGCGACGCCCGCGCGCGACGCGGTCGACTGGCGGCGCCTGGACGTCTGGTGGGGCGACGAGCGGTTCGTGCCCGCGGGCGACAGGGAACGCAACGAGACTGGCGCCCGCGAGGCGCTGCTCGACCACGTCGACGTCGACCCGGAGCGGGTGCACGTCATGCGCGGCCCCGACGCGGGCATGACGGCCGAGGAGTCCGCCGAGTCCTACGCCGCCGAACTGCGCAAGGCCGCCAGGCCGGAGGATCACGGGCCGGTGCCGAGCTTCGACGTGATGCTGCTCGGCATGGGCCCCGACTCCCATGTGGCCTCCCTGTTCCCCGGCATGCCCGCGCTCTACGACACGCGCCCGGTGGTGGCCGTGCACGGCTCGCCGAAACCGCCGCCCACGCGCATCTCCCTGACGCTGCCCGCCATCCAGGCCGCGCGCGAGGTGTGGGTGGTGGCCGCCGGAGAGGAGAAGTCGGGGGCGGTACGCCTGGCCCTGTCCGACTCGGGGCACGTGCAGGTGCCGGCGGCGGGCGCCAGGGGCCGGGGGCGCACCCTGTTCCTCCTGGACCGGGCGGCGGCCGGCAAGATCCCGCCGGGGCTCGGCCGTATGGCCTCGCCGTAGCCCAGCAGTTCCGCCGGCGACCGCGCCGTGAGCCGCGGGCCCTGCCACCGGCCTCCTCCCGTGAGCCGGCGGCGCTCGCCGTGGGCCGGGCGGTCGCCGTCCGGTCAGCCGGCCGCGACGAGCGCGTCGATCTCCGCCACCAGGGCCTGCTTGCGCTCCTCGGCCAGGTAGGAGGCCCGGACGCCGTTGCGGGCGAGGTGGGCCAGTTCGGGAGCGCCGAGTCCGAAGACGTCGGCGGCGAGCCGGTACTCCTCGGCCAGGGTGGTGGCGAACATGGGCGGGTCGTCGCTGTTGAGCGTGACGTACAGGCCTTCCTCCAGCATCCGTGGCAGCGGGTGGTCCTCTATGCGGGCGACCTGGCCGGTGCGGAGGTTGGAGGTGGGGCAGACGTCCAAGGGGATCTGCGTGTCGCGCAGGTGGGCGACCAGGCGGTCGTCGGCCAGGCAGGTGATGCCGTGGCCGATGCGTTCGGCGCCGTAGCCCTCGATGACCTCCCAGATCGTCTCCGGCCCGCTCATCTCGCCGCCGTGCGGGACGCTGTGCAGTCCGGCCGCGCGCGCCGCCGAGAAGGCCGAACGGTAGGCGTCACGATATTTCGGGCGCTCCTGCTCGATCCCGCCGATGCCGAAACCTACCAGCGCGGCGGGAGGTTCTTGCAGGGCGTGCTCGACGGTGACCCTGGCGGCCTCCTCCCCGTACTCGCCGGGGATGTCGAAGATGTAGGCCACCTCCACGCCGTACTCGGCCGGCGACCGGCGGGCGGCCAGGTCCAGGGCCTCGGTCACCTCGCGCCTGGGCATGCCGACGACGTGGTGGGCGTAGGGCGTGACCTGCAGCTCGACGTAGCGGGCTCCCTGGGTTGCGAGGTCGCGGGCCAGGCCGAGCACGAGCGTGGCCACGTCCTCCGGCTCGCGTACGAGCGAGTTGACGGCGCCGTACACCTGGGCGAAGTGGGGGAAGTCGCGGAATGCGTAGAAGCGGCGCAGTTCCTCCTCCGTAGCGGGGACCTCGCCGCCGGGGTGGCGGCGCGAGAGCTCCAGCACGGTCGCGACGGAGGCCGAGCCGATCAGGTGCACGTGGAGTTCGACCTTGGGCAGGGCGTCGATGAAGGCGTCGATGGTCATGACGACGACAGTACGAGCGGCTTCACAGGGGAAAACAGACTTTGGCACGAAATTTCACATCAGAATGTTAGTTTTCCGCGTTAGGGTGAGATCCGTGAGCAACGCCGAAGCGTACGAGCGCGGCTTCGCCCGCCTCAGCGCGCACACCGTCGCGCCCCTGCTCGCTCAGGCCCGAGAGACCAGGGCGCCGCGGCTGCTGGACGTCGGCTGCGGCACCGGCGTGGTGACGGCGGCGGCGCTCGCGCTGGGCATCGAGGTCACCGCCGTCGACCCCGATCCCGGCATGCTGGAGCTGGTCGCCCGCCGCCACCCGCACGCGACGGTACGGGCGGCCGCGCTGCCCGACCTGCCGTTCGCGGACGAAGCATTCGACGCCATAGCGGGAAATTTCGTCATCAATCATGTGCCCGACACCGCGGCGGCGCTCGGCGAGCTGCACCGCGTGCTGCGTCCGGGCGGCACGATCGCCCTGTCCTGGTGGAAGTCCGACGAGATGACCGCCACGAGCGTCCTCGCCGACGCCATCGCCGCCGCCGGCGTCCCGTACGACCCTCCGCCACGCCCCTTCACGGCCCACGACACGCCGCCGCGCTTCACCGCGCTGCTGCGGGCGGCGGGCTTCAGGAAGACGGCCGTCGACACCCTGCGGTGGCGGCACCGCGCCGACCCCGGCTCCTGGTGGGACGACATCGTCCAGGCGGGCGGCCCGCGCTTCGCGGTGATCTCCCGGCAACCGCGGGAGACCGTCGAGCGCGTCAAGGCCCACTACGCCCGGCTCGCGGCCCCGTACGCGCTGGAGGGGTTTCCCGTCTGCGCCCACCTGGCCCGAGCCGCCCGCTGACGTCAGCCGGGGGCGAGCTCCTCGAAACGCACGCCCGTCAGCTCCGTGGAAGCCTCCCAGAGCCGCCGGGCGAGCTCCCGCGACCTGGCCGTCGCGGAGGGCGTGAGCCGCCTGAGCGTGGGGCCGATGTACTCGCCGCCGCGGACGTCCGGCGAGGCCGCGGCGTAGAGCGAGGACACGGCGCCGCGCTCGGGCCGCTTCATCAGCAGGTTCACGACAGGCTTGACCAGCCCGGTGCCGAAGATGCCCGTGGCGGTCATGCCCGGATGGGTGGCGACGCTGATCAGACCCGCGCCGGCCCGCTCGGCGCGGCGCTGGAGCTCGAGGGCGAAGAGCATGTTGGCCAGCTTGGAGCGGGCATAGGCCGCCATCCTGCCGTAATCGTGCCGCATGCCCAGGTCGTCCAGGTCGATCCTGCCCGCGACGTGCGCGTCGCTGGCAACGGTCACCACGCGGGCGGCGGGGGCGGCTAGCAGGAGCGGCAGCAACAACCCGGTGAGCGCGAAGTGGCCCAGGTGGTTGGTGCCGAGCTGCAGCTCGAACCCGTCCCTGGTCTCCCGCCTGGGGACCATGCCGACACCCGCGTTGTTCACCAGCAGGTCGAGCCGCTCGACCCCGGTGGCGAACTCCTTGACGAACTCCCGGACGGAGGCCAGGTCGGCCAGGTCGAGCCGCCCGTACCCGACGTGCGCGCCGGGGGCGGCCCGCCGGATCTCCGCGACGGCCGCGGCCCCCCTGTCCGGGTCGCGCGCCGCCACGACCACGTGGGCGCCGTGCCTGGCCAGTTCAAGGGCGGTGGGCTTGCCGATGCCGGTGTTGGCGCCGGTCACGATGGCCGTCGTGCCCGCGAGGGCGGGCATCGAGGCGGGAGTCCAGCTCATCGCCACTCCTGGGTGGTGCGCAGCGTTTTCTCCACGCTACAAGCCGCCCAGGAACGTCCGCCCCGCAGGCCGGCGCTCCACTCGGGGCCCTCCTCGCCGCTCAGCGCCTCAGCCGCCGGCCCGCGGAGCCTTCCGGCAGGTCAGCGCTCCAGCCGCTGGCGCGCGTGCCGTTCCTCGCGCTGGGCGACCTCGAGCCGCTGCCGGCTGTCGGCCAGCCTTCCGCGTGCCTTGGCCAGCTTGCGCTCCAGCGACGCGACCTTCTCCGCGCGCTCGTCGTGCTCCTTCGCGGCCGCATCGAGCGCCTCGCGCCACTCGCGGTGCGCGGCCTCGGCCTCCTGGCGTTCCCTGGCCTTCTTCGCCTCGGCCTCCTCGCGCTCCCTCGCCCGGGCGGCCTGCTCGTCGGGCGACGGCTTCCTGCGGCCCGCCGGCCGCTCGCGCGGGACCGGAGCGGGGGCGAAACCGCTGTAGCTGAGCGGCTTCGCCAGGGTACCGCGCCGCACCTGCGCGGCCGCGCCGGCGTCGACCATCGCGGCGTCCAGGGTCTGGTCCACCTCGGCGGACGCCGCCGCCGACAGGTCCCCGGCCTGCCTGACGAGCCTGCCCACCGTACGCGTCACCTCGCCGCGGCGGCGAGTGAGCTCGGCCAGCGCGGCGGCGTCCTGCTCCTCCCAGGCCGCCCGCAGCCGCTCCCCCACCTCCAGCAGTTCGCCCAGCTCGCCGGGGTGCTCGCGGGCGACCCTGTTCACCGCCGAGGCGGACACGGTCGGCTTGCGCAGCTTGGCGATCTCGCGCGACAGGCGCACGTCACCCGCGTCCTTGGCCGCGCGGGCCTCGTCCGCGCGGGCGGCGGTGAACTCGGACGGCGGCAGGGCGTAGAGCCGGCCGGCCACCTCGTCAAGATCCACACAGGACAAATACCCCACATCCGCGGGTTTCTAGCGCATAGTGGAAACAGCCCCGAGTCGAACGGAGACATCCGGTGTTCGAGCGCTTCACCGACCGTGCGCGCAGGGTCATCGTCCTCGCTCAGGAGGAGGCGCGGAGGCTGGACCACGACCGCATCGGCACCGAGCACATCCTGCTCGGGCTCATCCACGAGGGCGAAGGGCTGGCCGCCCTGGTGCTCGACGGCTGCGGCGTGGAGCTGGACCCCGTACGCGCCTTCGTCGAGCGCGTGCGGGGCCGCGGCGCGAAGTCGCCGGGCGGGCACATCCCGTTCACGCCGCGCGCCAAGAAGGTGCTGGAGTTGTCGCTGCGCGAGGCGCTGCAGCTGCGCCACAACTACATCGGCACCGAGCACATCCTGCTCGGGCTGATCAGGGAGGGCGAAGGGCTGGCCGCCCAGGCGCTCGTGGACGCCGGCGCGGACCTGGCCGACGTACGCCAGCGCCTGCTGGACCGGGTGGGCCGCGGCTCCAGGGAACGCCCCGGCGAGATGTTCCACTCCGGCGGCGCCGCCCTCAACGAACGGCTCGCGCAGATCCAGGAGAGCCTGGAGCGCATCGAACGCCACCTGGGCATCCAGGGCGTCCAGCCGCCGGCCCCGAGGCCGCAGGACGAAGAGGGCCTAGGCTGAGGCCATCGCGCCCACGGGCAGCCGGGCGGCCACGACGCCCGGGTCCTCGGTGTAGCCGAGCGTGGCGCCCAGAGAGATCAGGAGCCTGCGCATCCTGGCGTTGTCGGCCAGCATGGTGGCCCTGACCTCGGCGTATCCGAGGTCGCGGGCCGCGTGCACCAGCATCCTGGCCATCACCGCGCCCAGACCGCGCCCCTGCCAGCGGTCTTCGACCAGGACGGCCATCTCGGCGCTCCCGGGATCGGCGGTGAACATGAGGTTCGCCAGCCCCACGACCTGCCCGTCGTGCCCGGCGACCAGCGAATGCCCCCGATTCCTGTCGCACATCCGGTCGAACACGCGCTCGGGCAGCACCGGCAGTGCGGTGAAGTAGCGGAACCTGCGCGACTCCGGCGAGCACCGGTCATGCAGGTCGCGTACGGCCTCGCGGTAGATCGAGGTGAGCGGGCGGACCGTGACCTCCACCCCGTCGGCGACTTTGATCCCGCGCTCGGCGCCCTCCCGCTCGGCCGCCGGCTGGGCGAGCCGGGCGAACGCGGCCGCCCTCGCCGCCTCGGTCGAGGTGAAGGGCAACTCGCCGCGGCGCAACCTGACCGCGCGCCGGGCGGCCACGGGCACGACGAGCAGGGTGGGGTCGGGAAGATCAGGCACGGGTTCACCATAGATCCACCGGGCGTCGTCCGCGCGCAGCAGGTCGGCCAGCAGCTCGGGCAGCCGCCACGGCATCGAGCGTAGCCGGGAGGCCAGCAGCAGGGCCCTGGTGGGCTCGTCGGTGAGCTCGTGGGCCGTGGCGGGGACCACCTGGACCCGGCGGCCACCGGCCGCCTCCAGAGCCTGGCGCACGGTCTCGGGGTGGGCGGGGATGTCGGCGACGAACTCGTCGACGGTGCCGTCGGTGTCGGGCTGGACGCTCAGCCCGAGGATGTTGCCGCCCCTGTCAGCCAGGGCCGCCGCCAGTGACGCCAGCCGTCCGGGTCGCTCGTCCACCGTGGTCCGGATGCGCAAGAATCCCATGCGACGAGCATGCCTGGTGGCTGTTACACCACCGCTAACGAAGTGTTTCATCGGGATATGTGTCGGTTTATCACGTTATCTAGCGGCACCTGCGCTCATCGGGGTACGCCGCCCGGCGGCACGACGGGCGGCGGACGACCTGCCGAGAGAGGAAGACCCCATGAACGTCCTCTTCCGAGGGGGCCGCGTCTTCACGCCCCACGGCGTTGTGGCGGAGGCGGTGCTCGTACGCGACGGCGTGATCGCCGCGGTGGGCCCCGAGCGCGACCTGGCACGTCTGCCCCACGAGACCGTGGACCTGGACGGCGGGCTGCTGACGCCGGGGTTCATCGACGCGCACATGCATCCGGTGCAGGCGGGCCTCGAACGCGCGAAGTGCGATCTGTCCGAGGTATTCGGACTTGATGCGTATGTCGAAATGATCGCCGCTTATGCTGCGACAAATCCGGATAAAGCGTGGATTGATGGCGGCGGCTGGGATATGTCGGCATTTCCGAACGGGCTCCCCCACCGCGACCAGCTCGACTTCCTCGACCGGCCCGCGTACCTCATCCAGCGCGACCACCACGCCGCCTGGGTCAACGGCCGGGCACTCGAACTGGCCGGCATCACCGCCGCCACCCCCGACCCGCCCGACGGCCGGATCGAGCGCGACGCCGGGGGCGTGCCCACCGGGGTCCTGCACGAGGGCGCGATGGAGCTCGTCGGCCTGCTCACCCCGCGCCCGTCCGCCCAGGATCTGCTCGACGCGCTGGCACGGGCACAGGAACACCTGTTCTCGCTGGGCATCACCGGCTGGCAGGACGCCATCGTGGGCTCCTACGCGGGCTCCGACGACCAGCTGCCCACCTATGTGGCGGCGGCCGGCTCCGGCCTGTTGCGGGCCCGCGTGGTGGGTGCCCTGTGGTGGGACAGGACGCGCGGCCTGGACCAGATCCCCGGCCTGATCGAGCGGCGGGCCGCAGCCGGCGGACTCGACCGGTTCCGCGCCACCTCAGTCAAGATCATGCAGGACGGGATCACAGAGAACTTCACCGCGGCCACGCTGGAGCCGTACTGCCTGTGCGGCGGCACGGGCCTGTCCTACGTGGACCCGGTCGAGCTCAAGCGCTACGTGGCCGAGCTGGACAGGCACGGCTTCCAGGTGCACGTCCACGCCATCGGGGAGCGGGCGGTACGCGAGGCCCTCGACGGCTTCGAGGGCACCGACCCCGCCAACCGCCACCACATCGCCCACCTGCAGATCATCGAGCCCTCCGACGTGCCGCGCTTCGCCGCCCTGGGCGTCACGGCCAACCTGCAGCCGCTCTGGGCCACCCACCACGCGCAGATGGACGAGCTGACACTGCCGTTCCTGGGCGAACCGCGCGCGTCGTGGCAGTATCCCTTCGCCGACCTGGTCGCGCACGGCGCCCGGTGCTGCGCGGGCAGCGACTGGCCGGTGTCGGACGCCGACCCGCTCCAGGGCATGCACGTCGCGGTGAACCGTACGGAGCCGGGCGGCTCGGTGCACGCCGGCTACCCCACCGCGCAGACCCCGTTCCTGCCCGGCCAGCGCCTCGACCTGGCGACGGCCATGACCGCCTACACGGCGGGCTCGGCCTGGATCAACCGCTCCCCGGCGGGCGTCGTCGAACCGGGGCGCCCCGCCGACCTGGTGGTCCTGGACCGGGACCCGTTCGAACTGCCGCCCGGCGACCTCTGGACGACGCGGGTGCGCATGACGTTCGTGGACGGCGAGCCGGTCCACGAACGGGGCTGACGAGCCCGGGGCCGTGAACGGCGGAAGGGCCCCCGCACGACGCCCGGGGCCCTTCCGCTGACACGCCTACCAGGGGGACTTGTTGCTGCGCAGGCGCTCCAGTGCTTCCTCGAGGATCGCCTTGCCGTCCTTGTCGCTCCTGCGCTCCTTCACGTAGGCCAGGTGCGTCTTGTACGGCTCGTTCTTGGGCGGGGCAGGCGGCGCCTCCTCGTCCTGTCCGGCTGGGAGGCCGCACCGCGGGCAGTCCCACAGCTCGGGGACCGCCGCGTCACTGGCGAAACTGGGGCGCGTCTCGTGCATGTTGGCGCACCAGAACGAGACCCGCACTCTCGGAGCTGCCTCGCCGCGCTCGGCCTCCCCCATAGGGCCGGCGCCGACTCGGCTGCCACGGATCGCGTTGCCACTACCCACGGATGAACTCCTCGCTCGATCGCCCCGCGCGCAGACACGGGGGGGAGAATCACTGTCACGCGTTGACTTGCTTGCTCAGGGCCGCACAAGCAGGCCGAGAGCGATGATGCAGACCAACCAGATGATGCCGGTGATGACGGTCAGCCGGTCGAGGTTGCGCTCCACCACCGAGGAACCACCGAAGTTCGACGAGAACCCGCCGCCGAACATGTCGGACAAGCCGCCGCCCTTACCCTTGTGCATCAGGACGAGCAGGATCATGAGAAGGCTCGCCAGGATGAGGGCGATAGAGATTCCGAGTTCCACGGTATGCCTGTTCCTTCAATGCTCTGTTACGCGTGACGATTCAGACTTGCCTCTTGAGGGTACGGCCTGATGTCAAGTCGCACCCCCAGAACGGCTCAGTTAGCCGGGCATATCGGAGAAACGGCAGAGCTTCGTGTACTCCCCGGCGTCGATGCTCGCGCCACCAACGAGCGCGCCATCGACATCGGGCTGAGCCATGATCCCTGCGATATTGCCTGACTTGACCGAGCCACCGTAAAGGATACGGACCGCGGAGGCCACTTCGGAGTCGTAGAGCTCAGCGAGTCTCACTCGCAAAGCTCCGCAGACCTCCTGAGCGTCCTCCGGGGTGGCCACCTCGCCGGTGCCGATCGCCCACACCGGTTCGTAGGCCACCACTATCGATTTTGCCTGCTCGGCCGTGATTTTGCGCAGCGCACCGTCGAGTTGGCCAAGACTGTGCGCGATGTGGCCGCCCTCTTGACGCACCTCCAGCCCTTCGCCCACGCACAGGATGGGCGTGAGCGAGTGCCGGTAGGCGGCCTGCACCTTGGCGTTGACGAGGTCGTCGTCCTCGTCGTGGTACTGCCGCCGCTCGGAGTGTCCGATCGTGACGTACGTGCAGCCCAGCTTGGCCAGCATGGCGCCCGACACCTCGCCGGTGTAGGCACCGCCGTCATGCTCGGAGAGATCTTGGGCGCCGTAGACGATGCGCAGTTTGTCGCCGTCGACCAGGGTCTGGACGCTGCGCAGGTCGGTGAACGGCGGCAGGACGGCGACCTCGACCTTGTCGAAGTCCTTGTCGCTGAGCCCGAAGGCCAGCTTCTGGACCAGCGCGATGGCCTCGAGGTGGTTGAGGTTCATCTTCCAGTTGCCGGCGATGAGCGGCTTGCGAGTGGTCACGTCACGCCTCCAGAGCCGCGAGTCCGGGAAGGGTCTTGCCCTCAAGATATTCGAGACTGGCACCGCCACCTGTGGAGATGTGCGAGAACCCGTCCTCCGGCAGCCCCAGCCTGCGCACGGCCGCCGCCGAGTCACCGCCGCCCACCACGGTGAAGGCGCCCTCGCCGGTCCTGGCGATCAGGGCCTCGGCCACGGCCCTCGTGCCACCCGCGAACGCGTCGAACTCGAACACACCCATCGGGCCGTTCCAGAACACGGTCTTGGCGTCGGCCAGCTTGCTCGCGAACAGTTCGCGCGTTCTGGGCCCGATGTCGAGACCCTCCCGATCGGCCGGAATCGCTGTGGCGTCGACCACTTCGTGCTCTGCGTCGGCGGCGAAGGTGACGGCGGCCAGGACGTCGACCGGCAGGACGAGCTCGACGCCCCGCTCGGCGGCCTCGTCGAGGAAGCCGCGGACCTGGTCGAGCTGGTCTTCCTGGAGCAGCGACCTGCCCACCTCGTGGCCCTGCGCCTTGAGGAAGGTGTAGGCCATGCCGCCGCCGACGAGCAGCCGGTCGACTTTGGTCAGCAGGTTGGCGATGACATCCAGCTTGTCGGAGACCTTGGCGCCGCCCAGCACGACCGCGTAGGGCCGCTCGGGCTCCTGCGTCAGCTTCTTGAGCACCTCGACCTCGGCCACGACCAGCCCGCCCGCCGCGTGCGGCAGCAGCTGGGGGACGTCGTAGACGCTGGCGTGCCTGCGGTGCACCGCGCCGAAGCCGTCCCCGACGTAGAGCTCGGCCAGCCCGGCCAGCCGCTCAGCGAAGGCGCGCCGTGTGGCGTCGTCCTTCGACTCCTCGCCGGGCTCGAAGCGCAGGTTCTCCAGCAGGACGACCTGACCGTCCTGGAGCGACTCGACACAACCGCGGGCGCTGTCGCCGACCACGTCGGAGGCGAAGGCCACGTCCTGGCCGAGCAGCTCGCCGAGCCGCCCGGCCACCGGCCGCAGCGAGTATTTCGGCGTGACCTGGCCCTTGGGCCGGCCCAGGTGGGCGCAGACCACGACCTTGGCGCCCGCGCCGGCCAGCGCGCTGATCGTCGGCACGGACGCCCGGATGCGGCCGTCGTCGGTGATCTTCTCCCCGTCGAGGGGGACGTTGAGGTCGGCGCGCACGAGCACGCGCCGGCCCTTCACGTCGAGATCGTCGAGCGTGCGCATGCTCATGGCCTCACTCCGTGAGGCGGGCCCGGTCGCCATATGCCGCCGCCTTCCCCAATCTGGCCCCCACTCTGGTCGCTTCACTCCCGCCGCTCCTCCAGGCGACGGCACTCCCTCGCAGGATCACAGGCCGCGGCCGACCAGCTCGATCAGGTCGGCGAGGCGGTTGGAGTAGCCCCACTCGTTGTCGTACCAGCCGACGACCTTGACCTGGTTGCCGATGACCTTGGTGAGGCCGGCGTCGAAGATGCAGGAGGCCGGGTCGGTGACGATGTCGGAGGAGACGATCGCGTCCTCGGTGTAGCTGATGATGCCCTTGAGCGGGCCCTCGGCGGCGGCCTTGACGGCGGCGTTGACCTCGTCGACGCTGACCTCGCGGCTGACGTCGACGGTGAGGTCGGTGGCCGAGCCGGTGGGGATCGGCACGCGCATGGCGAAACCGTCGAGCTTGCCCTTGAGCTCGGGCAGGACCAGGCCGATGGCCTTGGCGGCGCCGGTCGAGGTCGGCACCACGTTGAGCGCGGCGGCGCGGGCGCGGCGCAGGTCCTTGTGCGGGCCGTCCTGCAGGTTCTGGTCCTGCGTGTAGGCGTGGATGGTGGTCATCAGACCCTTCTCGATGGTGAAGGTGTCGTGCAGGACCTTGGCCATCGGCGCCAGGCAGTTGGTGGTGCAGGAGGCGTTGGAGACGATGGTGTGCTTGGCCGGGTCGTAGGCGCCGTCGTTGACGCCCAGGACGATCGTGACGTCCTCGTTCTTCGCGGGCGCGGAGATGATGACCTTCTTCGCGCCGTTGTCGGCGTGCACCTTGGCCTTGGTGGCGTCGGTGAACAGGCCCGTGGACTCGAGCACGACGTCGACGCCGAGGTCACCCCAGGGCAGCTTGGCCGGGTCACGCTCCTCGAAGACCTTGATCGCCTTGCCGTCGACGGTGATCTCGTCGCTGGTGGCCTTCACCTCGTAGGGCAGCCGGCCGAGGATGCTGTCGTACTTCAGCAGGTGAGCGAGCGTCGCGTTGTCGGTCAGGTCATTGACCGCGACGATCTCGATGTCCTTGCCGCTGGCGGCGACAGCGCGCCAGAAGTTGCGACCGATGCGGCCGAAGCCGTTGACGCCTACTCGGATGCTCACGGGAACCGATCTCCTCGAACAAATGATGGCGGGCTGGTACCTCAACCACGAACCTTATCGGACTCAAATTGGTTTAGACCACTTCAGGTGCCCCGCTGTGAATCGTCGTTCTGTGGGCGCGTTTTGCGAGGTTCGAGTAAAGTGCCCGACTCGTCGGAGTAAATTCGTGATTCTCGGGGGGCTGAGATGTCACACAAGCGGTCCGGCCTGCTGTCCGGACTGATCGTCGGCCTGCTGGCGGGGCTGTTCTGCGCGGCAGGGCTGGGGGCGGCCGTGCTCTTGCAGGAGAGCCTGCCCGGCGACATCACGACGTTCGGCAACGGGCTTCCTCTCCCCTTGGCCCTGTCTCTCGTCATCGCTCTGGTGGTCTCCTTCGCCATGGGCTCGGTGCGCCCGCGCACCTTCGTCCTGGTGCCCATCGCCACGCTGTACGCGGGCGGCGCCGTGGCCACGGGACAGATCGCGGGGCTGGCCATCATGATCGGCTCCGCCCAGCGCGCACCCGGCAGGCAGACCCCCACCGGTCTGTCCGACATCACCCTGCCCTCCTTCGCCGAAGGCCTGCCCGAGGCGCTGGCCCTCTACCGTGACCCGCTGGCGGAGACCTGGCCCGCCTGGCTCTACATCGCCGTCGCCGCTCTGGCCGCCCTCGTCCTGGTCACCCTCCGGGTCACCCGCGTACGCCGCTCGCAGCGGGCCCAGGAAGCCCAGGCGGAGGAGATCGAGGAGCCTCGCGAGCCGGAGTACCGGGCGCCGTTCGAGCCCGCCCAGGCCCCGGCGCCGAAGCCCACCACGGACCTGTTCACCCCCCGCAAACCGGCCCGCGACTGACCGCCACCGCCCCACCACGGTGCGGCCGCGGCCAGGAAGCCCAGCACAGCTCAACCCGTGACCAGGCGGCCCCTTGACCACTCAGCACAACTCCACCCATGACCAGGCGGGCAGACCGAACCCGCGCTGTTGCACGGGCCGACCTGTGACCGCCCAGCGCAGAGCCCATGAAGCCCCACCGAGCCAGTGCCCGCACCGAACGCGCCGATCCCGTCAGGCACATCTGCCGGGCGCACCCGGCCACCCTCCGAACCACGGAACCCGGCCGGCAGCGCGCTCGTCACGGCGAGCACCCCGTGAGCCTTCACGACCGGCCAGGACGGACGGCAACGCACGTCGGCGCGTGCGGTGCACTGTGCTGTGCCGTAAGAGATGGCAGAGAGGTCGGTGCGGGGGGAAGCACCGCAACGACGGTCAGGGGGCGAGCATGTCGACGGTGAGATTGGCCTCGGTGTTGGGGATGCCCAGGTCGGAGGCGCGCTTGTCGGCCATGGCGAGCAGTCGCCGGATGCGGCCGGCGATCGCGTCCTTCGTCAGCGGCGGGTCGGCGATCTGCCCCAGCTCCTCCAGGGACGCCTGCTTGTGCTCGACCCGCAGCCGTCCGGCCACGACCAGGTGTTCGGGCGCCTCGTCGCCGAGGATCTCGAGCGCCCGCTGCACCCGCGCTCCGGCCGCAACCGCGGCCCGTGCCGAGCGCCGCAGGTTGGCGTCGTCGAAGTTGGCCAGCCGGTTGGCGGTGGCCCGAACCTCGCGGCGCATGCGCCGCTCCTCCCAGGCGAGCACGCTGTCGTGCGCCCCGAGCCGGGTGAGCAGGGCGCTGATCGCGTCGCCGTCGCGCACCACGACGCGGTCGACGCCGCGCACCTCGCGCGCCTTGGCGTGGATCTTCAGCCGCCGTGCCGAGCCCACCAGCGCGAGGGCGGCCTCCGGGCCGGGGCAGGTGACCTCGAGCGACATCGAGCGGCCCGGCTCGGTCAGCGAGCCGTGGGCGAGGAAGGCCCCGCGCCAGGCGGCCTCGGCGTCGCAGGCCGCTCCCGCCACCACCTGGCGGGGCAGGCCGCGAACCGGCCGGCCGTGGTTGTCGATGAGGCCCGTCTGGCGGGCGAGCGCCTCGCCGTCGCGGTAGACGCGGACCACGTAGCGCGAGCCCTTGCGCAGCCCGGCGGGCGCGAGCACGAGGACCTCCGCCTTGTGCCCGAACACCTCGCCGATGTCCTTGATCAGCCGCCGCGCCGTGGCGTTGGTGTCGAGCTCGGCCTCGATCACGATCCGCCCGCCCACCAGGTGCAGGCCGCTGGCGAACCGCAGCAGCGTCGAAACCTCCGCCTTGCGGCAGCACGGCTTCAGCACCGGCAGGCGGCTCAGCTCGTCTTTCACCACACCTGTCATCGCCATAAGCGTTAGTCCTCCCCCATTCAGACCGGCTCCCGTCAGTCTCTCGCACCTTGGCGCCACGCCGACCAGGATCAACGCTTCTGGAGGAAAATCTCGTCCAGGACGAAGGCAAGACGTCGTGGGTCATGCCGGGGAGAGCCGTCGGCGGCCGCCACGTCGGCCATCACCAGCCGGGCGTCGAGGGCGGCGGCGGATTTCTCCAGCGCGCCGGGATCGTCGACGATCCCGGTGTCGGCGAGCACGACGTCGATCGACAGGTCGGGAGCGTGCTGTCGGAGCACCTCCAGATGTTGCTGGGGGGAGAAGTCGTCGGTCTCGCCCGGCTGGGGCGCCAGGTTGAGCGTGACGAGCCGCCTGGCTTTGGTCGCGTGCAGGGCCCTGGCCAGCTCGGGCACCTTGAGGTGCGGCAACACGCTGGTGAACCACGACCCCGGCCCGAACACCACCCAGTCGGCGTCGAGCACGGCCGCGACGGCCTCGGGCCGCGCCGGCGGGTCTTCGGGCACGAGCGAGATCGCCTGCACCCTGCCGGGCGTCAGCGCACACGCCACCTGCCCGCGTACGGTCGAGATGACGCCGTCCAGCTCCACCTCGGCCACGATGTCGAGTGGCACCGACGCCATCGGCAACACCCGGCCGTGCGCGCCGAGCAGCCGGCCGACCCAGTCGAGCCCGGCCACGGAGTCGCCGAGCAGTTCCCACAGCGCGACGATCAGCAGGTTGCCCACGGCGTGCCCGTGCAGCTCGCCCTCGCTGCGGAAGCGGTGCTGCACGACCTCGCTCCACGTGCTGCCCCACTCGTCGTCGCCGCACAGAGCGGCCAGCGCCATCCGCAGGTCGCCGGGCGGCAGCACGCCGAGCTCGCGGCGCAACCGGCCGCTCGATCCGCCGTCGTCGGCGACGGTCACCACGGCGGTCAGCTGGTCGGTGACCATCCGTAAGGCTGACAGGGAGGCGTAGAGCCCGTGCCCGCCTCCGAGCGCCACCACGTTCGGTGCGATCCCGCCCCGGGCCCCGCGCCCATCCGGGCCGGCAGTCAGCGACCCGGCGGTACGGCACGAGGGGTCCGCACCGTCGGCAGCGTCCGCATTCAGGGACCGCACACCCTCATCCGCGACGTCGCCCATCGCTCGCGCGCCATCACCGAGGGGCGCCACGCCACCGCCCGGGAGGCCCGCACCCCCGCTCGGCGCCCTTACGCCAACACCCGCGCCGCTGGCCGGCGAGCCCGCAACGACGGCATCCGAGCCACTTTCCGACGGACGCACGGCCAGCCCGCCGGCACCACTCCCCGGGAAACCCCCCACACCTTCACCCGGGCCACTCCCCGAGGAACCCCCGACACCTTCACCCGGGCCGCTCTCCGCCGGGCCCTCGGTGGCCTCCCCCGCACCACTGCGGGGAGCTCGCGCCCCGCCGGCTACCGGATGCGGCGAGGCGGCTTGGACGCCCTCGTCGGTCACTCCCGACCCACATCCCGATGGCTCACCTGGACCTCCATCCCGCGGTCGCGCAGGCGGGCGGCGACCTGCTCGGTCATGGCGACGCTGCGGTGCTTGCCGCCCGTGCAGCCGACCGCGAGCGTGGCGTAGCTCTTGCCCTCGCGCGCGTAGCCGGCAGCGACCACCTGCAGGACCTCCTCGTAGGCGTCGAGGAACTCCTTGGCCCCTGGCTGCCCGAGCACGTAGTCGCGGACCGGGGCGTCGAGCCCGTTCAACGGCCGCAGGTCGGGCACCCAGTGCGGGTTGGGCAGGAAACGGCAGTCGACCACGAGGTCGGCGTCGACCGGGAGCCCGTACTTGAACCCGAACGACACGACGTTGACCCGCAGTCCCGGACGGTCCTCCCCGCCGAAGAAGGAGACGATCTTGTGACGCAGCTCGTGCACGTTGTGCGACGACGTGTCGATCACGAGGTCGGCGTTGGCCCTGACCTCACGCAGGATGCCCCGCTCCCTGGCGATGCCGTCGACCAGGCGCCCCTCGCCCTGCAGCGGATGCGGCCTGCGGACGTTTTCGAACCGGCGCACCAGCTCTTCGTCGCTGGCTTCCAGGAACACCACCCGCACGCGTACGCCGCGCCCTTCGAGCTCCTCGATGGCGGCGTTGAGGTCAGTGGTGAAGGCCAGGCTGCGCACGTCGACGACGGCCGCCACCTTGTCGGCGGCCAGCTTGACCTTGCCCGCCTCCTCGGCCATCGCGAACAGCAACCCGGGCGGCAGGTTGTCGATGACGAACCAACCCAGGTCTTCAAGCGCTTTGGCCGCCGTGCTGCGCCCCGCGCCCGACATGCCGGTGACGATGACGAACGCCGGCTCGGTGCTCATTGTCTCACTCCGTCCGCCGGCTCGGCCTCACGAATGTCCATGTCAGCGGCCCTCCCGGCCCCATCACCATAGCGGAGGCGGGCAAGCGGGCGGCCGGCGGCGTGAACGTCCTGACATCCTCGCGAGATCAAGGCGAATCTCCCTTCAGCGTCGACACGATCACCTCGGCGATGGACGGGCCGATGCCGGGAACCTCGCAGATCTCGGCGGCCGTGGCCGCGCGGAGCTTCTTCACGGAGCCGAAGTGCTTGAGAAGCGCTTGCCTGCGCGCCGGCCCGAGACCTGGAACGCCGTCGAGCGCGCTCTCCTTCACCGTCTTGGACCTCTTGGAACGATGGTAAGTGATGGCGAACCGATGCGCCTCGTCACGCACACGCTGCAACAGATAAAGGCCCTCGCTTGAACGAGGCATGATCACAGGCTGGTCGTCGCCGGGCAACCAGACCTCCTCCAGCCGCTTGGCCAGGCCGCACACGGCCACGTCGTCGATGCCGAGCTCGTCGAGCGCCCGCTGCGCGGCGGCCGCCTGGGGCCCCGCGCCGTCGACCACCACCAGGTTGGGTGGATAGGCGAACTTGCGGGGCTTGCCCGTCTCGGGATCGATCGGGCCGTGGCCGTCCTCGGTGTCGGGGGCCAGCTCACCGGTGGCGGAGCGTTCTTCGAGGTAGCGGCGGAAGCGTCTCATGATCACCTCGTGGATCGAGGCGACGTCGCCCTCCTTGGTCTTGACGGCGAAGCGGCGATATTCGCTCTTGCGCGCCAGGCCGTCCTCGAACACCACCATCGACGCCACGACGTTCTCCCCCTGAAGGTGGGAGACGTCGTAGCACTCGATCCGCAGCGGCGCCTGGTCAAGGTCGAGCGCGTCGGCGATCTCCTGCAGGGCCTTGCTGCGCGTGGTCAGATCGCCGGCCCGGCGGACCTTGTGCTGGGCGAGCGACTCCTTGGCGTTGCGCTCGACCGTCTCCATCAGCGACCTCTTGTCGCCGCGCTGCGGCACGCGCACCTCGACGCGGGCGCGCCGCTGCTCGGTCAGCAGCTCGGCGACCGCCTCGTGGTCGGGCGGCAGCGCGGGCACGAGCACTTCGCGGGGCATCGCGTCGGGGCTCGCCTCGGCGTACATCTGCAGCAGGAACTGCTCGACCAGCTCGCCCGGCGTGATCTCCTCAACCTTGTCGATCACCCAGCCGCGCTGGCCGCGGATGCGGCCGCCGCGCACGTAGAAGACCTGCACGGCGGCCTCGAGCGGGTCCTCGGCAAGCGCGATCACGTCGGCGTCGGTGCCCTCGCCGAGCACGACCGCCTGCTTCTCGAGGGCGCGCTGGAGCGCCTGGACGTCGTCGCGCAGCCGCGCGGCACGTTCGTACTCCTGCTCGGCGGCCGCCTCGCGCATCTCCTTCTCCAGCCGCTTGATGAAGCGGCTGGTGTTGCCCGCCATGAAGTCGCAGAAGTCTTCGGCGAGCTCGCGGTGCTCCTCCGGGGTGACCCGGCCGACGCACGGCGCCGAGCACTTGTCGATGTAGCCGAGCAGACACGGCCGGCCGATCTGCCCGGCCCGCTTGAACACGCCGGCGCTGCACGTGCGCACAGGGAAGACCCGCAGCAGCAGGTCGACCGTCTCGCGAATGGCCCACGCGTGGGAGTAGGGGCCGAAGTAACGTGTGCCCTTGCGCTTGGCCCCGCGCATGACCTGCACGCGCGGAAAGTCGTCGGCCATGGTGACCGCGAGGTAGGGGTAGGACTTGTCGTCGCGGTATTTCACGTTGAAGCGCGGGTCGAACTCCTTGATCCAGGAGTATTCGAGCTGCAGCGCCTCGACCTCGGTGCCCACCACCGTCCAGTCGACGTCGGCCGCCGTGGTCAGCATCGACTGGGTGCGCGGGTGGAGCGCGGAGAAGTCGGCGAAGTAGGAGTTGAGCCGCTGGCGCAGGCTCTTGGCCTTGCCGACGTAGATCACCCGGCCGTGCGCGTCCCTGAACCGGTAGACCCCCGGGGAATCGGGGATCGCACCTGGTTTGGGCCGGAAACTCAAAGGGCTGCCCGCTGATCTCGCCACGTTTCAAAGACTAGTAGCCCCGACCGACAAGGTTGCCCGGCCCGCCGCGCCCGCGCCACGGCGGGACCGGCCGGCCGCGCCCGCTACGCCAGGGTGATCTGGTCGCCGTCGACCTTGATCTCCTGCGCCGCCAGCGGCTTCTCGGCAGGGCCGTCGGTCACCGCGCCGTCGGCGATCGCGAACTTGCTGCCGTGGCAGGGGCAGACGATCGAACCGCCCTCGACGCTGGCGACCGGGCAACCCTTGTGCGTGCACAGCGCGCTGAACGCCTTGAAGTCGCCCTCGGTGGGCTGGGTGACCACGATCTTCTGGTCTTTGAAGATCGTGCCGCCGCCGACGGGGATGTCAGCGGTCTTGGCCAGGGCCCCGCCGGCCTGCGGCGCGCCGGACTCGGGTGCGCTCGACTGAGGTGCGCTCGACTCCGCGGCAGTGCCGGCGTCCTGTGCGGTGTCCGTGCCGCCGCCACACGCGGTGACCGCCAGCGCGAGGCCACTGGCCCCGACACCCGCGATCATCGCCCGGCGGCTCTGAAGGTCGTTTCCCATGCGCCTCACCCAAACGCACCCAGGTGAGAAAATCATGAGACGAGGTTTAGGCGAGTCTGATCTTATCGCCGTCCACGCTGATCTTCTTCTCCTCGAGCGGCCCGCCGGCCGGGCCGTCCGCCACCGAGCCGTCCTCGATGCTGAACTTGCTGCCGTGGCAGGGGCAGTTGATCGTGTTGTTCGAGACCGTGGCGACGGTGCACCCCGCGTGGGTGCACACCGCGCTGAACGCCTTGAAATCGCCCGCGGTCGGCTGCGTGACGACGACCTTCTCGCTCTCGAAGACCTTCCCGCCACCCTCGGGGATGTCGCTGGTGTCGGCCAGGGCCTTTCCTCCGCCGGCCGCCGCCTTGTTCTTCTCCGGCTTCTTCTCCGGCTTCTTCTCCGGCGCGTCAGACGACGGCTCCTCCGCCGGTGGCTCCGCGACCGCTTCCGTCGTCGGCGAACCGTAGCTCGCGCAGGCCGTCAGAATCGCCGCGAGCCCGGCGCCTCCGGCGCCGAGCACCACATTCCGGCGTGTCGTTTCCGTCATGGTGCGTCCTCCCAGATCGGTTCCACTTCAGGTACGGCAGCGCTCCCGCGCCGGTTCAGCGTGCCTGAGCCCAATCCCTGGTAACCACGCACATTTACCTGTTCGGCCCACCGCTTCGCGCGCCAGGTCAGGCGACCACGATGCCGTCGCCCTCAACTTTGACCTGGTACGAGGCCAGCGCGCCGGTGGCGGGGCCCTTGGTGGCTTTCCCGCTGTCGGCGGCGAACTCGCTGCCGTGGCAGGCGCACGCGATGACGTTGTCCTCAGGCGTGCTGACGACGCAGCCCTTGTGGGGGCACAGCGCGCTGAACGCCTTGTAGACGCCCTGCGTCGGCTGCGTGACCACGATCTTCAGATCTTCGACCAGCGTGCCCCCGCCCACGGGCACGTCGGCCGTCTTGGCGAGAACCCTGCCCTTGAGGCTCGGCTTGGCCTCGGCGCCGCCCGCCCCGCATCCGGCGAGCGCCGCCCCGCACGCCGCCACCCCTGCCGCTCCCAGCACCGCACGCCGCCCGGGCCCGCTGGTCCCCGGCGCGCACCCGCGCCCCGCCGGCGGAGCGTACCCCTGCCCGGCCGCCGGCTCGTGCCCGTTTCCGGGCATGGCTCCGCCCGTCTCCGTAACTGTCATTGTTCTGCCGACCCTTCGCGTCGCCACTGACCCCCTGCAGGTCAGGCCGCTGTCAATGTCAACTTTATGGGCCTGCCCCCTCGGTCCGGTCAGCGGGTGGTAGGCGTCCGGTCAGCGGCGGCGCCGAACCTGCGGTCATGACCCTTTCCTCGACACAGCCGCCCGCCGCGCCCGCCAGGCCCCGATGGTGGCGGCGTCCCTGGGTGGCGCCGCTGATGGTGGTGGCGGCGGCGTTCCTGGCGTTCTCGCTCCCGCCGTACCTGTCCCTGGACCCGAGCCAGTCGCGCGTTCCCGCACCGGACTTCTTCCCGCCGCACTTCGCGGTCCTCTCAGCGCACGTCGTGTTCGGCTCGGTGGCGATGATCACGTGCTGCCTGCAGGTCTGGCCCTGGTTCCGCGCGCGCCATCCGCGGGCGCACCGATGGATCGGCCGCGTGTACGTCTTCGGCGGCTGTCTTCCCAGCGCAACCATGGGCCTGGTGGTCGGGGTGGCCACCCCGTGGGGCCCGGTGACCATGGTCAGCAACGTGCTGCTGGCGCTGCTCTGGCTGGGCTGCACGTTCGCCGGATGGCGGATGGCCAGGCAGCGCAGGTTCGTCGATCACCGCAGGTGGATGGTGCGCAGTTTCGCCCTGACCATGTCCATCATCACGAACCGCCTCTATGGCGTGGCGCTGACCATCCTGTTCATACCGCAGCTCGAAACGACGTTCGGCGGCGACGAGGCCGTCATGGGGAACACGGTGGCGGCGATGACCGCCTGGCTGGGCTGGGTGCTGCCGCTCCTGCTGGCTGAGTGGTGGCTGGAGCGAGGCGACGCCGCCAAGCGCCGCCGCCTCGCCCGCGGACACGCGGCGACGACGCCGGTGGCCGCGGACCTTCGCACGCCGCAGGGCTGATCCGCCCGAGCCCCGGAACCCGAGCCCGGCGCTGCGCCGCGCGTACGGAGGTCAGTGCGTCAGGATCTTGCGCAGGAAGCGCCCCGTGTGGCTCTCGTCCACGAGGGCGACCTGCTCCGGTGTGCCGCTGGCGACGAGCGTGCCGCCGCGCGACCCGCCCTCGGGCCCCATGTCGACGATCCAGTCGGCGGTCTTGATGACGTCGAGGTTGTGCTCGATGACGATCACCGTGTTGCCGCCGTCGACCAGCCGCCCGAGCACGCCGAGCAGCCGCCGGATGTCCTCGAAGTGCAGGCCGGTGGTGGGCTCGTCGAGCACGTAGATCGTCCGGCCGGTCTGCCGTCGCTGCAGCTCGGAGGCGAGCTTGACACGCTGCGCCTCGCCGCCGGACAGGGTCGTGGCCGGCTGTCCGAGACGCACGTAGCCCAGGCCCACGTCGTTGAGCGTCTGCAGGTGGCGCTTGATCGCGGGGATCGCGTCGAAGAAGCCGAGGGCCTCCTCGATCGGCATGTCGAGCACCTCGGCGATCGTCTTGCCCTTGTAGTGGACCTCCAGCGTCTCCCGGTTGTAGCGGGCGCCGTGGCAGACCTCGCAGGGGACGTAGACGTCGGGCAGGAAGTTCATCTCGATCTTGATGGTGCCGTCGCCCGCGCACGCCTCGCAGCGGCCGCCCTTGACGTTGAAGCTGAAGCGCCCCGGCTGGTAGCCGCGCACCTTGGCCTCGGACGTGGCCGCGAACAGTTTCCGCACGTGGTCGAACACGCCGGTGTAGGTGGCCGGGTTGGAGCGTGGCGTGCGCCCGATGGGCGACTGGTCGACGTGAACGACCTTGTCGACCTGGTCCATGCCGTTGATCCGCGAGTGCCGCCCCGGCACCGTGCGGGCGCCGTTGAGCTCCTTGGCCAGCGCATTGTAGAGGATGTCGTTGACCAGCGTCGACTTGCCTGAGCCCGACACGCCGGTCACCGCCGTGAACACGCCCAGAGGGAACTCGATGTCGACGCCCTGGAGGTTGTGCTCGCGCGCGCCCTTGACGGTGATCTGCCGCTTCTTGTCGCGCTTTCGGCGGTTGGCGGGAATCGGGATGCTCCTGCGCCCCGACAAGTATTGCCCGGTGAGCGACTCCTCGCTGGTGAGCAGGTCCTGCACCGTGCCGGAGACGACCACCTGGCCGCCGTGCTCGCCGGCGCCCGGCCCGATGTCGACGACCCAGTCGGCCGCCGCGATCGTGTCCTCGTCGTGCTCGACGACGATCAGCGTGTTGCCCATGTCGCGCAGCCTGACCAGCGTGTCGAGCAGGCGCATGTTGTCACGCTGGTGCAGGCCGATGGACGGCTCGTCGAGCACGTAAAGGACCCCGACCAGGCCGGAGCCGATCTGGGTGGCCAGCCTGATGCGCTGGGCCTCTCCGCCCGCGAGGGTCGCGGCGGCGCGGTCCATGGTGAGATAGTCGAGGCCGACGTCGAGCAGGAAGCCCATGCGGGCGTTGATCTCCTTGACCACCCGCTCGGCGATCTGCATGTCGCGGTCGGACAGCTTGAGCGCGGCCAGGAACTTCGCGCACTCGCCGATCGACATCGCCGCCACCTCGGCGATCGACCTCCCTGCCACCGTCACGGCGAGGGTGACCGGCTTGAGCCTGGCCCCCTTGCAGGTGGGGCACGGGATCTCCCGCATGTAGCCCTCGAACCGCTCGCGGGCCGTGTCGCTCTCCGCCTCCGCGTGCCTGCGCTGCACCCATGGGATGACGCCGTCGTAGGTCGTGTAGTAGGAGCGCTGCCTGCCGTAGCGGTTGCTGTAGCGGACGTGCACCTGCTCGTCGTGGCCGTACAGCAGTGACTTCTGGGCCTTCTTGGGCAGTTTCTCCCACGACGTGTCAAGGGTGAATCCGACCGTGTGGCCGAGCGCCTCGACCAGCCTGCTGAAGTATTCGCTGGTGTGGCCGCCTGACCACGGGTGCAGCGCGCCGTCGCGCAGTGTGCGCTCGGGGTCGGGCACGACCAGGTCGGGGTCGACCTCCATCTTGGTGCCCAGGCCCGTGCACTCGGGGCAGGCGCCGAATGGAGAGTTGAACGAGAACGAGCGCGGCTCCAACTCCTCGAACGACAGGTCGTCGTAGGGGCAGTAGAGGTGCTCGGAGTAGAAGCGCTCGCGGTTGGGGTCGTCTTCGGGAAGATCGACGAACTCGAGCGTGATGGTGCCGCCGGACAACTGCAACGCCGTCTCGACCGAGTCGGTCAGCCTGCGCCGGGCCGACTCCTTGACCGACAGGCGGTCGACGATGACCTCGATGTCGTGCTTCTCGTACTTCTTCAGGGTGGGCGGCTCCTCCAGGCGCACGACGGTGCCGTCGACCCTGGCCCGGGCGAAGCCCTTGGTCTGCAACTCGCGGAACAACTCGGCGTATTCGCCCTTGCGGCCCCTGATGACCGGGGCGAGCACCTGGAAACGGGTGCCCTCCTCGAGGTCCATCACCCGGTCGACGATCTGCTGCGGGGTCTGCCTGGCGATCGGGCGGGTGCACACGGGGCAGTGGGGCTTGCCGATGCGCGCCCACAGCAGCCTGAGGTAGTCGTAGACCTCGGTGATCGTGCCGACCGTCGAGCGGGGGTTCTTGCTGGTCGCCTTCTGGTCGATCGACACCGCGGGCGACAGGCCCTCGATGAAGTCGACGTCGGGCTTGTCCATCTGACCGAGGAACTGGCGGGCATAGGCCGACAACGACTCGACATAGCGCCGCTGGCCTTCAGCGAAGATCGTGTCGAAGGCCAGGCTCGACTTCCCGGAGCCGGACAGGCCGGTGAAGACGATCAGCGAGTCTCGCGGCAGGTCGAGCGAGACGTCTTTGAGGTTGTGTTCTCGTGCACCACGCACGATCAGGCGGTCTGCCACGGCGATCCCGGAGGTCGAAAGGCGGATAGGTCCACGGCGGATGGTAGACGGGGGCTCCGACAATTTCGGCGGCGCGGACTCACGTGCGAGTGACCGGCCCCCGAAACGCGTCCATCACAGGTTACGGCCATCTCCCACCTCGCAGGAGCCCTTCACCGCTCAACCTCCTGACCTGCCGCTTTCATCCCCGATCCAGTGGGGACACCCAGGAATGATGAAAAATCCAGACATGGTGGTCCTACCCGCGCTCCAAGCCGAACTCTCCGCCGCGACCGATCGGCTGCTGGCCACGGCCGCGTCGCTCAGTGACGCCGACCTGGCCGCCCCTTCCCTCCTGCCGGGCTGGACGAGGGGCCACGTGCTCGCCCACGTCGCCCAGAACGCCGGCTCCCACCTCAACCTCCTGGCCTGGGCGAGGACCGGCGTACGAACCCCGCAGTACGCCTCGCTCCGGGCCAGGGCCACGGCGATCGAGGCCGCGGCCACCCACTCGGTCGCCCGTCACCTGGCCGACCTCGAGGAGGGCGCCTCCCGCGTGGCCGCCGCGATCCGCGACATGCCGGTCGAGTACTGGTCGGCGCACGTGGAGGGCATGCGCCCGCCCCCGCATCCCGCCTGGTACCTCCTCGTACGCCGCCTGCGCGAGGTCGGATTCCACCACGTGGACCTCGACGCCGGATACGGCCCGGCCGACTGGCCGGAGCAGTTCGTCGCCCGGGAGCTCCACGACTGCCGGGCGTGCTGGCCCCGCGACGGCGGCACGGTGAGCGAAACGGTGGGCGAACCGGTGGGCGAACCGGTGGGCGAAATCGTCCTCAGGAGCCAGGCGGGCGGGATCGTCTCCAGGTGGCCGCGGCTCGGCCCCGGCCCCACCGTCGAAGGTGCCCCCGCGGCCGTGCTGGCCTGGCTCACCGGCAGGTCGGGCGGCGAGGGCGTTACGCTGGTGCCCGTGGGGCGGTTGCCGACACCAGACCCGGTGGCGCTTCCTGCGCCTCCGCCGTGGCTGACGGCTACGGCCCCCGCTGATCTGCCCGCGACGCCCCCGGAGGACTACCCATGACCTATACAGGTGACGTCCAGGTCGGTGGCCCCGCCGACGTGCGAGAGCTGCCCGCGCTCACGATCTCCAAGCTCGCCGTCGGCCCTTACGACAACAACGCCTATCTGCTGCGCTGCACGGAGACGGGCGAGGGCCTGCTCATCGACGCGGCCGCCGACTCCGACCGTCTGCTGGCGCTGATCGCCGACCAGCCGATCCGCGCGGTCATCACCACGCACCAGCACCCCGACCACTGGCAGGCGCTGGAGCAGGTGATCCGGGTGACCGGGGCTCAGGCGATCGCCCATCCGCTCGACGCGCCCGAGCTGCCCGTACCGGTCAACCGCACGGTCGAGCACGGCGACACGATCGCCGCCGGCGCGCTCAGCCTTGAGGTCATCCACCTGCGGGGGCACACGCCAGGGTCGATCGCGCTGCTCTACGACGGCGGCGAGGCCGGCCATCACCTTTTCACCGGGGATTCCCTGTTCCCCGGCGGTGTCGGCAACACGCGGAAGGATCCCGAGCGTTTCACCCAGCTCTACAACGACGTGGTGGAGCGCGTCTTCGACCGCCTCCCCGACGAGACCTGGGTCTATCCGGGCCACGGCAAGGACACGACGCTCAGGGCCGAGCGCCCCGCGCTGCCCGAGTGGAAGGCTCGCGGCTGGTAGTCGCGCCCGCGGGCAGGGTCAGTGCCGGGCGGCGAGCACGTGCACGATCCGCTCGGCCGCGAGGGCGGGATCGTCGGCCAGGCCGACGAGCTCGCCCCACGACCACCGGTAGAACCATCCCTCCGAGAGGGGTACGCAGTCGACGGTCTCGGCCAGCAGGATCGTGTCAGGATCGCTGATCCGCAACGCCGGCGGATGGGACCGAAGGGTGGCGGTCAGCCCGCGCTGCTCCAGTTCCTCGGCCAGCTTGGCGAGGAAGTACGTGCGCGTGTGCTCGCGCGGCTGGGCCGGCATGGTTCCATCACATCCGACGGCGGGCGGAAAATCCCATCAGTTGCCGATGCGTTCGGCTTCTTTACGGAGTTCGCGCTTGTAGAAGAGCATCCGCAGCGGGATCGCCGCCACGAGCGCGATCTGCATGCTCGCGCCGATCTTGATGGGCAGGTCGCCCCCTTCCGGCCAGGCGACCCAGAACGTGAGGAACGCCACGTTCACCATGATCCAGCCGAGCACGACCGCCGCGAGCTGGCCCTTCGGCTTGGGATATTCGATCCGGCTGACCATCAGCCATGCCACGCCGAGCACGCCCAGCAGCGCGTAGATGCTCGGCTGGAACAGCAGCACGATCGAGATCACCGTCATGGCGCCCATCGGGATCGGCAGGCCCATGAAGTCGCCGCTCTTGGTCTTCACACAGGCGAACCTGGCCAGCCGCACGACCCCGGCGACCAGCACGGACGCCGCCGCGACCAGCACCGCGGTGAACGGCACCTGATCGGTGAACCCGCCCCAGATCACGACCATGAACGCGGGCGCGAACCCGAAGCTGATCACGTCGGCCAGGTTGTCGAGCTCGGCGCCCATCGCCGACGCGCGGAAGCGCCGCGCGACGAGGCCGTCGAACAGGTCACACGTCGCCCCGATGAGGAGCAGCACGATGGCGGTGGCGAAATAGCTCGGATTGGGCACGAACGGGCCGCCGGCCATCTGGAGCTGCATGATCGCGGAGTAGGCCAGGACGCACACCGCCATGAACCCGCAGACCGCGTTGCCCAGCGAGAGGGAGTCGGCGGCGGACAGGCGGAACGCCTTGCCGACGGGGCCACGAGGCTCTTCCTCATCCGCCTGCCAGCTACCGGCGTCAGCCGCGGTCAATTCTGGTCACCCCCGCAACTGTCTTCTCCCCCACGGACACCGCAGGAGTGATCCCTTCGGGAAGGTAGATGTCGACCCGCGAACCGAACCGGATGAGCCCGATTCGCTCGCCCGGCGTGACCTTCGCGCCCGCGCTCAGGTACGGCACGATCCTGCGCGCCACCGCGCCCGCGATCTGCACCATCTCGATGTCGCCCAGCGCGGTCGCGAAATGCCACACCACGCGCTCGTTCTGGTCGCTGTCCTTGTTGAACGCCGGCAAGAACCCACCTGGCACATGCTGCACGGATGTGACATTTCCCGCAAGGGGGGCTCGATTGACGTGAACGTTCAGCGGGCTCATGAAGACCGCGATCCGGGTGCGGCCGTCCGGCCACGGGTCGATGCTCTGCACCACGCCGTCGGCGGGCGACAGGATGCGTCCCTGGCCCGGCGTGCGGTCAGGATCGCGGAAGAACCAGAGCATGCCCCCGGTGAGCACGCCCAGCGGCACCGCCGCGAGCGCCCATCGCCGGTCTCTGCGCGTCAACAACGCGGTGGCGGCCGCCGCGGCCGCTGTGGGGAAGAGCCACGGGGAGACCCCGCGTGCGAGCCTGACAGATTTTGCGCGGCTCGACTTGGCAGAATCGGACACGTACAACCTTTGGTGGTGGACTGGACTGGGCGCTTTGCTGTGACGTTACAAAGCTAGCAACTATGACACAGCGCAACTACACAAGCAAAGCGCCACGAAGCCCAGCAGCTAGACCTGCTCTGAATGAGCCGCCTCGCCCTTGCGCGTGTCTATACGGGCCTTGACCAGGCTCGCCACGGTGGTGATGACCATGGTGGCACCAATGACCGAGAGCGACACCCAGATAGGAATTTCGGGCGCCCAGGAGACATGGCTGGCATGCAAGGCCTCCATAACCAGCTTAACCCCGATGAACCCGAGGATGAACGCCAAACCATAGCTGATGTAGACGAGCCGCTGCAGAAGCCCACCAAGGAGGAAGTACAGCTGACGCAGCCCCATCAGGGCGAACGCGTTGGCCGTGAAGACGATGAACGGATCCTTGGTGAGCCCGAAGATGGCGGGGATCGAGTCGAGGGCGAACAACAGGTCGGTGCTCCCGATCGCGACCATCACGATGAGCATCGGCGTCACCATGCGCTTACCGTCGATCTTGACGGTGACCTTCGACCCGACGTACCCCTCGGTCGTGGGGAACGCCCCGCGCACCCACCGGAGCAGGACGTTCTCCTTGACCTCTTCCTCTTTGCCCTTGAGGTGGTCACGGACGATGTTGACCGCGGTGTAGATGAGGAAGGCGCCGAACACGTAGAAGAGCCAGCTGAACCGCTGGAGCGCGGCGGCGCCGAGCGCGATGAAGATGCCGCGCATGACGAGTGCGAGGACGATGCCGACGAGCAGAACCTTGTGCTGGTAGGCCCGCGGCACGGCGAACCTGCCCATGATGATGAAGAAGACGAAAAGGTTGTCGACGCTGAGGCTGTATTCGGTGATGTAGCCGGCGAAGAACTCACCCGCCTTGTCACCGCCGTACGTGGTCCACAACACGACACCGAACGCCGCGGCCAGAGCGACGTAGAAGGTCACCCAGTAGCCGGCCTGCCGCATGGAGAACTCACGGGCTTCGCCGCGGTCGACGATCCACAGATCAACGGCCAGCACGACGAGAAGACCGCCGATCACGGCGATCCAAGCCCACACGGGTACGCTCACTCAACGCCTCCGGCATACACGAACCATTGCCGGAGGTCTCTCCCGCCCGCACCACCCGCGGACCGGCAGCCCCGGGGGCCCCGTGGAGCGGGGCTGCACCGTGATGACGAGGCTGTCGCGAAGGGATACTCCCCTCCCTAACCCAGGCAGTATACGAGAACGCCCTGAGCCCGCCTAATCATCCTTGGGATCTTCCCCGGCATAGACGGTCAGCACGCTCCGCACGGCGTCGTCCTCGCCGGGCATCTCCCGCCCACGCCGCCCGGCCTCCGCGGCGAGGGTCTGCGCAGTTCCCGGTTCTGCGAGCAGCTTCCTTACGGCCCTCCGCAACCCCTCCACGTCCCCATAGGGGACCAGGATTCCAGCATTACCCAAGATCTCTGGAATTCCACCGACATCGGACGCGATCGCCGGTGTGCCCGTCATCAGCGACTCCCGCAAGGTCAGCGGCTGCCCTTCCCAGCGGCTCGGCATCACCAGGGCGACGGCGGCCCGCAACAGGTCGGGCACATCCTCCCGGTGTCCCAGCAACCTCACGGGAAGGCGTTCAGCGTCGATCCTCCGCTGCAGTTCCACGCGCAGGGGCCCGTCACCCGCCACCACGAACAGGGGCATCCTCGCGCCGGCGCGTACGCCACCCGCCCCCGGCCCCACTCCATCGCCAAGCCCGGCCCCGAGCGCAGGCTCGGACGCGGAGGCAGGCTCGTGAGAGGGCTCAGCCCCACGGGCGGATCGAAGCTCGGAAGCAGGCCCAGCCGCGGACGTAGGCGGCGGCTCAGGCGCGCGATCCTCCCACGGCCCGGCTGCGACGTCGAGCAGCGTCTCGAGGCCCTTCTGCTGGGCGAGCCTGGCGACGGTCAGCAGGATCGGCCGTTCGCCGGCGTCCAGTTCGTCCCTGACCTCCTGGGGTGTGCGCCTGGCCGGCCTCGGCACGGGCGCGGGCACCACCGCGGCCCGCACCTCCCTGGCACCGAGCCGCGCCATCCGCGTGCCGAGGTCGGGCGACACCACGACCACCTGCCCGGCGCCCCTGGCCACGAGCCGCTCCAGCACCCCGTAGACGGCCCCGACGAGCCCTCCGGCGGTCAGCGCGTTGTGCAGCGTGACCACCAGCCTGGGCGCGCCCCTCCCCCGCCCACCGGCCTTCCCCGCGTGCCGCGCTCCCCGCGAGCCCGGACGGTCCGCCCCGCCCGGCTCCACCCCCGTCCCAGAGCTCCCGCCCAGACCTGCGGCCGCATCCGGTCCAGAGCTCCCGCCGGAAGCGGTGGGCGCACCCGGCGCCGCCACCGCATCCGGGCCCGCCGCCCTGCCTCGCCTGACCAGGGTGCCCGGTCTGGCCAGGGCGGCGAGTGCCCCGGCCCGCAGCCCGTGGGCGTGCACCACGTCCGCGTCGCGCGTCAGCCGCCTGATCGCCAGCACCGCGCGCAGGTCGTTGACCGGATGCGGCCGATCGGCGACGGCGACCTCCACGAAACGCGCACCCGCCCCGGCGTACGAGAACTGCTCCTCCACGCTGCGTGGCCCGAGCACGAGCACCCGGTGCCCCCGCCGCACCAGCCCCTCGACCAACATCAGGACATGCCGCCCGGTGCCTCCGGACGTGGTGCCCAGTACGAAAGCCACCCGCACGACCCTCTCCTTCCTCACCGGACCCGCCGGCACCAGCCGCTCACCGCACACGCCCGCCCACCGCACGTCCACTCACCGCACACGCCCGTTCGCGGCACGCGCGCCCGTGCGCCCTAGGTGCCCGCTCACGACCGCCGGGCATCCGTCCCGCAGAGCACCGCGCCGCGGGCAACCGGCGCACTATCACACCATGCCCGCCGGTCACGTCCGCCTGCGCCGCAGCAGTTCGGCGACGGCCGCGGCGTCGGGCCGGTCCGCCAGGGCCACGACACCGACGCCCACGGCCAGCGCCACGGCCGCCGCCACCACCGCGGCCATCAGGCCTGCCCAGCCGCCGCCCCAGCCCAGCCACCCAGCCACGGACGCCCCCGCCAGGTAACCCAGAACCCCCCCGGCAGCGGCGGCGCCGACGGCCCTGGCGAGCCCCGCCACGGCGCCGCGCCCCCGGGCCTGCACGACCGAAACGAGCAGCAGCGCCCCGCCCACGCTCATGCCCACGCTCATGCCGAGCGCCATCCCGCCGACCTTCCACCCGTCGGGAAGCAGCAGCACGAAGACGACCTGCGCGGCCATCACCACCATCCACCCCGCCACGGTGCCGGTGGCGGCCGCCCGGCCACGGCCGGCCGCGTACAGCACCCGGCTCGCGTGCGCGATGAGCCCGTATCCCACCAGACCGGGCGCGAACAGCGCGATCGCCGCGGCCAGCTCGGGCGCGGGCACCTCGCTCCTGGCCCCGAGGAACACCACGGCCCCCGGTCCCGAGGCGGCGGCCAGCACCCCGGCGGCCAGCCCTGACACCAGCACCACGGCCCGCGTCGTGCGCGCGGCGAGCGCCGAGAACGCCTCCGGATCGCCGGCCTGCGCGGACAGCCGGGGGAACGCGCTGGTGGCGATGGGCACGGCCAGCACGGCGTACGGCATCAGGTAGATCGCCCACGCGTAGTTGTAGATGGTGATGGCGCCGTTGCCGATCGCGTTGTTCGACAGCAGCAGCACCACGATCATGGCAGCCTGCTGGGCGAGGAGGGCCGCCATGCCGGCCAGGGCGAGCCTGCGCACCTGCACGGCCACGCCGGTGGGGAAACGTAAGGTGGGCCGCCACCGCAGGCCCAGGCGGGCCACGGGGCCCGCCACGGCCAGCACCAGGGACAGCACGCCGAGGCTCGTGCCGATCGACAGCGCCAGCTCGGCCGCCCGCGGCACCTCGGCGGGATCGCGGATCCCGGTGCTGAACGGCACGAACAGCAGGTAGGCCACGATGACCACGATGCTGGACACCAGGGGGGCGACCGCGGGCCCGGCGAAGCGCTTGTGCGACTGCAGCACGCCGTAGAGCACGACGGCGACGCCGTACAGGGGGATCTGGGGGGCGAAGACGACCAGCATCCGGGTGGCGACGGCCGTCACAGCGCCGGCGTCGCGGCAGTTGTCGATGACGTCGCCGAAGAACAGCCCGGTGATCGGCTCTGCGAGCAGCGCGGTGAGCACGCCCAGCGGGACGAGCACGACGACCACCCACGTCAGCAGAGCGGAGCTGATCCAGCCTGCCCGCTCGCCGGGCCCGCCGTCGTCAGCCGCGTCCGCGCCGCGCCCGGACGCCCCCGCGAGGACGGGAACGACCATTCCCGCCAGGGCGCCGCCGACGACCACCTCGAACACGATGTTGGGAATCTGGTTGGCCGTCATGTAGGCGGTGGACAGGCAGTTGGTGCCGACCGTCTGTGCGAAGGCATATTGCTTGGCGAAGCCGGCGACGCGTGCCAGCACCGTGAGCGCCCCGATGAGCAGGGCACCCCCGGCAACGCCCCGCGCCGTCACCACCCGCACGCCGCCTCCCCGCGCACGATCATGCTTACGCAGACATCCTGGCAGTTCGTACCGACAGAAGGCGGGTCACGCGGGGCCGACGGGACGGCGGCCCATCATGTCGAGGCGATTGAGTACCGGGTTGCCGGCGATGACCTTGGTGAAGCTGATCTTCTCCGCGGCTGCGGTCAGGGCCACGACGGTGCCGAGCAGGACGTAGCGGCCGGGCCTGCCGAGCTTGGTCACCGCGGCGAGCCCGAGCAGCGCGCCCAGGGAGTTGGCGCCGGCGTCGCCGAGCATGGCGCGCTCGCCGAGGTCGTCGGGCAGCAGCGCGGCCGCGGCCCCGAGCGGGACGGCGGCGAGCGCCGCGGCGGCGGGCGAGTCGCGCAGGACCGAGGCGGCGAGCAGCGGCCCGCCGGCGAGCAGGCCGACCTTGATGGCGCGGCCCGGGCGCAGGTCGAAGAGGTTGGCGAGGTTGGCTGCTCCCGCGATGGCCGCGCCGTTGACCAGGGTGTCGGCGGGACCGTCGGAGACGAGGGCGGCGGCGCCGAGGCCGGTGGCGCCGATGCCGAGGATCTTGACGGCTCCGCTGGTGACCTCGCCGCGGGCGAGCGCGGTCAGGTGCCCCTTGAAGCCCTTGGAGGCCGTGGTGCCGTAGAGGTCGTCGTAGGCGCCGAGCGCGCCGCTGCCGGCGCCCGCGAGCAGCGCGGCGGCGCGTACGCGGCCGGGGATGCCGGGCGCGAGCGCGGCGGCGGCGCTCGCGCCGGCGACGAACGCGGGGCCTTCCAGCAGGGTGATGGGCTCACCGCGATGGTTCTTGCGCGTCCACCTACCGCTCAGCTCGGCCGGCCGGTTGCGGGTGAACGCGGTGTAGGCGGCGCGGGCGGCGACGGCGCCGATCGCGGCTCCTGCTAGGGCGTAGAGCAGGCCACGGGCCCGGCTCGCAGGCATGTCAGCTCCCTGACTCGCTGGTGGGGGATGGAGTGGCGGACGGCACCGCCGGCATGGGGGCCGACGCCCCGATGCCCACGCCGTAGTGACCGGAGCGCCCGGCCAGCTGTTCCTGGAGAGCCTGGACGATCACGACGCGGCCCAGCGGCATGTCGCCCGCGTCGACGGTGGTGACGCGCTTGGCGATGTCGCTGTCGTCGCGGGCGTGGCCGATCGGGTCGCCGGGTACGGCGGTGGCGGCGGCCGGGCCTCCGGCGAGCACCGTGCCGTTGCCGCCCACGTCGAGCCCGTCGGCCATCGAGGCGATCGCCCCCGCCTGGGTCTCCGCGTTCTCCCCTTCGAACGGCTTCTCCGGCGCGAGCACCACGACGAGCGTGGCCCGCTTTCCGGGGTCGCCGTCGATGCTGAGCAGCCCTCCCGTCTCGAAGGCGCTCAGCACCTCGGTGGTGGCGGCGTTGGGGGTGCCGACCTGGGCGGGGTCGGAGGTGACCAGGGCGGCGGAGAGCAACGTGGCGGCGCGGTCCCAGGCGGTGGCGGTCTCGGGGAAGATCATGTTGGCCGGTTTGAGCTGGTTGACCAGGCCGTCGAGCACGCCGGTGCCCTTGGGATCGAGGAACTTCTCCGACAGCGTGACGCGCCCGGAGATCTCCGCGCCCGCCTGGCCGAGCACCTGCTGCGCCGCCTCGCGGATCGTGGTGCTGGAGCCGGGCGTCTCGACGAGGAGCACGCTCTGCCCGGCCAGGTCGCCCGCCACGATGTCGGGCGTCATGGAGGTGATGAGCGTGTCGTTGGCCGCCTCACGGCCCTGCAGCGTGTCGATCTGCCCGCGCAGCTCCTCCTTCGTCTTGGTGAGCGCGGCCGTCATCTCCTGCGCCGACTTGACCGCGGGCTCCTGCAACAGCGTGGTGCCCAGCACGATTCCCACCGCCAGGGCCAGGAAGACGGCGACGATGGAGACGAGGTGGTAACGAAAATCGATCACGAGAAGAGTCCGACCAGCCAGAAGATGAACGCGTTCCAGGCGTCTTGCAGGCCGTTCAGCCAGGTCTGGCCGATCGGCGAGAGGAAGAGCGCGACCCCCATGGTGATCAGCGCGGTGATCACCAGCAGGAGGAGCTGCGGGGTGGTGATGCGGCTGCGGTAGAGCCTGCTCACGCCTTTGGCGTCGATGAGCTTGCTGCCGATGATCAAGCGGGTGAGGAAGGTGCTGGCCATGCCGGGACGGCCCTTGTCGAGGAACTCCTCCAGCGTGCCGTGGGTGCCGACCGCGACGATCAGCTCGGCGCCCTTGTCGTCGGCCAGGAGCATCGCGATGTCCTCGCTGGTGCCGGTGGCGGGGAAGATCACGGCTTCGCGGCCGAGCTGGTGGACACGCTCGAGCCCGGGGGCCCGGCCGTCGCGGTAGGCGTGCACGACGAGCTCGGCGCCGCAGGTCAGGGCCTTGCTGGAGACCGAGTCGAAGTCGCCGACGATCACGTCGGGCTGGTAGCCGGCGTCCAGCAGCGCGTCGGCGCCGCCGTCGACGCCGACGAGCACCGGACGGTATTCGCGGATGTAGGGCCGCAGCGTGGCGATGTCTTCTCTGTAGTGGTAGCCGCGCACCACGATGAGGACGTGCCTGCCCTCCATGGAGGTGCGGATCTCGGGCACGCCGACGCCTTCGATGAGGAGCCTGCCCTCACCGCGTACGTATTCCATGGTGTTGACGGCGAACGCCTCGATCTGGACGGCCAGCCCCGCGCGCGCCTCGGCCATGGCGGCCTCGACCGTCTCGACGCTCTGCTCGTCGCCCTTGCCGACGATGTCGTCGTCGAGGTAGACGACGCCGTCGCAGACCCGGACGACGTCGCCGTCCTTGACCCGCTCGAACAGCTCCTGGTTGGCGTTGTCGATGAACGGAACGCCCGCTTCCAGCAGGATCTGCGGCCCCAGGTTGGGATAGCGGCCGCTGATGCCGGCGGCGGTGTTGACCACGGCCGCAGCCTCGCACGCTACAAGAGCCTCCGCGCTGACCCGGTCTACGTCGACATGGTCGATGATCGCAATTTCCCCCGGCTGGAGGCGTTTGGTGAGCCTCTTGGTTCGCCGGTCGATTCTCGCCACTGCCGTTACACCGGGAAGGCTCTCGGCCTTCCAACCGCGGAGGCCCGGCATCCTGCTCCCCGGAACCTTCATCATGACCATCCTGCCAGAGAGAAACCGTGCAGGGGCCACGCATGACGCGGCGTGTCCACTATGTCACCCAGGATCACCTGTCGGCCGCGGCGAGCCCCAGCAGTTCCTCAGCGTGCGCGCGGCCCAGTTCGGAGTCCTCCAGACCGGCCAGCATGCGGGAGAGCTCACGCACCCGCCCCTCGTGGTCGAGCGCCACGACCCCGCTGCGCACGACGCTGCCGTCGCTCGCCTTCTCGACCACCAGATGCTGGTCGGCGAAGGCCGCCACCTGAGGCAGGTGGGTGACCACGATCACCTGCGCGGTGCGGGCCAGCCGGGCGAGGCGGCGCCCGATCTCGACCGCGGCCTTGCCTCCGACGCCCGCGTCGACCTCGTCGAACACGAACGTCGGCACCGGATCCGCACCGGCGAACACCACTTCGATCGCGAGCATCACCCGGCTCAGCTCGCCGCCGGACGCTCCCTTGTTGAGCGGCAGCGGCGGCGCGGCCGGATGGGCGGCCATCCGCAACTCCACCTCGTCGCGGCCCTCGGGGCCGAACTCCTCGCTCTGGCCGAGCTGGACGACGACCTTGGCGTGCGGCATGGCCAGCGCCGTCAGCTCATCGGTCACGGCCTGGCCGAACCGCTCGGCGGCGGCCTGGCGCACCTTGGTGAGCTCGGCCGCCAGCTCGGTGAGCCGGTCGGTCAGCTCGTCGCACTCGCGGGTCAGCTCGTCGATGCGCTCGTCGTCGCCTTCGAGCTCGGACAGGCGGGCGGCGGCCCGCTGAGCCCAGGCCAGCACCCCGGCGCTGTCCTCGCCGTACTTGCGGACCAGGCCGGACAGCACCGACCGGCGTTCCTGCACCGCCGCCAGCCGAGCGGGATCCGCCTCGATCGACTCCGCGTACGCCGCCAGGTCGGTGGCCACGTCGGAGATCAGGTAGCCGGCCTCGGCCAGCCGGTCGGCCACCCCGGCGAGCTGGGCGTCGAAGTCGCGCACCGCTTCCACCGCCGACTTCGCCTCGCCGAGCAGCGAGACCACGTCGTGCGGGCCGCCCGCGGCCTCCATCGGATCGCCGAGCAGCGCCGTGTGCGCCGTGGTGGCGGCGCTGCGCAGCGCGTCGGCGTGCGAGAGCCGCTCCTCCTCGCCGCGCAGCTCGGCGTCCTCGCCAGGTTTGGGGTCGACCTTCTCGATCTCCTCCAGCCCGAAGCGGAGCATGTCGGCCTCCTGCGCCCGCTCCCTGGCCCTCGTGGTCAGCTCCTCGAGCAGCGCGGTGACATCCTTGTGCCGTTTGTACGCCTGCGTGTAGGCCCGCAGCGGCTTGACCAGCTCGTCGCCGGCGTAGCGATCGAGCGCCGCGCGCTGCCGGGTCGCCTGGAGCAGCCGCTGCTGGTCCATCTGCCCGTGCACCGCCACCAGGTCGTCGGCGAGGTAGGTCAGGGTGCCGACGGGCACCGTGCGCCCGCCGAGCCAGGCCCTGGACCTGCCTTCAGCGGAGACGACGCGCGAGATGATCAGCGTGCCGTCCTCGACCTCGCCACCGATGTCCTCGACCTGCTGGGCGACGTGACCGGCCGATTGGACCACGAGCGTGCCCTCGACGGTCGCCTTGTCGGCGCCCGGCCGGATGCGCGAGGGATCGGCCCGGCCGCCGAACAGCAGGCCGAGCCCGGTGACGACCATCGTCTTGCCCGCGCCGGTCTCGCCGGTGACCACGTTGAAGCCCGGCGAGAGCTCGAGAACGGCCTCATCGATGACGCCGAGCCCCTGGATGCGGACCTCCTCGACCCTTGGTCGCACTGCCCACTCCCGTTCACTGCCCTGTCTGATGGTCACCCGGATCGCCTCCGGAAGCCCGCAGCCGCGGTCGCCGCTGCCGGCGCTGGACCGCTGGGGGCGGCCCACCATGCCCACGTGTACGCCCACGTGATCCTACGCGCTCTGCCCTCCATTCATTCAGGGTCGCACCCTTCCGCGCCATCCCTGCACGGGCAGCTCGAACTTGGCCACCAGCCTGTCGGTGAAGGGTGCGCCGGTGCTCTCCACACCGTGCAGGCGCGCCAGGCGTACGGGCTCGGAGCCCCTGCGGACCTCCACGCGCGTGCCGGGCGGCAACTCGAACCTGCGGCGCCCGTCGCACCACAGGACCCCGCACGGCGTGTCGGGCAGGATCTCGACGGCCAGCGTGGAGCGCGGCGAGATGACCAGCGGTTTGGCGAACAGCGCGTGGGCGCTGATGGGCACCATGAGCAGCGCCTCGACCTCGGGCCACACGACGGGGCCGCCGGCGGAGAAGGCGTAGGCGGTCGAGCCCGTCGGGGTGGCGCAGATCACGCCGTCGCAGCCCCACCTGGACAGCGGCCGGCCGTCGATCTCCGCGACGACCTCGAGCAGGCGCTCCTGCTTTTCGACGGTGACCTCGTTGAGCGCCCAGGTGTCGGCCAGTACCTGCCCGTTCAGCCTGGCGACGACGTCGACCGTCATGCGCTCCTCGACGTCGTAGCGCCCCGCCACGACGCTGTCGACGGCCGTGGCCAGGTCGGCGACCTCTGCCTCCGCCAGGAACCCGACGTGCCCGAGGTTGACCCCCAGCAGCGGTGTGCCGGCCGGCCTGGCCAGTTCGGCCGCGCGCAGCAACGTCCCGTCGCCGCCGAGCACGATCATGACCTCGGTGTCCTTGACCGCGCCCGGATCTCCCGGCACGGCCTCGACCCGGTCGCTGCCGATCTCGCCGGCCTCGGAATCGAGCACCCTGACGGTGATGCCGGCGTCGATCAGCCGGTCGACGACGAGGCGCGCGCTCTCGACCGCGGCGTCACGCCCGGTGTGTACGGCGACCAGCACGGTCCGGTTCATTGCGGCCCTTCCTCGACGGCCCGCTGGATCTCTGCGTCGAGGTCGGCGACCGGCGGCTCGCCTTCCCCTTTGCCCAGCCATAGGAGATATTCCACGTTTCCCGACGGCCCCGGCAACGGGCTCGCGGTCACGCCGCGTACGGTCAGCCCCAGGTCCTGAGCCTTGGCGGCGGCGTCGCGCACGGCACTCGCCCGTAACCCGGGATCGCGCACCACGCCACCCGCCCCGACACGGTCCTTACCCACTTCGAACTGCGGTTTGACCAGCATCACGAAATCGGCTCGCGCCGCGGCCGCCTCGGCCAGGGCGGGCAGCACGAGCCGGAGCGAGATGAACGACAGGTCGCCCACGACCAGCGTGGGCGGCTCGCCGACCATGCCGGGGGTGAGGTCGCGCACATTGACGCGCTCCATCACCGTCACCCGCTCGTCGGTGCGCAGGGACCAGGCCAGCTGGCCGTATCCGACGTCGACGGCCAGCACGTGCGCGGCCCCGCGGCGCAGCAGCACGTCGGTGAACCCGCCGGTGGAGGCGCCCGCGTCGAGGCAGCGGCGGCCCTCGACCGCCAGGCTCCCGAACGCTTCCAGCGCGCCGAGCAGCTTGTGCGCTCCGCGCGAGACGTAGTCGGGCCCGTCCTGCGAGTCGGCCACGACGATGGCGGAGGCGGTGTCGACCTGGGTGGCCGGTTTGCCGGCCCGCCGGCCTCCGACGCTGACCCGGCCGGCCTCGATGAGCTGGGTGGCCTGTTCGCGCGACCTGGCCAGCCCTCGGCGCACCAGCTCGCTGTCGAGGCGGATCCTGCGGCTCACCGCTCTCCCGCGGGCCGCTCGCCGGCGCCCTGCCCGCCCGCGGCCTGCCCGCCCGGCTCGTCCACGACCGCCAGCGCGCTCTCCAGCCCGGAGAACGCCTCGTCGAAGATCGCCACGTGCTCGCTCACCGGCTGCTCGCCCAGACGGCCCAGGCCGGTCACGATGGCGTCGACCCGCTCGTCGCCGGTCCCTTCCGGCAGCTCACTCATGTCTTGACGTTAACGCCTCCCGCGAGCGTCCGGGACCTTGGCAGGCCCGTCGGTCGTTGTAGCTCGTACGGGGTGCTACTGATGTGGAACGCTACCGTCCGCGAAAGAAAGAAGGGATGCGCATCATGGCAAGCGTCGAGGAGTGCCGGGCGGCACTGGCCAGGCTCGTCGACCAGTTCGACGAGATCGACGAGGCAGATCGTGCCAAGCACGTCGTCGAGCGCACGGTCAGCTGCCGAGTCTCCGACCTCGACGTGACCTTCTACGTCCGCCTGACCCACGGAGGGCTCGACCCGTTCGCCGAGACGCCGCCGGGTGACGGCAAGCCCGCCGACGTCAAGCTCACGATCGTGAGCGACGACCTGATCGCGCTGGTCGACGGGGAGCTCGATCTGGCCCGCGCGCTGCTTGGGGGGCGGGTGAAGGTCGAGGCCAGCTTCGGCGACCTGCTGCGGCTGCGCAGGCTGATCTGAGGGGCCGTTGACCCGCACCATCGCCTGATTAATTAATGGACAAGTTAACTATTGGGCGATACTGTTCAGCAATGCGCTGGATCATCGAGACCGAGGGCCTCTGCCGCGCCTTCGGCGACCACCACGCCGTCGAGGAGCTGAGCCTGGCGGTCGCGCCCGGCGAGATCTTCGGCCTCCTCGGCCCCAACGGCGCGGGCAAGACCACCACGATCAGGATGTTGTCCACGCTGCTCCCGCCGAGCGCGGGCGCCGCGCGGGTGTGCGGGTTCGACGTGGTGACGGAGGCGGGAGCCGTACGCCGCCGCATCGGCTACGTGATGCAGCAGGTCTCTCCCATGGGCCACTACCTGCTGACCGGCAGGGAGAAGGCCGAGATCGAGGCGTCCCTCTACCACGTGCCGCGACGGCAGGTGAAGGCCAGGGCCCGCGAGGTCCTGCAGCTGGTGGGGTTGTCGGACAGCGCCGACCGTCTCGTGGCGGGATATTCGGGGGGCATGCAGAAACGCCTCGACCTGGCCTGCGGCCTGCTGCACCGGCCCGAGCTGCTGATCCTCGACGAGCCGACGCTCGGTCTCGACGTGCAGTCGCGCCATCACATGTGGGAGCACGTCCGATCGCTCTGCGACGAGGGCATGAGCGTTCTGCTGGCCACCAACTACATGGACGAGGCGGACCGGCTCTGTGACCGGCTGTCGATCATCGACAGCGGGCGACAGGTGGCCGGTGGCACACCGGCCGAGCTCAAGGCGGCCATCGGAGCGCCGTCACTCGACGAGGTCTTCCTCCGGCACACCGGGCACGCGCTGCGGGAGGAGGTCGCATGATGGTGACGCAGGAGGTGCTGGCGCTGTCCAGGCGATGGCTGCTCGTGGCGCTGCGCGAACGGCTCAGCCTGCTGTTCAGCGTGCTGCAGCCGGCCGTGTGGCTGGTCTTCTTCGCCGGTGCGCTCGGGGGCGCGGTCGATCCCCGGGTGGTGGGGACGGGCGACTACATCGCGTTCGCTGTGCCGGGTGTCATCGCCTTCACCGTGGTGGGCAACGGGGTGACGGCGGCGATGCCGCTGCTGTTCGACAAGGAGACGGGATATCTGGACAAGTTGCTCAGCATGCCGATCAGGCGCAGCTCGCTGATCCTTTCGCGGTTCCTGTTCCAGACGGGCATGAACGCGGCTCAGACGCTGGTGATCCTGGTGGTCGCGCTGGCCCTGGGCTTCGTCTGGAGTCCGGGCCGCTGGGGGTGCCGGCGATCCTGGTGGCCACGGCCCTGCTGACGCTGGCGCTCACGTCCGCGGCGATGGCCCTGGCCTGCGCGGTGCCCTCGCACGGCACGTTCTTCGCGGTCACGGGGTTCGTCTCGCTGCCGCTGCTGTTCATGAGCAACGCGTTCGTGCCCCTGTCGGCCATGCCGGCGTGGATGGAGGCCGTGGCCAGGGCCAACCCGCTCACCTACGCCATCGAGGCCATCCGGCTGCTGGTGCTGCGGGGCTGGGGCGGCGGTGTGCCGCTGTCCCTCGCGCTGCTGGTCATAGCCTGCGTCCTGCTCCTCGCCGTCGGCGCCTGGCAGTTCGCCCGCCAGACCAGCGAACGGATCGCATGACCGTGAACCGCCCGCCCGGCATCACCCCACACGATCCAGCACGGGCTTGACGGCGCCCTCGTCGATCTGCCCGTCGCCGGCCGCGGACCAGGCGGCGTCGCAGGCGGCGCGCAGCCCGTCGATCCGCCTGCCATCACCGTCGAGGCACAACACGCCGTCGCGCCACCTGGCCCGCCAGCCGCCGCACGAGCCGTCGCGTACCTCGGGATAGGGCCGCAGCAACGTCCCGAGGTCCTCCCCCACGTACGTGGGCCGGTGCCGGGGCGCCGCCGTCAGCACCTCGACCGGCGTGGCCACCCCCGTCAGGACCAGCAGGCTCTCGACCCCGGCGTTGGAGGCCCCCTCGATGTCGGTGTCGAGCCGGTCGCCCACCACCAGCGGCCGCCGGGCCCCCGTACGCAGCATCGACTCCCGGTGCAGCGGCGGATCGGGCTTGCCCGCGTACACCGGCTCGACCCCCGTGGCAGAGGCGATCACCCGAACCATCGACCCGTTGCCCGGCAACTCGCCCCGGCGCGTGGGCATCGTGCTGTCGCCGTTGGAGGCCACGAAAAGCGCCCCCTGCCGCACCGCGAGCGTCCCCTCCGCCAGCAGCTCGTACGACAGGCCTGGCGCGATCCCCTGCACCACGGCGGCAGGAGACTCGGCGGCGGCCGAGACGGGCCGCAACCCTCGATCCCGTACGGCCAGCCGCAGCCCGGACCCGCCGACCACCAGCACATTCGACCCCGGCGGAACCCGCTCCGCGACCAGCCGGGCGGCGGCCTGAGCCGACGTGACCACGTCGGAGGCCGTGGCGGGCGCCCCGAGCTCACGCAGGTGCGCCGCGATGGCCGCCGGCGTCCGGGAGGCGTTGTTGGTCACGTACGCCAGCCGCACCCCCTTCCGCCGCGCCTCCTCCAGCGCCGCCGGAGCCCCGGGCACCGCGTAACCGCCGAGGTAGACCACGCCATCGAGGTCGAGCAGCAGGGTGTCATAGCCGTCGATCAGCACAGCGCCTCTTCCTCTTCGACTCCCACGTCGCGTGAGACTTTAGCGTCGCCCCCGTACGCGAACCGCAGAAGGGACGACCATGTCCGCGGAACCGGACCTCACTACCGAGGAACGCGCCGAACTGTTCGGTGATTTCCCCCGGGACGAGCACGCCGGCCGAGGCCGAGCGGCTCCGGAACACCCGGGTCTTGGCGCGGACGCGCGACGGCGCACCGCGTCGTTCACGAAGGAGGGCTGGAAACGCTTCATGGCCGAGGCGGCCGGCATCGACGCCCGCATGGCCGGATCGCCATCGTTCACGCACGTCACCGATCCGGCCAGCCGCCGCGTACGTCCCGCGACAGCCTGGGTAGGCCGGACGCCTACATCTCCCGGCGTGCCCGCAGGGTCGCGCGGACGCTCTTCAACGCGGACACGTAATGCCGCTCGTCCGGCCGCATCGCGACCGCGATGGCCAGCGGTTCCTGCGCGCCCTTCACGTCCCCGGTCCGCCACAACGACAATCCGAGCCCGAAATAGGCGTAATCCTCTGCCGGATTGGCGTCCACGATCTGGCGGAAACTGGCCGCCGCCTCGGCGTACTGCCGGGAGTTGAACTGCGCCCTGGCCAGCGCCTCCAAGATGCTGCGTGACTCAGGCTCAGCCGCGGCAGCCCTCTCCAGCAGCGCCGCGGCCGCCGCCGGGCTGCCGTCTTTCAGCAACCGCACCCCACGCTGGTACCAGTCGTAAACACCGCCCTCAGGAGCTCCCGAGCTCTCATCGTGAACGTTGCCACTCTGATCCATGCGTGAGGACTCCTTCATCTCTGAATGATGATCCCCGTTCGTCCTGGCGCGGAACGGGACCGACTGCAACCCCGGGGCGACTTCCGGACAGCGTAGACATTTATGGGAGCATGCCCGGTATGGGGACTCCTGAACTGCCGGTGCCTGATGGACTGGTGCTACGGCCCTTCCGTGGTGTGCGTTTCGCTGTCGAAGATCCAGCCAAGGTGACCTCCCCGCCGTACGACCTGATCTCCGACGCCAACGTGGAAGCCCTCCTCAGCTCCCACCCCAACAACGTCGTCCGGCTCATCCTTCCCTGCTCGCCCGCCGGCGATTCGTCCTCCGCTCCCGTCCCCGGGCAAGACACCGAGCCCCGGCCCGTCGACGGCGCTCCTTCCTCCCCGGAGGCAGGAAGGGAGAACTCCCACCCGGGCACAGGCCCCGCGAGCCCCCGCCCCGGCACAGGACCCGAGGGCTCGCGCACGGGCACGGCGCCCGAGAAGCGCCCCGGCGCCGGGCCTTCCCCGCAAGCCCAGGCGCCGCTCGGAGGGCAACCCGACACCGTGACTCCCCTGCCGGCCCAGGCGCCGCTCGAATCGCGGTACATCGAGGCGAGGGACACGCTGAAGGCGTGGCTGGACTCCGGCGTGCTGGTGGCCGACGACGTGCCGGCGCTCTACGTCTACGAGCAGAGCGGGGCAGGCGTGCTGCAGCGCGGCCTCATCGGCGACGTGGGCCTGACCGACCCCGAGCAGCGCATCATCCTCCCGCACGAGGATGTCATGCCGGGCCCCGTCGCCGACCGGCTCGCTCTCATGAGCACCACTCAGGCCAACCTCGAGCCCATCTTCCTCCTCTACGACGGCGCCAACGGCACCGCCACCCGCCTGGTCGACGCGGTGGCCTCGGATCGGCAGCCCCAGGTGTCGGCCCGCACAGAGGACGGCCTCACACACCGCCTCTGGGCCATCACGGACCCGGAAGAGATCGCCGCCATCAATGCCGACCTCCATGACCGGCAGGCGCTGATCGCCGACGGACACCACAGGTATGCGACGTACCGCGTCCTCCAGCGCCAGGAGCACGAATCCCACCTTCAGGCCGACCCGGCCGGCGAGCCGGCCCCCGACGGTGACGAGCCCACGCCGCCACCGACCGGCCCGGCGCCGGAACGGACCGGGCCCGCAGCCGGACCGATCCGTCCGGTGCCGGAGCCGATCGATCAGGCGTCGCAACGGGTCGACAGCGCCGGGGCTCGGCGGCACGACCCTTCTGCCCAGGTCGATGGCGCCCCGGCCGGTGAGGACGGCCCCGCGGACGCTGGCCGCTCGACGGCCGGGCCGTGGGACTTCGGGCTGGCCCTGCTCGTCGACACCTCCGCGTACCCACCCGACTTGCAGGCCATCCACCGCGTGATCCCCGGGCTTCCGCTGGACGAGGCGGCCGCCAGGGCGAAGGGATCGTGGCGCGTGCACGACTATGACGACCTTGCACGGGGGCTGGCGGCGCTCGAGGAGGCGGCGGAGCCGGCGTTCCTGCTCGCCGGGGAGATCGGTGCGCACCTGCTCACCGATCCCGACCCGGTGCAACTCGCCCACGCGATGCCGCCCGACCGCTCCGGCCGCTGGAACTCCCTCAACACTTCCGTCCTTTCCGAGTTCGTCATGCCCAAGGTGTGGGGAATGCGCGACAACGAGCGAACCGTGCGCATCGTGCATCACGACGCGCGGGCAGCGGCGCGGCTGGCTGCCCGCTCTGGCGGCACCGCCGTGATCCTCAACCCCCTCAAGGCCGAAGAGGTGCTTGCCGTCGCTGCCGGCGGCGAACGGGTGCCCCGCAAGAGCACCTCCTTCGGCCCGAAACCCAGGACCGGTCTGGTCCTGCGCACGTTCGCGATCGACTGAGGCCCCGCCTCCCTCGAAGCCCCGTACGGAATCGCGCGGACGCGCAGCCCTGCGACCCTGCGGGTTGTGCGCGCTGTCGTACGGGCCCTGCGCGGTGTGCAGGCGCGAGGCAGGGCGGACCAGGGTGAGTGGCCGAGGTCAGCTGGCGCGCGCCAGGTAGGCCACCTGCCTGGGGATCAGAGCGGTGACGGTCCCCTCGGAGCCGGAGGGCGGATCGGCGGCCGGGTCGGCGGGTTCGGTGAGCTCGGCCTCGAACGGTTTGGCGGAGCTCACCTCCACCTCGTACCTCCAGATCTTGGCCGCAGAAGGGCCGAAGACCCGGCAGCGGAATGCCCCTGTCACCTCGATGAAGTCGCGTGGTTTGAGAGTGCGCACGATGGCGGCGACCTCCGGGTTGAAGGTGACACACGGAATGCTGTCCGTCAGGGCGGCGCCGCGCCTGTGCCGTCGGCGGCGCACGATGACGCGCCACTTCGTCACGGTGTCGCCGCTCGGCAGCGCGTGCCCCTCGGCCGCCGCTGACAGCCTCCCCACCAGCAAGACCTCGTTGCGGTCCACTTGTCATCCTCCCTGTCGGTGCTCTGGTGGAGATCACTCTCTACGATGAGGAGAAAGCCGGACCGGCTGGAATGCTGTTCTGGGGATAACGGCTGAACGCGCGGGAGTGCCTGTGGACAACATCACCGCTCTGGGCGGCGACGTCTATGAGATCGACACCAAAATGGCGGGATACTCGGGCATCACGGCCGGCTATCTGATTCTGGGCGATCGACCGTGCCTGGTGGAGACGGGCACCTCGACGTCCGCTCCCGTAGTCCGTGACGCGCTCGCGTCACTCGGCGTCGGGCCGGAGGACCTGGCCACCGTCGTGGTGACCCACATTCATCTGGATCACGCCGGAGGCGTGGGGGACATCGCCAGATTCTTCCCTTCCGCCCAGGTCGTCGTCCACGAGAAAGGGGCCCGGCACCTCGCGGATCCGGCCCGGTTGATGGCCAGTGCGCGCATGGTCTGGGGTGACCGTCTCGACACGCTCTTCGGCGAGCTGTCCCCCACCGAGTCCGAGCGCATCGTCGCCCTCGGGGACACCGGCGCCATCGACCTGGGCAACGGGCGCACGCTGAGCAGCCACTACTCGCCCGGACACGCCAAACACCACGTGGGGCTGGTCGACTCCGCCACCGGAGATCTGTACGTCGGCGACGCCGCAGGCGTCTACTTGCCCGAGACGGGCGACCTACGCCCCGCGACGCCCCCGCCGGACTTCGACCTGCGGACGGCGCTCGACTCGATCGCGCTGTTCGAGGCGCTTGGGCCACAACGTCTGCTTTTCAGCCACTACGGGCCGGTCGACGCCGTTCAGGAGACTCTCGAGCGGTCCGCCGAAGAGCTCCGCGTCTGGGTCGACCTCACCCGGCAGGCCCATTCCGAAGGCATGGACCTGGACCACGCCGTCGCCATGGTCAGAGACCGCACCAAGGAGCGCTACACCGCGCTCAAGGCCGACGACCCGACGGCCGAGCACTTCGAGTTGCTGAGCGGAGCACCCTCGAACGTGGCGGGGATTCTCCACTGGCTCGACCGCGTCTCACCGTGACGGGTGATCATCGCGCGTGACGCAGGGCCGACAGCAGCCTTGGGGACGCGACACCCCGCCGCCCCGGATCGGGTAGCGGCGGGGTGTCCGGTGTCAGTCGTCCGTCTTGGGCCGGTCCGAGGCGGGCTCATCAAGTACGTCGCCGAAGTCAGGCTCGATGAACGCCGGTGTGATAGCCGGGGTCTCGCCATCCTCGTCCTTGGCCGCAGGAGCATGCTGCCGGTCAGCAGCGCGACCCGGTGACTTCTCGCCCTGCTCCGGCCCTTCGCCCTCAGCTGCCGGCTTCGCGTCCCGAACGTCTCGGTCCTCGTCCCGACCCGCCGCGTCCGCCACATCGACGTCACGAACCTCGGGATCCGCATCGTCCTTCCGGACCTCGACGTCCCGAACGCCGGCGTCACGAGCCTCGGGAGCCTCGACCTCCGCCTCCCGGGCCTCGACGCCCTGAACGCCTGCCGGAGCTCGCTCCGTCCTGGGCTCCTCCTCAGCGGCCGCGCCCTTTTCATCAGGTACGTCCGCCTGCTCCGCGTCGGGCACGTCGACGGCCCTGACCTGCTCCGCCTCCCTCTTCAGGAGACTCCCCGCAGCGAGGTCGCCGGCCTCGCTCCCGCCGTCGTCGGACACTTCTTCGTCGAAGTCCTCCTCGAGGTCCTCGATAACGGACCCGGTCAGCTCCGCGTACCGCTCCGCCGCGTCCGTCTCCCCGTCCTCGTCGAACGCCATCGCCCTCCCGAACCAGTCGGTGGCCGCCTCCTGATGGCCGGCATCGGCCAGTGCGTCCGCATAGGCGAAGGCCAGCCGGGCCGACCACGGCTTGGGCTGCGGGTCGCGCAGTTCGGGCAGGCGCTGCAGGGTGATCACGGCGGCGTCGTGCTGGCCCAGGTCGCGCCGGGCTCCGGATTCGACGATGGTCAGCTCGATGCGTCCGGCCCTGTCGAGACGTTCGGCTTCCGGCGAGCGTACGAGGTCGATGGCCCTTTCCGGACGGCCGAGGCCCCGCTCGCAGTCGGCCATGACCGCGAGGTACACATCCGAGCCCGTCATCCGCCTGGCCGCCCGCAGATCGCTCAGCGCCTCGGAGAAATGGCCCGCGCGATAGGCGACGATGCCTGCGGCCTCGCGTACGACACCGATGCGCGCCGCGAACCTGCGCGCGACCTTCGTGTGCTCATGCGCCCGGTCGGGGTCGTCGTCCTCGAGCGCGCGTTCGGCCGCCACCAGGTGCCGGCCGACGAGGTCGGCGAGGTCACCGGGCAGCGAACGAAGCTCTTCCAGGACTTCCTTGTCGAGTTCGTCCGCGGTGATGTCGGGCGCGACCTCGGGCAACCGCTCGCGCTGTGGCGCCTCGGCCTCGCGATCGGACCTGCCGTACCTGGCTCGGGATCCGGTGCGCTCCTCACGGTCGTCGCGGGAGAACGGCCGGTCACCGCGAGAGCTGCTGTCGCCGCGAGCGCCGTAGCCGCCCTCACGCCGTTCCCCATAACCGCCGCGACGGGGGCCGCGATCGTCCCGCTCCCGGAACGGCCGACGACCGTCATCGTCACGACGGGGACCACGGTCGTATCCACCCTCACGGCGAGAACCGTAACCGCCCTCGCGACGCGGACCACGGTCATCCCTGTCTCGGAATGACCGACGACCGTCATCATCACGACGGGGACCGCGATCGTATCCACCCTCACGCCGCGGGCCACGATCACTGTCACGACGGGGACCGTAACCGCCCTCACGCCGCTCCCCATAGCCACCCTCACGACGGGGACCACGGTCGAACCCACCCTCACGCCGCGAACCACGCTCGCCCTCACGACGAGAACCGTAACCACCCTCGCGACGCGGACCCCGATCATCGCGATCCCGGAACGACCGACGACCGTCACCCTCACGCCGCGGACCGCGCGGCTCCCAGTGGCCCTCGTCCCGTCGCGGTTCTCTGTCTCCTCGGTTGCCCCGGCGCGACCTGTCGTCGGAACGGAACGGACGGTCGCCGCCAGAGTCGCGCCCGCGCGAGCCGTAGCCGCCGCTTCGGCCGCCTCCGCCGGAGTGCCGGTCCTCGTTGTCTCCGCGGCCGCGCTGTCCGCCGTCCGATCCGTTATCTCTGTTCACTTCTGGTCCATTTCGTTGGCTCACCCGGCGGACTCACAACAACGGTCTGCCGGGGCTGGTCGCCGCCCGCCCTCGGGCCTGACGCGACGAAGGCCACCTGTGGGGTGGCCCGGTCCTTCCAGGGTAGCAAGCCCTGACACGTCCATGAGCCTGTCGGCAACCGGTTTAATCGTTGGACCGGAAATCGACCAATCGGCAAGACTGGTCCGCATGTCACTTCGCTTCCACGAAATAGCCGAGTCCAACCACCGCACGCTCAATCCTCTGACCAATGAAAAGCTGGATCTTCTGGGCCGGATCTGCCGCATCGCTCCCGGATCCCGCCAACTCGACCTCGCCTGCGGAAAAGGCGAGCTGCTCGCTCGGTGGGCGGCCGATTATGGAGTTCAGGGCGTCGGCGTGGACATCAGCAAGGTCTTTCTGGAAGCGGCCAGAGCCCGCGCCGACGAACTCGGCGTCGCCGGTCAGCTCAATCTGGTGGAGGCCGACGCGGCCACATACGAAGACACGCCGGAGTCGTTCGACATCGTGTCCTGTATCGGTGCGACCTGGATCGGCGATGGTCTTGAGGGCACGCTGTCATTGATGCGCCGGCATCTCCGTCCGAACGGCATCGCTCTGGTCGGTGAGTGTTTTTGGACAACGCCGCCGCCGCAGGAGGCATACGAGGCACTCGGCATAGCGGACGGCCTGTTCACGTCATTGGCCGGCACGGCGGACCGTTTCGAGAATGCAGGTTTCGAACTTCTGGAAATGGCGCTCGCCGACCAGGACGGCTGGGACAGGTATGTGGCCAGCCAATGGTGGACCATCAGCGACTGGCTACGCGAGAACCCCGACGATGTCGACGCTCCCGCCATGCGCGACTTCCTCACCCGCTCGCGCCGCTCGCACCTTGAGTACGGACGCCAGTATCTAGGCTGGGGTGTTTTCGTGGCCCGCCCGCAACTGCCCTGAGTCGCACATACGGAAAGGGCCCCGACGCGCTTGGCGTCGGGGGCCCTTTCCTTCAAAGATTGTCCGGCGGTGACCTACTCTCCCACACCCTCCCGAGTGCAGTACCATCGGCGCAGAGAAGCTTAACTTCCGGGTTCGGAATGTAACCGGGTGTTTCCTTCCCGCCATAACCGCCGTAAC